>JAJZVC010000056.1 GCA_021845865.1 Pseudomonadota bacterium | reverse complement strand
CCATCTTTCCGGCTATCCGCCGGCCCTGGCGCTGCTGGTGCGGACCCTTTTCCCTGCCCTGGCCTTGTCCCCCCTGTTGCTGGTGACGGCGGCGCCACGGCTGGACGGGTCCTTTTGGCTGTGGCTGGGAGCGGCGGTGCCCCTGGAGCTGTTGGCCGAATTCCTCTACATCCGCGCCCTGCGCTCCTCGCCGCTGGCCCTGTCGGTGCCCTACCTGGCTTTTTCGCCGGTGTTCCTGGTGTTCACCGGGTTTCTGTTGCTGGGGGAGGCGGTAAGCCCGCGGGGGTTCGCCGGCATTCTGCTGGTGGCGGCGGGGGCCTATTACCTCAATCTCGACCGGGCCATGCTGAAGCGGCCCGGGGGATGGCTCGAGCCCCTCGCCGCCATTGCCCGCCAGCCGGGGGCCCGCGCCATGCTCGGGGTGGCGCTGGTGTACAGCGTGACCGCCGCCCTGGCCAAGGGCACCCTGCTCAAGGCCCACAGCCTGGCGGCGACAACCCTCTATTTCTGGGCGGTGGGGTCGGCTTCCGCCGTGGCCCTTTCCCTGCGGGAGCCGGATATCCTGCGCCGCGCCTTTAGCAATTTCGCTGTTCACGCCCGCATCGGCCTGGTGTCGGCGTTTTCCATTCTCTGCACCTTCCTCGCCTTCGCCCATGCGGAGGCGGCCTATGCCGTCGCCGTCAAGCGCGCCAGCATCCTGTTCAGCATCGCGCTGGGGGCCTGGCTGTTCCGGGAGAGGCGTTTTCCCCACCATTTCGCCGCCGCTCTGGTGATGATGGGGGGCGTGGCGCTGATGGTGGTAAAATAGCGCCCTTTTACCCGTCCGATCGAACGCATCATGTTGAAAATCCACAACACCCTCACCCGCGCCAAGGAGGAATTCGTCCCCCTGGAACCCGGCAAGGTCCGCATGTACGTCTGCGGCATGACGGTGTACGACTACTGCCATCTCGGCCACGCCCGGGTGCTGGTGGTGTTCGACATGATCCGCCGCTGGCTGCGGGCCGAGGGGCTGGACGTCATCTACGTGCGCAACATCACCGACATCGACGACAAGATCATCAAGCGGGCCGCCGAGAACCGCGAGCCCATCGACGCCCTCACCGGCCGCTTCATCGCCGCCATGGACGAGGACGCCGCCGCCCTGGGGGTGGAGAAGCCGGACTGCGAGCCCCGCGCCACCCAGTACGTGCCCCACATGATCGCCATGATCGAGGCCCTGATCGCCAAGGGCCTGGCCTACGTGGCGGGCAACAAGGACGTGTGCTATTCCGTCCACGCCTTCCCCGGCTACGGCAAGCTGTCGGGCAAATCCCTGGACGACCTGCGGGCCGGGGAACGGGTGGAGGTGGCCGAGGGCAAGCGGGACCCCCTGGACTTCGTCCTGTGGAAATCCGCCAAGCCCGGCGAACCGGCCTGGGATTCCCCCTGGGGGGCCGGACGGCCCGGCTGGCATATCGAGTGTTCCGCCATGGGGGACGACCTCCTCGGCGCCCATTTCGACATCCACGGCGGCGGCGCGGATTTGCAGTTCCCCCACCACGAGAACGAAATCGCCCAGAGCGAGGGGGTCCACGGCCACCAGCACGTCAATTACTGGATTCACAACGGCTTCGTGCGGGTGGACAACGAGAAGATGTCCAAGAGCCTGGGCAACTTCTTCACCATCCGCGAGGTGCTGGCGAAGTACGACCCGGAAGTGGTGCGCTTCTTCATCCTCCGCGCCCACTACCGCAGCCCCCTGAACTATTCCGATCAGCACCTGGACGACGCCAAGGGAGCGTTGACGCGCCTTTACACGGCGCTGAAGAACGTCCCGCCTCGCCCCTCGCTCCCCACGCCTCACAGCGAAGCTATTGACTGGCACGACCCCTTCGCCGCCGCCTTCAAGACCGCCATGGAGGACGATTTCGCCACCCCGGAGGCCATCGCCGCCCTGTTCGACCTGGCGAGCGAAGTGAACCGTACCAACGATCCTGAGCGGGCCGGCCTGCTCAAGGCCCTGGGCGGGATACTCGGCCTGCTGCAGCGTGATCCCACGGAATTCCTCCAAGGGGGAGCACAGGAATCCGGCTACAGCCCGGAAAGGATCGAGCAGCTCATCGCCGGCCGCTTGGCGGCGAAGAAGGCCAAGAACTACGCCGAGGCCGACCGCATCCGCCAGGAACTGGCCGAGGCCGGCATCGTCCTCGAGGACACGCCCCAGGGAACCGTCTGGCGGCGGGCCTGAGAGGCAGCGAATAACAATACGATATAACTATTCCACACACTTAATTCAGAAAGTCTCCCCTTGAAAAAACTCTACCCAGCCGTATGGACGGCCTCGGCAGCCGTTTGTCTGTTTTCGCCCACCGCTTTCGCCACCAACGGCATGAACATGGAAGGCTACGGCGCCGTGGCGGCGGCCATGGGCGGCGCCTCCATGGCCTACGACAACGGTACCGCCGCCTTCATGAACAACCCCGCCACCCTGGCGCTGATGCCGGAGGGTAAGCGGCTGGATGTGGCCTTCGGCTACCTGGGGCCCCAGGTGAAATCCCAGGGTGTGGCCTCCGAAGCCACGGCTTTTTCCATGCCGGCTTTCGGCTGGGCGGTGAAGCACGGCCGCTGGGTAACCGGCGTGGGAGTTTACGGCCAGGGGGGCATGGGCACCGAGTATGCCGATGCGTCCGAGTTCGGTGCCCTGGCACCCTTCGGCACGGCCAGCGGCGTGGGCGGCTCCAATCTCCGCAACCGCTCCGAAGTGGGCGTGGGAAGGGTGATCTTCCCCGTCGCCGTGGAGGTGAACGACAAGCTGTCCCTCGGCGGTTCGCTGGATTACGTCTGGGCCGGCATGGACGTCAAGTGGCTGGTGGACGGCAAGCATTTCGCCGACCTGATGGCGACCAGCGCCAATCCGGGGGCCACCAACACCTTCGGCGTGGCGTCCGGCACCATGGTGGACGGTTTCGGCGCCCAGATGAACGCCGGCACCTGCGGCGGCAACTGCATTCAGGGCCTGGGCTGGGGCTATTTCGATTTTTCCAACACTAACCGCTACACCGGCCAGGCCGTGGGAACGGGTTACGCCGGTAAGCTGGGGCTTACCTACAAGGTGAACGACAAGTTGACCGTCGGCGCCACCTACCACAGCAAAACCCGCCTCAGCGACCTGACGGCCGACGATGCCACGGTCACTTTCCAGGTCAACGGCACGGGGGCATATGCCGGCCAGCCCCTTATCCCGGTGAAGGGCAAGATGGTGGTGAAGGATTTCCAATGGCCGGAAACCTTCGGCTTCGGCCTGTCCTTCCAGGCCGACGACCACTGGCAGTGGGTGGCGGACTACAAGCGCATCGGCTGGAAGGACGCCATGCGCTCCTTCAAGATGCAGTTCACCGCCGCCGGGGCGGCCCAGCAGAGCGGCCTCGCCGTGGGCTTCGCCAACACGGTGATGGATCTGGATTACAAGCAGCAGTGGAAGGACCAGCACGTTCTCATGGTGGGGGTCGCCTATTCTCCCGGCAACGGCTGGACCTGGCGCGGCGGCGTGAACCTGGCCAACAATCCGGTGCCGGACCAGTACGTCACCCCGCTGTTCCCCGCCATCACCACCAACCACCTCACCCTGGGGGCGGGCTATGCCTTCAGCAAGACGTCTACGCTGGACGCGGCGGTCAGCATCGTGCCCAAGGTGACCGTCACCAACCAGTGGGGCAGCCTGGGCGGCCAGAACCAGACCATCAGCATGAGCCAGACCAACATGCAGCTGCTGTACAGCTACCGCTATTGACGCGGAAGGCGCAGAGGGAAAAGCCGGCCATGGCGCCGGCTTTTTTGTTCCTTGACGCCTGGAAGGTATCCGCGTAAATTGCTGCCTAGGCAGTTTATGTGTAGGCAGTAATTATGGAAGAGTCCCGTCACCCCCTGTACACCATCGACAATTACCGACGCGAGGAGAGCCTCGGCTATCTGCTGGGGATGGCGCGTTCCCGCCTGATCGGCGCCTTGGACGGGGAGATGGTCGAGGCCCCCATTACCGCTACCCAGTGGGGCATCCTGCTGCATATCCTCGAAGGCAACGCCAAGACGGCGGCGGACCTGTGCCGCAACCTGAGCTGCGATACGGGCTCCATGACCCGCATGATCGACCGCCTGGAGGAGAAGGGACTGGTGCGGCGCGAACGCAGCACCGAGGACCGCCGCGTGGTGAACATCGTCCCCACCGAGGCGGGCCGTTCCCTGCCGCAGGAGTTGCTGCCGACGGTGGTGAAAGTCCTCAATCACAGTCTGCGGGGGTTTTCCGCCGAGGAGCTGGAGCAGTTCAAGGGCTATCTGCGGCGATTCGCCAATAACCTGCAGAGTTGAATTTTTTTGACCAGATTGCTGTCTAGGCAGCATTGCGACAAGCGAAGCCTATTCGGGAGAGCCGTGAAAATACATCGTATTCTGCTGCTGCTGGGGGTGACGATGCTGACCGCCTGCGCCACTGGCGGTATCGCGCCAAAATCCACGGAAGTCGACGCTGGCCGCCTGTCCCTCGGCAAGGCGGGCGAAGAGGCGGGGGCGCCTGTTCCCTGGCCGGCGGAAGAATGGTGGCGGGCCTACGGCGATCCCCAGCTGGATTCACTGGTGGCCGAGGCCCTGGCCGGCAGCCCCTTCCTGCAAGTCGCGCGGGCGCGGGTGGACAAGGCCCTGGCCCTGGCGGGGGCCGCCGACGCCGCGCGCAGCCCCCGCGTGGACGCCGATCTTCAGCTGGAGCGCCAGCGTTTCAGCGAACACGACGTGTACCCGCCTCCCTATGGCGGATCCACCTGGAACAGCGGGCGCCTGGCCCTGGATTTCTCCTACGAGTTCGATTTCTGGGGGCGCAACCGCGACCGCTTCGAAGCGGCCCTGACCCAGGCCGAGGCGGCCCGGGCTGATGCCTATACCGCCCGTCTGCTGCTGGCGGTGGCGGTGACGCGCAGCTACATGGAGTTCGACCGTCTCCTGGCCCAGCGGGACATCGCTCTCGCCTTGCAGCGGGACAAGGCGGAGCTCAACCGCCTGCAATCCTTGAGGCGGGAGGCGGGCCTCGATTCCGAGGCGGAGCTGAAACAGGCGGCGGCCTCCCTGGCGGCGGCCAACTCCGATGTCGCGGCGCTCGATGTCCAAATCGACCGGGTGCGCCATCAATTGGCGGCTTTGCTGGGAAAAGGCCCCGACCGGGGCGATGGCATTGCCCGGCCGGGCCTCGCCTTGGCCGAGGCACCCGGCCTGCCCACGGTTCTGCCGGCCGGGCTGCTGGGGCGCCGGCCGGACGTCATGGCGCAGAAACTGCGCGCCGAGGCGGCGTCCAAGGAAGTGGCGGCGGCGAAGGCGGCCTTCTATCCCAACGTGAACCTGGCCGCCTTTCTCGGCGCCCAGGCCCTGGGCCTGGACCAGCTGCTCAAGGCGGGCAGCGGGATTGCCGGGGTTGGCCCCGCCTTCAGCCTGCCCTTGTTCGACGGCGGCCGTCTGCGCGCCAATCTGGCTGCCCGCGCCGCCGACTACGACGCCGCGGTGGAGCAATACAACCTGGCGGTGCTGATGGCCTTGCGGGACGTGGCCGACACCCTGGCCAGCTGGCGCGGCGCCGAAGCGCAACGGGCTTCCCGTGCCGCGGCGCTGGCTGACCTGGAGGCCCATGCCGGGCTGGTGGCGAAGCGCCAAGCCGCCGGGCTGACCAGCCGCATGGCGGTTATCGAGGCGGAGAGCCGGGCGCTGGCGATGAAGCAAGCGCTGACAGACCTGGACGCCAAGCGGATGGAGGCCTCGGTCAACCTGGCGCGGGCCCTGGGGGGAGGCTACCCCGCGTTGGCCGGTGCGGATCACCCGCAGGGAACGAATTGAAGACGCAAGGAGAGGCGCGATGAGCGAACCCCGCAAGGAACAAGGCAAGGCCGCCGGCAACGGCAAGCGCAGGCAATTGCTGCAACGATTGACCTTCATCTTCGGCGTCGCGGCAATCGCCTACGGCGCCCACTGGGTGCTGCATGGCCGTTTCCACGAGGATACCGACGACGCCTACGTGGCGGGGAACGTGGTGCAGATCACGCCCCAGGTGGCGGGAACGGTGGTGGCGATCCGCGCCGACGATACGGACTTTGTCCGGGCGGGGACGCCCCTGGTCCAGCTCGATCCCCTGGATGCGAAGGTGGCGCTGGATCAGGCCGAAGCCCAACTGGCCCAGGCGGTGCGCGAGGTGCGCGGGTTGTTCGCCAACGACGCTTCCCTTTCCGCCCTGGTGCGGCAGCGGCAGGCCGACGTCGCCAAGATGCGGGAGGACGTGGCGCGGCGCCTGACGGTGGCGGACAGCGGCGCGGTTTCCCAGGAGGAGATCGCCCATGCCAAGGCCGGGCTGCAGGCCGCCGAGGCGGCCCTGGCTTCCGCCCGGGAGCAGTTGGCCGCCAACCGGGCCCTCATCGACCGCACCACCGTGGCGAGCCATCCCAGCGTGACTCGGGCCGCCGCCAAGGTGGAGGAGGGCTATATCGCCTTTGAGAGGGCGACCATTCCCGCCCCCGTCACCGGTTTCGTCGCCAAGCGCAGCGTGCAGGCGGGGCAGCGCGTGGCGCCGGGCATGCCGCTGATGGCGGTGATCCCCCTCGATCAGGTGTGGGTGGACGCCAACTTCAAGGAAGGCCAGCTCACCCATCTGCGGCTTGGCCAGCCGGCGACGCTGACCGCCGATTTGTACGGTTCGCGGGTCGTTTACCATGGGAAGGTCGTCGGAATGGGCGCCGGAACGGGGGCCGCCTTTGCGCTCCTGCCGCCCCAGAACGCCACCGGCAACTGGATCAAGGTGGTGCAGCGGGTGCCGGTGCGGATTGCCCTCGACCCCGGCGAGCTGGCCAAGCACCCCCTGCGGGTGGGGCTTTCCATGCTGGTGGACGTGGATATCCACGACCAGAGCGGGCCGACGCTGGCCGACGTCCCCCGGCGCGAGCCCGTCGCCGCGACGGCGGTGTTCAACGACCTGGGCAAGGCCGCCGAGGCGCGGGTGAAGGCGATCATCGACGCCAATCTGCGCGACGATACGCCGCTTCCCCCGCGGAAACACGCGGCCTGACGACGGTAGCCGGCCGTGTCCGCGCAATCAGGCGCCTATCCGCCGCCCCCCCTCGAGGGGGGGCAGCGTACCCTGGCGACCATCGCCGTTTCCCTGGCGATGTTCATGAACGTTCTCGATACCACCATCGCCAACGTCTCGATTCCCGCCATTTCCGGGGACGTGGGCGTTTCCCCGACCCAGGGGACGTGGGTGATTACTTCCTTTGCCGTGGCCAACGCCATTTCGGTGCCCCTCACCGGTTGGCTGGCCCAGCGCTTCGGCCAGGTGCGCCTGTTCGTGGCGTCCGTGCTGCTGTTCGTCGCGGCCTCCCTGATGTGCGGCCTGTCCAGCAGCCTGCAGATGCTGATTTTCTTCCGGGTGATACAGGGGGCGGTGGCCGGGCCGATGATTCCCCTTTCCCAGGCTTTGCTGCTGCAGAGTTATCCCAAGGAAAAGGCGCCCATGGCCCTTGCCGCCTGGTCCATGACCACCCTGGTGGCGCCGGTGATGGGGCCCATTCTCGGCGGTTGGCTGACGGATAACCTGACCTGGCCGTGGATTTTCTATATCAACATCCCCGTCGGCCTGGCCGCCGCCTGGATGACCTGGCTGCTGCTCAAGGAACGGGAATCCCCCACCCACAAGAAACCCATCGACACGGTCGGCCTGGCGCTGCTGGTGGTGTGGGTGGGGTCGTTGCAGATCGTGCTCGACAAGGGGCGGGAGCTCGACTGGTTCAATTCGCCGGAAATCCTTTTCCTGATGGCGGCGGCGGTCGTGGGCTTCTGTTTCTTTCTGGCGTGGGAGTTGACCGACGAGCACCCGGTCGTCGACCTGCGGTTGTTCGCCGAGCGCAACTTTTCCCTCGGTACCCTGACCCTGGCCCTGGGCTACGCGGTGTTTTTCGGCAACGTGGTGCTGATGCCCCTGTGGCTGCAGCAGTACATGGGTTACACCGCCACCTGGGCGGGGCTGGTGACGGCCCCCATCGGTTTTCTGGCCATCCTCCTCACCCCCGTGGTGGGGAAGATCATGCCCCGGGTGGACCATCGGGCCCTGGCGACGTCGGCGTTCCTGGTCTTCGCCGCGGTGTTCTTCATGCGCGCGGGCTTCACCGCCGGCGCGGACGTGTCGGCCATCGTCCTGCCGCAGCTCATCCAGGGAGCGGGGGCGGCGACTTTTTTCATCCCCCTGATGGCGATCATCCTGTCCGGCATTCCGCACCACAAGATTCCCTCGGCCTCGGGACTGACCAATTTCGCCCGCATCACCGCCGGAGCGTTCGGCGCCTCCATTTCCACCACCTGGTGGGACCATCGCGCCAGCCACCATCACGCGCAGATGGTCGACGGCCTCAATGCCTACAATCCCGTGGTCACGCAAGGCTTGCACGACATGGGGCAGCTGGGGCTGGATCAGGGCCAGGCTCTGCAGCTGCTGAACCGGGTGGTGGACGTCCAGGCGTATACCCTGGGCGCGGATGATCTGTTCTGGGGCGGAGGGGTGCTGATGCTGGGGCTGGTCGTGCTGGTATGGTTCACCCGGTCGGAGCGGGGCGGCTCAAGCGATGGCGGAGGCGCCCACTAAGGGGCGCCGGGGTCGACCGCGCTCAGCGGCTGGCGAACATGCGCTGGAAGACGGCCTCTTCCAGGGTGTGGCGCACGGAACGGCGGCAGCCTGTCAGCACCAGGTGCCGGTTGAGGGCGGCGGCCTTTTCGCGGATTTCCAGCAGGGTGTCGAGAGCGTCGGAATCGATGCGGCTGACTCCCCCCATGTCCACTTCGATTTCCCGGACGTCGGGGGACTCCAGCAGACCTTCGCTGCATTGGCGGAATTGCTCGCCGGAATGGTTGTCCAGCACGCCTTTCAGGTTGATTTTTGCCGCGCCGTGGTCGACGCCGGCAATAGCCAGAAAGCCCATCATGGTCTCCAAGAGTTGGACTGTGTCTTGAATATAGTTAAATCATTCTGTTATGTCAAGTTTGCAATGTTGATTGTTAGAATTATGCGATAGCGAATTGATCGTTTGTTCGTGCTCCGCGAATAAAGGGGCATAAAAAAACGGGGGCCAAGGCCCCCGTTTTTTGCGGCGAGTAAGGCTTACAGTTCGCCGGCGTGCTGGGACAGGTATTCGGCAACGCCTTCGGGGCTGGCCTTCATGCCGGCCTTGCCCTTGTTCCAGCCGGCGGGGCAGACTTCGCCGTGCTGTTCGAAGAACTGGAGGGCATCGACCATGCGGATGGCTTCGTCGATGTTGCGGCCCAGGGGCAGGTCGTTGACCACCTGGTGGCGCACCAGGCCGTCGCGGTCGATGAGGAAGGTGCCACGGAAGGCCACGGCGCCGTTACCGGTCAGCACGTCGTAGTCGCGGGCGATTTCGTGGGTCAGGTCGGCCACCATGGGGAACTGCACGTTGCCCAGGCCGCCCTGGTTGACGGGGGTGTTTTTCCACGCCAGGTGGGTGTATTGGGAATCGACGGAAACGGCGATCACTTCCACGTTGCGGTCCTTGAACTCCTTCAGGCGGTGGTCGAAGGCCAGGATTTCGCTGGGGCAGACGAAGGTGAAGTCCAGGGGGTAGAAGAACAGCACCGCATACTTGTCCTTGATGTAGGACTTGAGATTGAAATTCGCCTCAATGGTGTTGTTGGGCATTACAGCAGCAGCGGTGAAATCGGGGGCGGCTTTGCCGACGAGAACAGCCATGGGGTTTCTCCTTTAGTTGATTGGAACGTGGGTGAATTTAGATAAAGTCTAAATATGCCTGAAGCCAAAAGGGAAGTCAACGCGAAAAGAGGATTTTAGGCGAACTCATTTATAAGACTTCCAGGACTGGAAGAGGGGGATGCGCTCGCGTTTTGGCTGGCGCCGAGCTGGCCGCGCAGTTGCTCCATCCTGGCCTCGGCTTCGTTTTGGGCCGCCGCGGCGGCCACCGAACGGTCTTGGGCCGACGGCTGGGCGGGGGCCAGGGCGGCGCGCTGGACGGTGCGCATTTTCTGAATCGTGGCGGCGGGATCGTCGGGAACGGGGGCGCTGTCGATGCTGACCTCGCCGCCGGTGGCGTAGGACTTGCCATCGGGGCCGGTGGTGTATTGGAAGGAAGGTCCGCCGCGGACGTAGGCGCCGCCGGCGGCAACGTGGGCGGCTTCGTGAGCGCGCACTTCCCGGTCGCGTTTTTGCAGTTCCTGGACCTTGGCCTGGGACTGGGGATCGAGGGGCTGAGAGCCCTTGTCCGCGGCGCTTTCTGTTTTTCCGCCCGATGCGGCGGCAGCGGGTTTCCCTTGCGATGCGGCAGCGGGAAAAACCGGGGATGCGGGAAGGGCGGAAACGTTCATGGCGCGGCGCGACGGAAATATACTCCAAGTATAGGGATTCGCGCCGCCGCATCAAGCCGTCCCTTGAAATTTTTGCCTTACGCTCCATATAGGTAGCGTTTCCCTTGATGTATAATCCCCCGGTTGTGGTTTTTGGAGGTTGCTATGCCTATTTACGAATATCGTTGCGAGTCCTGCGGGTTTCAGAAAGAGTTCATCCAGAAGATGAGCGATGCTCCCCTCACCGTCTGTCCCGAATGCGGCAAGGAAACGTTCAGCAAGATGCTGTCCGCCGCCGGCTTTCAGTTGAAGGGCAGCGGCTGGTACCAGACCGACTTCAAGGGCGGTTCCTGTCCCGCCAAGGAAGAATCCAAGGCCGCTCCCGCTTGCGGCATGGCCGGCGGCTGCGGCTGCGGCTGACGCCCTAATGCAGATCAAACGCTATTTCATCACTGGCCTGCTGATCTGGGTGCCCCTGGGCATCACGGTGTGGGTGCTGCGCCTGCTCATCGGCACCATGGATCAGAGCCTGCTCCTGCTGCCGCCCGAGTTGCGGCCAGAGAGCATGCTGGGCTTTTATCTGCCGGGGGTGGGGACGGTGCTGACCCTGCTGGTGATTTTCATCACCGGCCTGCTCACGGCCAATATCGTCGGCCAGCGTTTGATCCGCTTCTGGGAGGGGGTGCTGGCCCGCATCCCGGTGGTGAAGTCCATCTACTACAGCGTCAAGCAGGTCAGCGACACGCTGTTCTCCGGCAGCGGGGAGGCTTTCCGCAAGGTGCTGCTGGTGCGTTACCCCCACCCCCAGGCCTGGTCCCTGGCCTTTCAGACCAACCTGCCCGCCGATGTGGCGAAGAAACTCGATCAAGAGCACGTGGGGGTGTTCATTCCCACCACCCCCAGTCCGGTCAACGGCTTTTATTTCTACGTCAAGCGCAGCGAAACCATCGAGCTGGACATCAGCATCGACGACGCGCTCAAGTACATCATTTCCATGGGGGTGGTGGCGCCGCCGAAGAAGGACCTGGCGGCGGAAACCTATCCGGGCGACTGAGCCGTATTCATTCAACAATCTCATACACTGGTTTTTTTATGCGTACTCATTACTGTGGCGAACTCAATCGCAACCACCTCGGCCAGACCGTCACCCTGTGCGGCTGGGCCCACCGCCGCCGCGACCACGGCGGCGTGATCTTCATCGACCTGCGCGACCGCGCCGGCATGGCCCAGGTCGTGTCCGACCCGGACCGGGCCGAGACCTTCGCCACCTCCGAGAAAATCCGCAACGAGTTCGTGCTCAAGATCACCGGCGTGGTGCGGGACCGCCCCGAAGGCACGGTGAACCCCAACCTGCCCAGCGGCGAGGTGGAAGTGCTGGCTCACACCATCGAGATTCTCAACCCCTCGGTGACCCCGCCCTTCCTCCTGGATGACGAGAGTCTGTCCGAGAACGTGCGCCTGGAGCACCGCTACCTGGACCTGCGCCGCCCGGTGATGCAGAACAACATGATGCTGCGCTACCGCGTGTCCAAGACCCTGCGGGACTTCCTCGACCAGCACGGCTTCATCGAGGTGGAAACCCCCATGCTCACCCGCTCCACCCCCGAAGGGGCGCGGGACTA
>JAJZVC010000055.1 GCA_021845865.1 Pseudomonadota bacterium | reverse complement strand
GTAGTCGCCGTTGAGGTTGAGGGTGGCCACCACGTCGTATTCGTCGGGGCGCAGCAGAATCTGCTGGAGGAAGGCGTCGGCGATCACGTCCTTGATGACGATGCCGCTGGGCAGTTTCATCCATGGGCCGCCGTCGATGGGCTCGGCACCGAATTCCTTGGCCGCCAGCTCGTAGCCCCACTTCTTGAAGCCCCCTTCGGTGAACTTCATGATGTTGCCCTTGTGCACCAGGGTCACGGACTTGCGCTTGTTGTCGATGGCGTACTGGATGGCCTTGCGGATCAGGCGCTCGGAGCCTTCCACGGACACCGGCTTGATGCCGATGGCGGAGGTGTCGGGGAAGCGGATTTTCTTCACCCCCATTTCCTTCTGCAGGAACTCGATCACCTTCTTCACCTCGGCGCTGCCCACTTCCCATTCCACGCCGGCGTAGATGTCCTCGGTGTTCTCGCGGAAGATCACCATGTCCACCTTCTCCGGCGCCTTCACCGGGCTGGGGACGCCGGTGTACCAGCGCACCGGGCGCAGGCAGACGTAGAGGTCGAGCATCTGGCGCAGGGCCACGTTGAGGGAGCGGATGCCGCCGGAAGTGGGGGTGGTGAGGGGGCCCTTGATGGACACCACGTAGTCCTTCACCGCCTGGACGGTTTCTTCCGGCAGCCAGGTGTCGGCGCCGTAGACCTGGGTGGCCTTCTCGCCGGCGTAGACTTCCATCCAGGCGATCTGCTTCTTGCCGCCGTAGGCCTTGGCCACCGCCGCGTCCACCACCTTGCGCATCACCGGGGTGATGTCCACCCCGGTGCCGTCCCCCTCGATGAAGGGGATGATCGGCCGGTCCGGCACGTTGAGGGAAAAATCCTGATTGACGGTGATCTTTTCGCCTGCCGCCGGCACCTGGATGTGCTGATACATGCTGTCTCTACTCCCGAATTGAAGAGTGTTCCGAATCCTGTAAAATCCGCCCCACACACTAGGCCACGCCCATGAGCCGGATCATTCTGTTCAACAAGCCCTACGGCGTCATCACCCAGTTCAGTCCCCACGACAAACACCCTACCCTGAAGGACTTCATTCCGGTGGAGGGGGTTTATCCGGCGGGGCGCCTGGACACGGACAGCGAGGGGCTGCTTATTCTAACCGATGACGGGGGATTGCAACACCGCCTGAGCCATCCCCGCTTCGGCAAGGAAAAAACCTACTGGGCGCAGGTGGAAGGCGTGCCCGACGCCATCGCCCTCGACGCCCTGCGCCGGGGCGTGGACCTGGGGGATTTCGTCACCCAGCCCGCCAAGGTGCGCCTGATGGAGGAGCCCACCGGCCTGTGGCCGCGCACCCCGCCCATCCGCACCCGCCTGCACATTCCCACCGCTTGGCTGGAGCTGACCATCAAGGAAGGCAAGAACCGCCAGGTGCGGCGCATGACCGCCAAGGTGGGCCACCCCACCCTGCGCCTCGTCCGCTGGCGCCTCGGCAGCTGGACGCTGGACGGCCTCCCGCCCGGGGAATGGCGAGCGCTTGAAGGCCGCTGAAAAAATTTTTCATCCGGCCGTCAACCGACCTTTCCCACGGCACGTTATTCGCTCTGACACACGCTGGTTCAGTGTCACTCGCAATCCAACCAACCGAATGAGGATCGACCATGAACAAACTGCTGTCCGCCCTGATCGCCGCTGCTTTCGCCGCTGTTTCCTTCTCCGCCCTGGCTGCTGACGCCGCCGCTCCCGCTGCCGGCGCCGAGGCCCCCAAGGCCGAAGCCGCCAAGCCCGCCAAGAAAAAGGCCGCCAAGAAGCACGCCGCCAAGAAGGCCATGAAGAAGGAAGAAAAGAAAGAAGAAGCTCCCGCCAAGTAATTGCCGGTAGTCAGCGAGAAAAGGCGGGCTTCCCCGCCTTTTTTCTTTTCCGTCCTCCCCTGTTAAGATAGGCCGCTTTCATCCCCTGGCAGCAACCATGATCTGGAAACCGAATGTCACCGTCGCCGCCGTCATCGAGCGGGACGGCAAGTTCCTCCTGGTGGAGGAGGAAACCGACGACGGCCTGCGCTTCAACCAGCCCGCCGGCCACTGGGAACCGAACGAAACCCTGGCCGAAGGCGTGGCCCGGGAGGCCCTGGAAGAAACCGCCCACCACTTCAAGCCCGAGGCCCTGGTCGGCATCTACAGCTGGCGCCACCCGAAGAAGGACATCGTCTACCTGCGCTTCGCCTACACCGGCTCCGTGACGGGCTTCGAGCCCGAGCGCACCCTGGACGAGGGCATCGTCCGCGCCGTATGGCTGACGCCGGAGGAAATCCGCGCCAGCCGGGAACGCCACCGCAGCCCGCTGATCCTCAAATGCGTGGAGGACTACCTTGCCGGCAAACGCTACCCGCTGGACGCGGTCACCCACTGCTAGCAGGCCGTTGAAAAACGTCGCGAGGACGGCCAGACGCAAGGCGCGCGGCGCGCAGCAGCCGAGACATATCAAGCAGATAGGCGAGGAAGCGAGCACCGTGCGACGCCGCAGACGGCCCGCCGCGGTAGTTTTTCAATGGCCCGCCAAGGTCCTTCTCCTGCTGGCAATAGGTCTGCTGGCCGCCCCGGCGGCCGCGGACCAGGTGGGCATCTGCTACAACTACGATTGCTCGACCCAGGCCAACGTCATCATCACCGGCAGGCCCCTGCTGAAAATCCGCGCCCTCCTGCGCAAGGCCCGGAACGCCGAAGAGGAGCGGCAAGCCATCGCCCAGGCCATCGGCCAGTTCGAGACCATCGCCGCCCAGCAGACCCCCACCGGCAACGACAAGGGCGGCAACGAGAACGACGATGGCGTGGAGGGCCGCATGGACTGCCTCGACCACTCCCACAACACCACCGCCTACCTGAAACTGCTGGAACAGCGGGGCTGGCTGAAATACCATCGGGTGCTGGAGCGGGTGATGCGCGCGCCCTACATCGTCAACGACCACTGGGCGGCGCGCATCGTCGAAACCAAGACCGGCCAGGAATACATCGTCGATTCCTGGTTCTTCGACAACGGCCACCCGGCGGCCATTTTTACCCTGGAAGACTGGAAAGCGGGAGCCTCCCCTGATGAGCACTGAAAATCTGGCCGCAAGGGCCATGTCCGCCGTAAACGGCAGCCAAGCCGCGCGTTCCGGCGCCAAGGTGGTAATTGGCATGTCCGGCGGCGTGGATTCCGCCGTCTCCGCCCTGCTCCTCAAGCAGCAGGGCTTTGAAGTGCTGGGCCTGTTCATGAAGAACTGGGAGGACGACGACGATGACGGCTACTGCCCGGCCAAGCAGGACTTCTTCGACGTCCTGGCGGTGGCGGAAAAAATCGGCATCGAAGTGGAAGGCGTCAACTTCGCCAAGGAATACAAGGAGCGGGTGTTCAGCCTGTTCCTGCAGGAATACCAGGCCGGCCGCACCCCCAACCCGGACGTGCTGTGCAATTCGGAAATCAAGTTCAAGGCCTTCCTCGACCACGCCCTGGCCCTGGGCGCCGACTACATCGCCACCGGCCACTACGCCGGGGTGCGGGAGCGCCACGGCAAGTTCGAACTGCTCAAGGCCGAGGACGGCACCAAGGACCAGAGCTACTTCCTCTACCGCCTCAACCAGCACCAGCTGTCGAAGACCATTTTCCCCCTGGCCAACCTGTACAAGCGGGAAGTGCGCAAGATCGCCGAGGACGCCGGCCTGGCGGTGGCGAAGAAGAAGGACTCCACCGGCATCTGCTTCATCGGCGAGCGCCCGTTCCGCGAGTTCTTGAACCGCTACCTGCCCAAGGAGCCAGGCGACATGGAAACCCCGGAAGGCAAGGTGGTGGGCCGCCACGAGGGCCTGATGTACCACACCATCGGCCAGCGCCAGGGCCTGGGGATAGGCGGCCAGGGCGAGCCCTGGTACGTGGCGGGGAAAGACCTGGCCCGCAACGTCCTGATCGTGGTCCAGGGCCACGACCACCCCCTCCTCCTCAAGGAACGCCTCAGCGCCCAGGACCTGAGCTGGATCGCCGGCGAAGCGCCCCATCCGAACTGGGTCTACGCCGCCAAGACCCGCTACCGCCAGGCCGACGCCCCCTGCGTCGTCACCCGCGTCGACGCCGCCTCCTGCGACATCGAATTCGCCCAGCCCCAGTGGGCGGTGACGCCGGGGCAGTCGGTGGTGGTTTACGACAGCAACGTGTGCTTGGGGGGCGGAATTATCGCCTAACCGAATACCTGCGACCGTCTAATAACTGTTAGCCAATGGTTAGAAATCTCTACACATACGTTGTACGAGAAGATACAGGGCTTGCCCCAAACCCTTTCTGGGGTATATGTACACTGGCGGTATGCACCCCGAATCATCAGGGCAGCCGGGTCAAGTGTGGAGATTGGATCGCCGGCTTTCTTACCAAGACACGCGGGCATCGATTTTTATATGCAATGGAAGTCGACGAAGTACTCGGCTTGGATGACTACTATCGTGACTCGCGTTTTGAAACGAAGAAGCCCGATCTCCGAGGTTCATGGAAGGAGCTATGTGGGGATAATTTTTATAGTCTCGGCGCTGATGGGAAATGGATTCAGCACCGTAACCGGTTCCATCTCGATGAAGACTTGAAACAACAAGACACAAAATATGCTCGCGTATTTATTGGCAGGCGATTCTGGTATCTCGGCAGGTCAGCAGCAAAATTGCCGGAGCGCTTCGCACCGCTTGCCGGGGGACGAGGAACTCGGGTTAACCACGAGCCAGCAATGATCGAAGAGTTTTGCCTGTGGGTTGCTTCGCAGTTTTCGCCCGGTGTGCACGATTTACCGAATGACAATCCAGATATAGAAAAAGGCTAACACCCCCATCTGAACAGGCGCTGTCAGATCAAGCCTTAGCCCCCACCTCCAATCCCCTTACCCGCCGAACAGCTTGTCCAGTTCCGACCGCGCATCGCCCTTCGGCTTCGTCCCTTCGTCCTCCAGCACCCGCTTGGCCGGGAACGCTTCCTCGATATGGTCCTCGAAAAAGCTGGCGAGGGAATTGGCGCCCATGAAGCGCCGGTAGAGGTCCGGCGACACGCCGCTGTAGCGGTACACCGCGCCGGTGTTCAGCTCCACCTCCAGGGTCCGGCTCGACGCCTCGTAGCCCACCGACAGCAGCTTGCTGGTGCTCACCCTTTTCCGTTCCATGCTCGTCTCCTCCGTTTTTTCCAGTTTACTCCAGCGCCGGGGAAAAACTTTTGACGGCTGGCCCCGGTCTTAGGTTTACTTGGCAAACGGAACAAGGAGATGACGATGAAGCGCTTACTCTTGCTCGTTGTCGCGGGTTTACTAGGAGAACACGCCATGGCATGGGACGGAGACCACTACCGCAAGCCGGACGCCGCCGAGCTGAAGCGGCGCCTGACCTCGGAGCAGTACGAGGTCACGCAGCAAAGCGGCACCGAATGGGCCTTTCACAACGCCTACTGGAACAACCACCGGGAGGGCATCTACGTCGACGTGGTGTCCGGCGAGCCCCTGTTCAGCTCCCAGGACAAGTTCGACTCCGGCACCGGCTGGCCCAGCTTCACCAGGCCCCTGGAACCGGCCAACGTCGCCACCTACGAGGACCGCAGCCACGGCATGGTGCGGGTGGAGGTGCGCAGCCGCCACGCCAACTCCCACCTGGGCCACCTCTTCGACGACGGCCCCGCCCCCACCGGCCAGCGCTACTGCATGAACTCCGCCTCCCTGCGCTTCATCCCCAAGGAGGACCTGGAGAAGGAAGGCTACGGGGAATACCTCAAGCTGTTCGAGAAGAAATAGCGCCCGGACAAAGCCCGCCGGTCACCGGCCCTTGGGAGCCGGACCGTACTGCTTGAACACCTTCTTCGCGTCCCGCCCCGCCCGCTCCAGGGTACGCAGGGTCGGGTCGTCGTCGTGCAGGGTGAAGTAGTCGTCGGCCTGGGCCCGCATTACCGTCTTGATCGCCGCGTCGTCGGCCAGGCCGAAGCGCTCGACGATCTGGGTGGTGACTTCGTCCAGGTATTCCTCATAGGTCATGGTCAGTCTCCATCGGCATTGCTGCCGTATTTCCAAATTTGGAATTCAGGTTCAGGGAGAAAAGACCCTCCCCTCCTTTGCCGATCTTTTATTTCGCGTCCAATAACATTAAACTGACCATACCGACCAGATCAAGGAGGTGCACATGCATCAATGGGCACTACAAGACGCAAAAGCCAAGTTCAGCGAAATGGTACGCGAAGCGCAAGCAGACGGGCCACAAGAAATTACTTTACGTGGAGAACCGGTGGCAGTGGTATTGTCCAGCGAGGAATACCGTCGTCTTATCAGTCCCCGCAAGCGCTTCGTCGACCTCATCCGTACCTCTCCCCTAATGGAAGCGGACATACAATTTGAACGGGAGCAAACCCCTACGCGGGAATTGGAACTGTGAACTACCTCTTGGACACCAACGTAGTATCCGAGCTGCGCAAAAAAGTCCCCGAACCCCGTGTGCTGGCATGGTTCGAGACGGTAGAGGACGAACGCCTGTATTTCAGTGTCCTCAGCGTGGGTGAAATCCGGCGCGGGATAGAGCGGCTGGGCGAACCGATGCGAAAGCGGGCACTGGCCGAATGGCTGGAAACAGAACTACTTCCCTGGTTCGGCAACCGCCTATTGCCAATCAACCTTGCTGTCGCCGACCGCTGGGGAAAACTTCTTGCTGAAGCGGGCCGTCCCCTACCTTCCATCGACAGCCTACTGGCCGCAACGGCACTGGAATATGGCCTCACTCTAGTAACTAGAAACATCCAGGACTTCGACTTGCCAGGAGTAAGCCTGAAAAACCCATGGCAAACGGAAACCGAGAAACCACGGGCTGCAACTTACTCGACAGAAGAAAACCCTCTCGAAAAAGCCAAAAATATATTACGGGACAGGGATAAATTTAGCAGTGTAGCCGCATCCGCCCGCGCTAATAGAATATCCGATTCTGATGCTTCAAAATATATCGCCATTGCGGCATGCTCGGAAAACATCCAAAAGTTCCTCGAAGAACAGGTTCTCCCTTTCACACGAGACCTTGAGAATCTCTACAACTTAGCCCGTCTTGCCACAACCGACTTTGTAAACGCCCAGAAAGTTGCTCAACGTCTTTCCGACCTAAGAACAAAAAAATCCATACGGCAATTTATTAGGTCATCACTGGATTTACATCGGCCACCCTCGAAAAAAACCCCATAGTGGCCACTATAGAAAGCGCGCGAAGACCGCACCCGCCCTACGGTTTTCTCAATTTGGCGAAGGCCGCCGCCATCGCCCCTTCCGCCGCCTTCTCCGGCTGACGGGCGCGGTTCTGGGCCTTGCTCAGGGGACGCTCGGCGCCGCGAGGCGCGGAGGACTGGCCGGGCTGGTCGGTCATGCGCATGGTCAGCGCCACGCGGCGGCGCTGCAGGTCCACTTCCAGCACCTTCACCTTCACCACGTCGCCGGCCTTGACCACGGCGTGGGGGTCCTTGACGAATTTGTCCGACAAAGCGGAGATGTGGACCAAGCCGTCCTGATGCACGCCGATGTCGACGAAGGCGCCGAAGTTGGTGACGTTGGTCACCACCCCTTCCAGCATCATGCCGGGCTGGAGGTCCTTCAGGTCTTCCACCCCTTCCTTGAAGGCGGCGGTCTTGAACTCGGGGCGGGGGTCGCGGCCGGGCTTTTCCAGTTCCTTGAGGATGTCCTGCACCGTGGGCAGGCCGAAGCGCTCGTCGGTGAATTTCTTCGGGTCCAGGGAGCGCAGGGCGGCGCTGTCGCCGATGAGCTGCTTGATCTCGCGGCCGCTGGCGTCCAGGATGCGCTGCACCACGGGATAGGCTTCCGGGTGAACGCCGGAGGCGTCCAGGGGGTTGCCGCCGTCGGGGATGCGGAGGAAGCCGGCGGCCTGCTCGAAGGCCTTGTCGCCCAGGCGGGGCACCTTCTTCAATTCGTCGCGGGTCTTGAAGGCGCCGTTGGCGTTGCGGAAATCGACGATGTTCTTCGCCAGGGTGCGGGTCAGGCCGGACACCCGCGCCAGCAGCGGCTCGGAAGCGGTGTTGAGGTCCACGCCGACGCCGTTCACGCAATCCTCCACCACCGCGTCCAGGGTGCGGGCCAGCTCGGTCTGGTTGACGTCGTGCTGGTACTGGCCGACGCCGATGGCCTTGGGGTCGATCTTCACCAGCTCCGCCAACGGGTCCTGCAGGCGGCGGGCGATGGACACCGCGCCGCGCAGGGACACGTCCAGCTCGGGGAATTCCTTGGCCGCCAGCTCAGAGGCCGAATACACCGAGGCGCCGGCTTCGCTGACGACGATTTTCTGCAAGTTCAATTCCGGGTGGCGCTTCATCAGGTCCGCCGCCAGGCGGTCGGTCTCCCGGGAGGCGGTGCCGTTGCCGATGCTCACCAGGGCCGCGCCGTGCTTGGCCGCCAGGGCCGCGAGGACGGCGACGGAGCGGTCCCAGTCGTTGCGGGGTTCGTGGGGATAAATGGTGGCGGTATCCAGCAGCTTGCCGGTGGCGTCCACCACCGCCACCTTCACCCCGGTGCGCAGGCCGGGATCGAGGCCGATCACCGCCTTGGGCCCCGCCGGCGCGGCGAGCAGCAGGTCGTGGAGGTTGCGGGCGAAGACCTTGATGGCCTCGGCTTCGGAGGCCTCCCGCAGGCGGTTGAGCAGTTCCAGTTCCAGATGAGGGAAGACCTTTACCCGCCAGCACAGGCGCACGGTGTCGGCGAGCCACTTGTCGGCCGGCCGCCCCTGGTCGGCAATGGCGAATTTCCTGGCGATCGTCCCCTCGCAGGGATGGGCGGCGCGGGGCGCGGCCTCCTCGTCGCCGGCCAGACCCAGGGCCAGGGTCAGCACCCCCTCGTTGCGCCCCCGCAGCAGGGCCAGGGCCCGGTGGGAGGGAACGCCCTTGAGCGCTTCCTTGTGGTCGAAGTAGTCGCTGAACTTGACCCCTTCCTGCTCCTTGCCCTCCACCACGGCGGCCTTGAGCACGCCGTCGCGCCACAGGAATTCCCGCAGCTCGCCCAGCAGTTCCGCATCCTCGGCGAAGCGCTCCATCAGAATCTGCCGCGCCCCGTCCAGGGCCGCCTTGGCGTCGGCCACTCCCTTGTCGGCGGAGACGTAGGGCAGGGCCACCGCCTCGGGGTTCAGCCCCGGGTCGGCCAGCAGGGCATCGGCCAGGGGTTCCAGCCCCGCCTCCCGGGCAATCTGGGCCTTGGTGCGGCGCTTGGGCTTGTAGGGCAGATACAGGTCCTCCAACACCACCTTGGTTTTGGCGCCGCGCACCGCCGCCTCCAGCTCGGGGGTCAGCTTGCCCTGCTCGGCGATGCTGGCGAGAATGGCCCCGCGGCGCTCCTCCAGCTCCCGCAGGTAGCGCAGGCGCTCCTCCAGGTTGCGCAACTGGGTATCGTCCAGGCCGCCGGTGACTTCCTTGCGGTAGCGGGCGACGAAGGGCACCGTCGCCCCCTCGTCCAGCAGGCGCACGGCGGCGGCCACCTGGATTTCACGTACGTTGAGTTCGTCGGCGATGCGTTGTTCGATGGTTTTGATCATGGGACGGCGGTCATGCGGGAAAAGGCGGCATTATACGGAATCGAAACGGCTTTGAATCCTCCCGGACAATCCTCCCTTGCTCTAGAATGGAAACATACCAAGAGGAGGCCCGCCATCCACCCCCCCGCCGACGAACTCGCCGCCGCCAACCGCGACCTGGAACGCACCGTGGCCGCCCTGCGCGCGGAGCTGGAATTGGCCCGCGCCACGACGGACCATGCCGTCCAGCAGGCCGTGGCCGCCGCCAACCTGGAGCTCGCCCAGCTCAAGGCCATGACCGCCGCCCTGCGGGACACCCTGGAGCAGGCCGGCATCGAGCGGGATGCCGCCGTGCAGCATGCCCTGGCCTCGGCCCAGAACGAAATCCTCCAGCTCAAGGCCACGGCGGCGTCTCTCCGCGAGCAGTTGGAGCTGAAGCAGGTGGAGCGGGAGGAAGCGGTGCAGCAGACCGCCGCCGCCAGCGCCAACGAAACCGCCCAGCTCAAGGCCACCGTCGCCGCCCTGCGTGACCAGCTGGAACAAGCGCGCGTCGTGCACGACAACGCCCTCCAGGCGGAACGGCAAGCCGCCCAGGATGAAATCCGCCAATTGCGCGCCACCATTCAGGCCCTGCGGGACCAGTTGGAAGCCCGCTAGGCCGACGCAGGAAAGTTAAGGACCATGCCCAGCCGTTCCCCCAAGACTCCCAAGCCCACCGACCAGGAAACCGCAGCGGAACTCAAGCACCGCCTCCGCCACGCCGAACTGCAACTGGAGGTTTCCCGCCGCATGGCGGAGCAGGAATCCCTCGACGCGGTGCTGCAAACCCTGGTGGAAATCACCACCAACGCCGTCGGCGCCGAGCGGGGCTCCCTGTTCCTCAACGATCCGGATACCCACGAGCTTTATTCCCGCGTCGCCCAGGGCAACTACCAGCGGGAAATCCGCATCCTCAACAACAGCGGCATCGCCGGCTACGTCTTCACCACCGGCAAGGAACTGATCATCCAGGACGCCTACGCCGACCCCCGTTTCAACCGCAGCGTGGACGAGCAGACCGGCTTCGTCACCAAGAGCATCCTGTGCATCCCCATCCGCGCCGAAAAGGGGGGGATCATCGGCGTGGCCCAGACCCTGAACAAGAAAAAAGGCCGCTTCACCCCCCACGACCTGGCCCTCTTCCAGACCCTCATCGGCCAGGGCACCCTGGCCCTGCAAAGCGCCCAGTACATCGAGCGCATGAACCAGCGGCGCCAGCAGGAATTGGAGTTCATCAACGTGGTGTCGGAGGTCACCGCCGACATCAAGCTGGGCTCCCTGCTGCAAAAGGTGATGGGAGAGGCGACGCGGATGCTCAACGCCGAGCGCTCCACCCTCTTCCTCAACGACGAGAAGACCAGCGAGCCGTGGTCCGAGGTGGGCCAGGGTTTGGAGGCGATGCAGATCCGTCTCCCCAATCACCTGGGCATCGCCGGGGCGGTGTTCACCTCCGGCAAGGCCATCAACATCCCCTACGCCTACGCCGATCTGCGTTTCAACCCCGCCTTCGACAAGAAAACCGGCTATTTCACCCGCTCCATCCTGTGCGTGCCGGTGGTGAACAAGAGCGGCAAGATCATCGGCGTCACCCAGGTGCTGAACAAGCGGGGCGGCCCCTTCACCGCCGAGGACGAGGCGCGGCTGCATGCCTTCACCGCCCAGGTGTCCATCGCCCTGGAAAACGCCAAGCTGTTCTCCGACGTGCAGAGCATGAAGAACTACAACGAGGCCATGCTGGAATCCATGTCCAACGGCCTCATTACCCTGGACGAAAACGGCCGCATCGTCACCTGCAACGCCGCCGGCCTGCGCATCCTGCGCGCCGCCCCGGAGCGTATCCTGCAGCGCCCCGCCGAGGAGTTCTTCGCCGCCGCCAACGCCTGGGTGGTGGACAAGCTGAAATCCGTGGAGCAGACCCAGCAGTTGGAAACCACCATGGACGCCGGCCTGGAGATCGAGGGCGAATCCCTGTCCATCAACCTCACCGTCCAGCCCCTGCTCAACGCGGAGCGCAAGCGCATCGGCTCCATGCTGGTGATCGAGGACATCAGCAACGAGAAGCGGCTGAAATCCACCATGTCCCGCTACATGGACCCCAACATCGCCTCCCGGCTGGTGGCCAAGGGAGCGGAAATCCTCGGCGGCCGGAGCGTGGAATGTACCGTGCTGTTCTCCGACGTGCGGGGCTTCACCACCCTCACCGAGCAACTCGGCGCCCAGGCCACGGTGTCCCTGCTCAACGAATATTTCACCCTGATGGTGGACTGCCTGCAGCACGAGGGCGGGATGCTGGACAAGTTCATCGGCGACGCCATCATGGCCATCTTCGGCATCCCCGAACCCCACGCCGACGACGAGGACCGGGCGGTGCGCACCGGTATCGCCATGATCCGCGCCCTCTTCGAGTGGAACAAGCAGCGCGCGGCGGAAGGCAAGCTGCCGGTGGACATCGGCGTCGGCCTCAACACCGACACGGTGGTCTCGGGCAACATCGGCTCGAAGAAGCGCATGGATTTCACCATCATCGGCGACGGCGTCAATCTCGCCTCCCGCCTGGAATCCGCCTGCAAGACCTACGGCACCCGCATCCTGGTGAGCGAGTTCACCTACAAGAAGCTCAAGGGCACCTACCGCAGCCGGGAAGTGGACCGGGTGGTGGTCAAGGGCAAGACCCACCCGGTGGCGATTCACGAAATCCTCGACTATCACGGCGAGGAAACCTTCCCCCACATCGTCGAGGTGCTGTCCCTGTTTCGCAACGGCGTCGACCTTTACCGCCGCAAGCGCTTCGACGAGGCCCTCGGCCAGTTCCGCCAGGCCCTGGCCCTCAACCCGGCGGACAAGCCGTCCCAGCTCTACGTCGAGCGCTGCGAGCACCTCAAGGCCGCGCCGCCGCCGGAGGACTGGAACGGGGTGTGGGTAATGCAGTCGAAATGAAGGGAAAAGTAGAGCCGTTCCCGGCTTATAGCGAAACCGTCAACCTCCGGAGGCCACCATGAAACGCCTGCTCGCCCTGCTTCTTCCCCTGGCCGCAGGAGCCGCCCCCCTCGACCTGCTCACCTTCTCAAAAATCCAGATCGGCATGAGCGAAGGAGAAGTGCTCCAGATCGCCGGCCAGCCGGACTCGGTCATGGTCGACGCGGAACGGCCGGCGATCGT
>JAJZVC010000014.1 GCA_021845865.1 Pseudomonadota bacterium | reverse complement strand
TGGCGAGACCATCCTGCCCTACATGCGCGCCTGCCTGGACGACCCGGACGCCGAGGTGCGGGAAATCGCCGCCGAGGTCCTGGGGGCCGAGAAGCCGGAATAAGGCTGATGCCTCTCCGTACCCTGCGCAAGCACCATTCCTTCTGGCTCTCGCCCCGACGCTGGAAGCGGCGCCTAGTGTTCTGGGGCGGCGGAGCGGCGGTTGGGGCGGCGGCGGTGGTATTCGCCTTGGGCAGCGACCGCGCCCACGGCCTGTTCCACCGCCTGCTGCTGATATCGCCTTTTCTCCCCCTGATCGTCACTCCCCTCGGTTTCGCCCTGGTGGCCTACGCCACGCGGCGGATTTTCCCCGGTTCCCAGGGGAGCGGCATTCCCCAGACCATGGCGGCGCTCCAGTTGCAGGCTCCCGGGCAGCGCGGCAAGGTGCTTTCCCTGCGCATCGCCTTCGGCAAGATCGGTCTTACCCTGGTGGCCCTGTTGAGCGGCGCGTCGGTGGGACGGGAAGGGCCGACGGTGCAGATCGGCGCCTCCCTGATGCACGCCTTCGGCGGCTGGGCCCGCTTTCCCCGTCACGAACTGGAGCGGGGGCTGATTCTGGCCGGCGGCGCGGCAGGCGTCGCGGCGGCCTTCAATACCCCCTTGGCGGGCATCGTTTTCGCCATCGAGGAGATGAGCCGCTCCTTCGAGCAGCGCACCAGCGGCACCCTTCTTACCGGGGTGGTGGCGGCGGGGGTGGTGTCCGTGGCCCTGACGGGCAATTACACCTATTTCGGCCACACCGGGGCGACGCTGCCCCTGGACAAGGCCTGGCTGGCGGTGGCGATGTGCGGCATGGCGGGTGGCCTGCTGGGCGGGCTTTTCAGCCGGGCGCTGATCAGGGCGTCGCGGGGCATGCCCGGAAGGGCGGGGGCGTTGATGAAGGAATACCCCGTCGCGTTCGCTGCTGGCTGTGGTTTCGTCCTGGCCTTGATCGGGCTGCTTTCCGGTGGGCTGGTCTATGGCACCGGCTATGACGAGGCGCGGGGCATCGTCGAAGGCTCGGCTCGCTTGCCCTGGGATTTCGGACTCCTGAAGCTGTTGGCGACGCTGGCGTCCTACCTGAGCGGCATTCCGGGAGGAATCTTCGCGCCCTCCCTGGCCGTGGGCGCCGGCTTCGGCCAGAACATCGCCGCCGTCATGCCCTACGCGCCGGCTGGGGCGGTGGTGGTGCTGGGGATGGTGGGCTATTTCGCCGGGGTGGTGCAGGCGCCCCTCACCGCCTTCGTCATCGTCATGGAAATGACCGACAGCCACGAGATGGTGCTGCCGCTGATGACCACCGCCTTCATCGCCCATGTTTCGTCCCGGCTGGTGTGCGACCGGCCCCTGTACAAGACCCTGGCGGAGAATTTCCTTGCCGCCGCCCGGGGGCCGGCTCAGGACACGTCGCCGTCCAAGTAAACCCAGCGCCCATCCTCCCGGACGAAGCGGCTGGTTTCCTCCAGCCGGTGGCCGCGGCCGCCGATCTTGAAGCGGGCGACGAAATGCACCGTTCCCGCCTCGTCCTGTTCCCCGCCCTGCGCGTTGACGACCTTCAATCCCAGCCATTTCACGCCCTTCTCCAACTCCAGGTCGGCGGGCCGGGTGGAGGAGTGCCAGGTCCGTTCCAGATAGTCCCTGTCGCCCAGGGCGTAGGCGGTGTAACGGGAACGCATCAGCGCCTCCGGGGTGGGGGGAAGGTTGCCGGCGAGGCAGGGACCGCAGCAGGCGCCGAAGGGCTTGCCGGAGCCGCAGGGACAGGGGGTCGTCATGCCGTTTTTTCCTGGCGCAGCCGGGCCAGTTCCGCCAGGCACAGGTGGGTGAAGGCCAGGCCGATATACACCGGGGCGAAGAAGTTGAGCACCGGCACGAACTGCACCAGGGCCAGCAGGGCCCCCAAGAGGTAAAGCCGGCCGGCGGCGCGCTCCATCAAATCGTCGAACTCTTCTCCGCTGGCGTGCTCGGCCAGGGCGTCGTAGCGGAACAGGCGCTGGTTGAGGTAGGCGCCGAGAAGCAGGGGCAAGGCCGGGGCGAGGGGGCTGACCAGCCAAACGGGAAGGGTGATCAGCCACAGGCCGAGGTACACCACTATCGCCACCAGGCCGTTCCAGGCGCTGCCCAGGTTGCTGCCGCCGTGCTTTTCCGCCAGTTCGGGATAATCCCGGCCCGCCACGTGGCGTACCATGGACGGCATGGCGAAAAGGGCGGTGAGGAGGAGGGCGGTGGCGTAGGTGAGGGGGACCAGGGTCAGCAGCAGAAGCAACATCACCGCCGAACCCGCCAGCCAGGACGCCCCGCCGTCCAGAAAGGGGCCGACGCTGCTGCCGGCCAGCCACTGGGACAGAAAGGCGGCCCAGTCGCCCCAGAACACCAGGGCCAGCCCGCCCCACAGCAGCATCGCCGCCGCCATGGGCCAGGCCATCAGGAGCAGCATCCGGGGGTGGAACAGGCTGGACAAGGCACGCTGGAGCGCGGTCAACACATCCTTCATGGTTGTATCCTAGGCTTCGGCATGGGTATCAGTATAGGGGGTAAATCCGCAATTTTGCTAGAATAGGGGACTTCGTAACTCGGCTATTCACCATGAGCAAAGCCTTCACCCGCGAAACCGACGACCACGAGGACGATGATGGCCCCGAGACCGCCCCCCTGCCGGCGGGGACGAAGAACTACGTCACCCCGGCGGGCTACCGGCGGCTGAAGGAGGAGTTCGACCAGCTGTGGAAGGTGGAGCGCCCCCAGCTGGTGCAGACCATCGCCTGGGCGGCCTCCAACGGCGACCGGTCGGAGAACGGCGACTACATCTACGGCAAGAAGCGCCTGCGGGAAATCGACCGCCGCATCCGTTTCCTCTCCAAGCGCATGGACAACGCCGTGGTGGTGGACCCCGCCGAGCGGGGGAAATGCGACCAGGTGTTCTTCGGTGCCACGGTGACCGTGCTGCACGGCGACGGCGCGGAGCGCGCCTACAGCATCGTCGGCCTGGACGAGGCCGATCCCGGGCGCGGCCTTATCAGCTGGATTTCCCCCTTGGCCCGGACCCTGCTCAAGGCTCGGGAGGGGGACGTCGTCGTCCTGCGCACCCCGGCGGGGACGGACGCGCTGGAAATCCTCGACGTGCGCTACGTTTCCCTCGAAACCGCCTAACTCGGCAGGAGCCAGCCTGGCAGGCTGAATTCCTCCTGCAGACGCTGCAGTTCGGGCTGGTGCAGTTCGGCCACGCGGCCCAGCAATTCTTCCCCCTTCGCCAGGAGATGGATTTCCACTTGGCGCCGGTCATCGTGGCTGGGGCGGCGTTCCACCAGGCCGGCTTTTTCGCAGCGGTCCACCAGGGCGACCACGCCGTGGTGCTTGGCTTGGAGGCGTTCGGCCAGTTCCCCCACCGTGGCCCAATCCCGCCCTGGAAACCCCTGGAGGTGTAGCAGCAGCTGGTATTGCAGCGGGGTGAGGCCGTGGGCCTGGCACAGGTCCTCGCTGATGCGCAGAAAGCGGCGCAGGCGGTAGCGGAAATGGGAAAGCCGCTCGTAATCTTCCTTTTTCAATCGCATGACATTGTCTTTGACTCTTTGACAGGGGTGGAAAGGTCGACTATAAAAATATCACACAATGATATATTGTGCGGTGAAAGATTCTCGAACCCTAGGAAGGAGGTGCGCCATGAGCATCCTGACTTTACCCAAAATGGTGGTTTCCGCGCGGGAGGGCTGGCCGGAGGTGGAAAAAAGCCACCCCTCGGTCGCCAAGCTGTTCGCCCTGCTGGTCCTGCCCCTGTCGATCCTGCCGCCGGTGATGCTGTATTACGCCGGCAGCCACTACGGCGACGCCTTTGCGCAGGGCTTCGGCGCCAAGCCGTGGGGGCTGGTCGCCGTGTCGTTTTTCCTCGCGGAGATGGCGACCTTCGCCGCCATGGGCTGGCTGATCAAGCAAATCGCCGCGGCCAACGAGGTGACGGTGAGCTATTACGACGCCTATTTGCTGGCCGCCGTGTCGCCCGTTCCCCTGTGGCTGTCCGCCCTGGGCCTGCTGGTGCCGAGCCTGGCGTTCAACGGGGTCCTCGCCCTGGCGGCCCTCGCCATGTCCTGCGGGCTGATCTACCACGGCGTTTTTGCCCTGTGCCACATGCGCGAGGAGGTGGTCGCCACGGCGATCACCTACGGCGTCATCGCGGTGGGCCTGATGGCATGGGCGCTGCTGCTCCTTTTCGTGATGCTGTTCTGAGCCGGATGGGGCGGTGAAACCCACCATCGACGGCACCGGCTTCGGCAGCATCACCATCGCCGGCGAGCGCCTGGACCACGATGTGGTCCTGCGCCTCGATGGCGGGGTGAAGAAGCGCAAGAAGAAGCTCTCCAAGGCGGTTTACGGCACTTCCCACGTCATCTCCCTGGCCGAGGCCGAGCACATCTACGATCCCGGCGCCGAGACGCTGATCGTCGGCGCTGGTCAGGAAGGCCGCGTGGAACTGTCGCCGGAGGCCGCGGCCTACTTCGAACGGAAAGGCTGCAAGGTGAAGCGCTACCCCACGCCCGAGGCGGTGGAAAAATGGAACGCCGCCAAGGGCAAGGTGATCGCCGTTTTCCACGTCACCTGCTGAATGCCCCCTCCCCTGTCGCGGGAGAAAACGTCTTCGGGGTGTCGGGGAGGCGTTATGCCGCGCCCCAGTAGGGCGTGGCGATCCCCGTTCCCAAATCCGCCTCCACCAGGCGGCGGCGCGCTTCCAGCAGCTTCTCGATCAGGGCCGGCTCGGCGGCGCCGTAGGCGTCCGCGTCCGGCGTGCGCTTCACCACCACCCCCAGGAGCTCGGTGATGGCGTTGCCGATGGAGTTCTGGCTGATGGTCACGATCAGCTTGCCCGCGTCGTTGCGGTAGATGAGCTGCTTGAAGGCGGGCTGCCAGCGGATTGAGTTGGCGTACTTGGCGTCCTTGATGCAGCGGTCCCGCACCATCTTCGCCGCCTTGAGGAAATCGTTGTCGAACAGCAGCTTTTCCTCCACCAGCGCGGGGAAGAACACATCCTTGGGCATGGGCGAATTGCGGGTGGAGACCTGGCCGAAGAAGGCGCGGTAGAAGTCGATGAAGCCCTTGAGGATGATGTCGTACTCCTTCCAGAAGCGCACTTCCTTCAGCGCCGCCGCTCCCCCGCGGACCTCCCAGCTCGGCAGGCCCTGGGGATAGCCGGTGAGGGCGATCTTGCAGGAGCCCGCCTGGCAGGGCTGCAGGATTTCCAGGTCCAGGTCGTCGAAGAAGGCCCGGTAGACGTCCCGCATGTGAGCCTGGAAGAGGGAATGCTGGCCGCCGTCGGTGAGGTTGGGGTTGTCCGCGTCCGCCAGGGGGGCGTTCTTCAGCGCCTCCTTGTCGAAGACGATGAAGTGGTTGTGCAGCATGCGGATGCTCGGCACCCCGGGCGAAGTGAGGGGCCAGGTGGCGTCCAGGCTGGCTTCTCCCGCCAGCACCAGGTGCTGGTCCGGGTCCGGGTAGCGCTCCAGCATGTAGTCGAAAATGATCTGGTTCATCCGGTTCCACACGTGCTTCACCTGCTCCGGCACCTGGGTGCGCCGCACCGGCCGGCCCAGGGGGTCGAGGATGCTCTGGGAGGTGTTGTAGATGATGGAGGTGTCGAACTCGTTGCTGTGGCCCAGGGCCTTGCGGTAGAGCAGCAGCCCCTCCGGGTTCTGCAGCAGGCCGTTGTTGTGCACCAGGTCGTTGAGGTTCTCGGTGCTGTTGAAGAACTCGTTGGGCTTCATTCCCTCCGGCACGTCCAGGGGAATGGGGCGGAAGGGGGTGACGATCTCTCTCGGGCCGGATGACATGATGGTTCCCTCTAAAATTTCTTATGGCTTTATTAACTTGTTGAATGAAAAGTAATATTTATGTGGATCATGATAGAGGGCGCAAGGGGGTAAGTAAACCGCGAAAAGAGTAGGGTTGCTGGCGGCGCGGCGGGTCAAGGACCTGGCCATGGCTGTTTGCCTGGTCCCGGGAAAGCGGGGCGCGGCCTATCGCGGGCGCGCTCCCACCGCCATGGCGTCCCCGCAAGGCGGGCCGGTTGTCATGCCGCGGGAGTTCGCTCTTCGGTGGCAAGGTTCCGCAGCGCCTCCAGGGCGCTGATGAGAATCCCCTCCTGCCGGTCAAGGGGATAGACCATGTAGGCCGGCAGCGTGAAGGACGGCGCGCGTTTGACTTCCCACAGCTGCCCCTCCGCGACCAGCTCCCGCGTCATGCGCAGGGGAAAGTAGCCCGAGCCGCCGCAGTGCAGTATCTGCTGCATCACCAGCCAGCCTATGTTGGCCGTGATGGCGGAAGGGGGCATTTCCGGGAAACTGGTGGTGAACTGGGCATGGAATTCCGTCCCCCAGTCCATGTGGATGTAGCCGGGGTCCGGCCAGGGTCGGTCGGGTTCCGACGACACCAGGACCAGTACTTCCTCGAAGAGCCGCTCGATGCCCAGGCCGGGGCGGCTCTCCGGGGTGTACATGACGCCCACGTCCACCGTTCCCTGAATCAGGCCCTGCATGATGCCTTCCTCGAATCCCACTTCGAGGCGGAGGGAGATGTCGGGGTGGGCCTGCCGCATTTGCGCCACCCACCGGGGCAGGAAGCCATCCCACAAGGCGATGCGGCCGCTCAGGGCGAGGCTGCCGCGGAATCCTGCGGGAAGGCCGACATCGTGCTTGGCCTGCTCCAGGGTCTGCACCAGCGTCTTGGCGTGGCGCAGAAAGCGGCGCCCCGCCGGCGTCAGTTCCGCGCCGCCGCGTCCCCGCCGGAACAGCGTCGCGCCCAGTTGCAGTTCCAGGGCCTGGATGCGGGCGCTTACCGTCGATTGGGTGACGTACAGGCGCTGGGCCGCTCCGACAAAATTGCCCGCCGCGGCGACGGCGAGAAAGGTGCGTGCGAATTCGATGTCCATGGTTGTTTATATCGGAAAAACCGATATGAACAACCTAAAAATATCGTTTGTCAAATAGTTTTGTCTGGCCCTATCCTCCAATCACCGTCGTTACAGGAAGGACCGAAGCATGACCCTGCCCGCCGCAAAGCGCTTATTGTGGACCTTGCTCCGCCACCAGGACCCTCACCCTGCCAGCCACCGGGAAAAACTGATTTCGGCGGTGGGGGGCTTCGTGGGGATTTTGCTCGTCCTGCTGGTCAGCGGCCGGGTGCTGGATTTCCATGGCGCGACGCTGGTCGTGGCGTCCATGGGGGCCTCGGCGGTATTGCTGTTCGCCACGCCCCATAGCGCCTTGTCCCAGCCCTGGTCGCTCCTGGGGGGGCATTTGATTTCCGCCGCCATCGGCGTCGCCTGCGCGCGGTTCCTGCCCAATCCCTTTTATGCCGGGGCCTTGGCGGTGGCGCTCTCCATCGGCGCGATGCACTATTTCCGCTGCCTCCACCCGCCGGGCGGGGCGACGGCGCTGGTGGCCGTTCTCGGCGGGGAGCCGGTGCGCGCCCTGGGGTTCGGATTCCTGGTGACGCCCGTGTTGGCCAATGTGACGATCATTCTCCTGGTGGCGGTGGCGGCGAACTATCTTTTCCCCTGGCGCCGCTATCCCCAGTGGCTGTCCGTGCCGAAAGAGGAGGAGAAGAAGGATGGCGCGGCGGCGGAAAAGTGCATGATCGCCCACAGCGACTTGGTGTACGCCCTGACGGAAATCGAGTCGTTTATCGACGTCAGCGAGGAGGATTTGCTGCAGATTTACCACTTGGCGGTCCGCCACAACCATGTGCTGGCGGAGGCCTGATTCCCCTTTTGAAATGGGCCGCTTTCCCCGCATGCCAAACATCGGCCTCCGGTAAGCCAAGATTCTGCTACCCTTGGCGTTGGGTCGGTGCCCGCGCCGGCCCAACCACTTCATATACCGAGGAGCCGTCATGACCCGCTTGTTCGCCGCCTTTTTCCTTCTCGCCTGGAGCATTGCCGCCCTGGCCGCCGAAACCGCGCCCCACGTGGATATTCCGGTGACGCTGGAGAAGGAGGACGTCGTCTTCAACATGGACCACCTGGCCTTCGCGGGGGACATGCCCGTGGGGATCAACTACATGCACCTCCAGGCGGAGCGGATGAAGGCGAACGGGACCAAGGGCCGCATCATCGCCATCTTCCACGGCGACGGGGCCTACATGACCCTCAACGACGCGGCTTACAACGCCCACCGGGGCGTGACCACGGGCAACCCCTACAAGGGCCTGATCCGGCAACTGCAACAGGAGGGGGTGCAGATCGAGGAATGCGTCAACTCCATGAGGAACAACCACTGGGTCAACGCCGACCTGCTGCCGGGCGTGAAAGTGAACGGCGGCGCCGTGGCCCGGCTCATTCAGTTGGAACAGCAGGGCTTCATCCAGATTCAGCCCTGATTCAAGTGGCGGCGAGTTGCTTCTTCGCCGCATGGCCATCGGCGCGGTGGAAAAGTTCGTTGGGCTTCATGCTCGCCGGCCAAGCGCGCTCACAACAATTCGAACGGCGTCCGCAACGACTTCATCATGCCACTTGGCGTCGGCCTCCTGGTGCGTGTGATAGATCGCCAGGATAATCGGCTTGCGTGCCGGTGGCCATAGCACTGCAATGTCGTTCGCGGTCCCATAGTCACCGGAGCCCGTCTTGTCGCCAATTTGCCAGTCGGCGGGTATCGCGGCCCGTATGCGCTTGGCGCCCGTAGTGTTGCCACGTAGCCACTCGTTCAACTGCATCCGCTGAGGGGCCGGCAAGATATCGCCGAGTACCAGCGATTGCAGGCTGCGCCCCATTGCGGACGGGGTCGCGGTATCGCGTGGGTCGCCGGGTATGGCCGTGTTCAATTCCGTTTCCCAGCGGTCGAGATGGAATTCGCTATTGCCGATAGAGCGTGCAAATGCCGTTACCGCGGACGGTCCCCCGAGAATTTTCATGAGCAGGTTGGCCGAGGTGTTGTCGCTGTACTGAAGCGCGGCAGCACAGAGTTCGGCAACGGTCATGCCGTCATCGACGTGTTTTTCAGAAATGGGCGAGTAGCGAGCGAGATCGCTCTGTGAGTAATGGATACGTTGCTGCATGAAGCCGGCGATATGCGTGCTTCGCCTCAAGATCGCGGCCGCCAAAAGCACCTTGAAGGTACTACAGAGGGGAAATCGCTCGTCTGCACGGTAACGGACTTGCTCCCCATCGGCCATGTTCAGGGCATACACGCCAAGGCGTCCACCCGAAGTTTCTTCAAGTATTGCGAGCCGGGCTTGGGCAGAGACCTCTTGCGGGCCTTGGGTGGCTCTGGCGGTGGCCGCCATGGTAAAAGGGATCGCTGCTGCGGTCAGCAAGAAAGCGCGACGACTCAGAAAATTCCTCATAACGGTTGTCTTTCTTTACATATGGGTACTGTGGCGCGAACCGAATTGCGGCCAGGGCCTGCTTCATCAGTGCTGGAGAGCGCCGTAGAGCTTGCTGTACAGCCCCTTTGCCCGGATGAGGTCCTCGTGGGCGCCTTCCTCGACGATATGGCCGTCCTCGAAGACGTACACCCGGTCGGCCTGTTTCACCGCCGAGAGGCGGTGGGCGATGATGAGGGTGGTGCGGTCCTTGAGGAATTCCCGCAGGGCGTCGTGGAGGCGGGCCTCGGTTTCGGCGTCCAGGGCCGAGGTGGCTTCGTCGAGGATGACCACCTTGGGGTCGGAGAGCACCATCCGCGCCACGGCCAGCCGCTGGCGCTGGCCGCCGGAGAGGCGTACCCCCTGGCGGCCCACCAGGGCGTCGAGGCCGGCGGGTTGCTCGGTGATGGCATCCTTCAACTGGGCCACTTCCAGGGCCCGCCACAGGGCGTCGTCGGGGAAGTCCCGCCCCAGGGTGAGGTTGTTGCGCACCGTGTCGTTGAAGATGGCGGGGTGCTGGAGCACGGTGGCGACGTTCTCCCGCACCATCTCGAGGCCGATTTCCGTCACCGGCACGCCGTCGAAATACAACTGTCCGTCCGTCACGGGGTAGAGGCCGAGGATGACCTGCACCAGGGTGGACTTGCCGCCGCCGGAGGCGCCCACCAGGGCGACCTTCTCGCCGGGGGCGATGTCCAGGTTGACGCCGTTGAGGATCCACGGCCCGTCGCCGTAGCGGAAGGAGACCCGGTCCACCTTCACGCCCACGGTGGTCTTGCCGGCGAAGGGATTCTTCAGGTGCGGGTAGCGGGGTTCCTCCTTCAGTCCCAAGAGGCGGTTGATGCGCCCCAGGGCGGCCTTGGCGCCATAGTAGGCGTACTGAATGCCGAGAATTTCCTGCACCGGCTGCATCATGAACCACAGGTAGCCGAAGACCGCCATCATCTCGCCGACGCTGAGGCTGGAATAGACCACCATCAGCATGCTGATGGCGCGGAAGACGTCGAAACCCAGCAGGAAAACCATGAAGGACAGGCGGCTGGCGGCGTCGCTCTTCCAGGAGAAGGCGGCGGCGTGGGTCTGGATGCCCTTCGCGGCGTCGGCTACCCGCGCCAGGTAGTGGCGCTCCCGGTTGACGGCGCGAATCTGCTGGATGGCGTCCAGGGTCTCGGTCAGCGCCTGCTGGAACAGCTCGAAGGCGCTGTTCTCGCGCTTCTTCAGGTCCTTCACCTTCTTGCCGAGGACGGTGGTGAAGTAGATCACCACCGGGTTCATGAGGAGGATGAACAGGGCCAGCTGCCAGTGCATCCACAGCAGCACCACCGAGGTTCCCACCAGGGACAGCACCGCCACCAGAAACTTGCTGGTGGTGACGCCGATGAAGTCGTCCACGGCGTTGAGGTCGGTGACGAAGTGGGAGGTGACGGCGCCGCTGCCCAGGGTTTCGTACTCGGATAGGGCGATGCGGTTGAGTCGCTGGAGCAGGGCGGCCCGCAGGCGGTAGGCGACGTCCTTGGAAATCAGGGTGAAGTTGCGGCTCTGCCACACCCCCAGCAGGGCGGCGGTAACCCGCATCACCAGGGTGGCGACGAGCACCATGGCGACATACAGCACCGGGCTGTGCCAGGATGGGGGGAACAGGCGGTTGATCATGCCCACCATGGCGCCGGGCTTGTGCAACAGCACCTCGTCCACCAGCAGGGGCATCAGGAGGGGAATGGGCACGCTCACCAGGGCGGCGAGGATGGCCAGCAGATGGGCGGCGGCCAGTTCCCGGCGGTGTTCCAGGACGATATCGGCGATGTGGCGCCAGGTATAGGCGGTGGGTGTTCCCATCTCAGACCTGGTTATCCCGCAGGGCGCGCAGGCCGTCGGGCATTTTCCAGGTCCGCCGGTCCCATCCCTCGATGTCCAGCAGGGCATCGAGGCACTGCTCCATGCGCTGGTGGGTGTCCCGGGCGGTGTCGGCGATCAGGCGGTGGATGGTGTCGTCGTCCGGCCGCTTGTCGATGCACTCGCCCTGGTAGGCGTGGAGGCGGCGCAGGCGCAGGACCTGCTCGGCTACCTGGGCCGGGCAGGCGCATTGGTAGATCATTGCCTCGGTGATGATGCTTTCCAGGTCGGCGTCGGTGAAGAGCTTGGCGAGTTCCATGTTATTGGCGGGTGGCAATAAACGGGGGAACTAGCTTACCACGGCGGGCTAGGGGCAAACCACCGGCAGGGGATGGCGCAGCGCGATGCCTTCGGGGCTCACCGCGGCCCGGTAGGCGATGGCTTCCATGCCCCGGCCCAGGGCCTCCCGCAGGGTGCGGCCGTAGACCGGGTCGATGGCGTCGGCGGGGCGGACTTCCGCCACGTCGCGCCGCTGGACGCAGAAGCACAGCACGGCCCGCTGGCCGGCCTCGGCCATGGCGGCCAGTTCCCGCAGGTGCTTGGCGCCCCGTTCGCTCACGGCGTCGGGAAAGATGGCGATGCCGTCTTCCACGGCGGCGGTGACGTTCTTCACTTCCACGTAGCAGGACGGACCGTCGCCTTCCAGCAGCAGATCGACGCGGCTGTTCTCGGCGCCGAAGCGCACCTCCCGGCGGATGCGCGAGTAGCCTTGCAATTCGGCAATGGCGCCGTTGGCGATGGCTTCTTCCGCCAGGCGGTTGGAAAGCCCGGTATTCACCCCGACCAGCACCTCCGGCAGGGCCTCGACGATTTCCCAGGTATAGGGAAGCTTGCGCTGGGGGTTGGCGGCGGCGGACAGCCACACCCGGCTGCCCGGCTCCTTGCAGCCGAGCATGGAGCCGGTGTTGGGGCAGTGGGCGGTGACGGTGGAGCCGTCCGCCAGTTCCACGTCCGCCAGGAAGCGCTGGTAGCGCTTCAGCAGGCGGCCTTCCAGCAAGGGGGAGGGGAACAGCAAATTACTGTTCGTTTTCCTGGTTGACTTGCTCTTCGGCGATCTGGCGGTGCACTTCGGCCATGTCCAGTTCCTTGGCCTTGCCGATGATTTCCTCCAGGGCGCTGCCGGGGAGGGCGCCGGGCTGGGAGAAGAGAATGACCTTTTCGCGGAAGATCATCAGGGTGGGGATGGAGCGGATGCCGAAGGCGCCGGCCAGCTCCTGCTCCTCCTCGGTGTTGACCTTGGCGAACACCACGTCGGGGTATTTCTCGGAAATGGCTTCGTAGGTGGGAGCGAAGGATTTGCAGGGGCCGCACCAGGGCGCCCAGAAGTCCACGATCACCATGTCGTTGCCGACGATGGCCTGCTCGAAATTGTCCTTGTTCAAATCTACGGTTGCCATGGCGGCTCCTTGGGTTGTGCGCCGGGGCGCGGTTGGGGGTGAAAGCGAGAGGGACGGGGACTGTCTGCGCGGCAGGAAGAGGCGCCCAAATACTTTCGGCGGTAAGCGTTACCTTAACATTGTGGGGTCGGACGCGCCACTTTCAAGGGCGGTCGTGGCTATAATCGGCCTTGGATTTTCGACGAGGATAAGCATGCCTCATCTGCTGGTGGATATTTCCTCTCACGGCTTCGGTCACGTGGCCCAGACCGCGCCGGTGGTCAACGAACTCTGCCGCCGTGTTCCCGATTTGCGGGTGACGGTGCGCTGCGGGGTGCAGGAAGCCTTCCTGGCCCAGCGCTTCGAGTGCCCGTTTGCCCATCTTCCCCTGGCCCTGGATTTCGGCCTGGTGATGGCCAATGCGGTGGATGTGGAAGCAGCGGAGAGCGCCGCCGCCTATCGGGCCTTCCACGCCGGCTGGGAGCAGCGGGTGGAACGGGAGGCGCTGGCCATGGCGGTGCTGGCGCCGGACTTGGTGCTGGCCAACGTGCCCTACCTTTCCCTGGCGGCGGCCCGGCTTGCCGAGGTGCCGGCGGTGGGGTTGTGTTCCCTCAACTGGGCCGATATCGCCACGCCCTATTGCGGTGGCGAGGCGGGGTGGGGGGAAATCCGCCGGCAGATGCTGGCGGCCTACAACAGCGCCGCCGCTTTTCTCAAGATACGCCCCGCTTTGCCCATGGCGGACTTGGCCAACGACCGTGAAATCGGGCCCGTCGCGCGACCGGGGCGCCGCCGCCGGGAGGAACTGGCCGCCACCTTGGGGGCCAAGGAAAGGTTGGTGCTGGTGGCCATGGGAGGGATGGAGTTTCGTCTGCCCATGGAAGCCTGGCCCCGTTTGCCGGGAGTGCGCTGGCTGGTGCCGGCGGCCTGGAATGTGGCGCGGGACGACGCTTCCTCCTGGGAGGCGGCGGGACTGCCCTTCGGCGACGTGCTGGCGTCCTGCGATGCCGTGCTGACCAAGCCCGGCTACGGCACCTTCGCCGAGGCGGCCTGCGGCGGCGTGCCGGTGCTCTATGCCGCCCGCCGGGACTGGCCGGAAGAACCCCATTTGGTCGCGTGGCTGCGGCGGCACGGGGCCTGCCTGGAGGTGGAGCGGCCGCGGCTGGAGACGGGCGAGCTGGGCGGCCTGCTGAAGGCCTTGTGGAACCTGCCCCGTCCCGCTCCCCCCATGCCCAGCGGTGCCGTCGAGGCGGCGGATTACCTGGCTTCCTTCTTCGCCTGATTTTTCCGCCGCGCCAGCAGGGCGGTCATTCCCACGGCAATCCCCACCAGGCCGGCGGCGGTGGCCGGGCTGGCGAGCCATTGGGGCGCCAGGAGCAGCAGCCCTCCCAGCCCCAGCATCATCAGCCCCGACAGCAGTTTCAGCCGCCGGCCTTCCTCCTCGCCGAGCTTGCGGGATTTTCGCGCCAGGACGAAGGCCGCCACGATGAGGGCGAGAGGAACGACATAAACCAGGTTGTAAAAGACGAGATAGGCGTAATAGCTGGCCGGGGACAGGTGGTGGAGGGTGAGCGTTCGCGTATAGACCATGGGAAACCCTGCCGTGCAGAGCAATTCGTAGGTGTTGGCGACGACCGCGAGGAGGGCGGCGCCGGCCAGCAAGGGCAAGGTATCCCGGGCTGCCAGCAGGTTGCGCATGCGCTGGTAAAGGCGGGGCTTGGCGCCGTCCGGAATGCTGAAGGATGGCCCCCGACCGGGAAGGAAGAAATCCTTGATGTTGGCCGCCGCCACCAGCAGAGCCACGGCGCCGGCGGCCAGGGTGGCGAGGCGCAGCTCGCCGAGAAGAAGAAACACGTTGAGCCAGGCGGCCATGAAAACGAAATAGGCCAGGCCGGAAAAGAACACGAACACCCCTCCCACCAGGGCCATGCGGCCCCGGTGGGGTTCGTGGACCAGGAGGCTGAGGAGAAAGAGGAGGACGAAAAAGGCGCAGGGGTTGAAGGCGTCCAGCCCCGCCAGCGCCACCGTCAGCAGGGGCAGGGAAGCAGTGCCGGTGTCCAGTTTGCCGAGCAGGGGGAATTCGATGCCGGGAGCGCTGGCGATGAGGGATGGCTGGGCGGGCTCCCGATGGCGGCAGGCTTCCAGGGCCTGCTCCAGGGCGGCGCCGGTGGTGTCGGCGGAGCGGTAGCCGGTCCATAACTGGCCGCAGAAGAGGAAGCCGGGAACGCTGTCCGCCCGTTGCCCGATTTCGTTCGCCATGTCCTGATACAGGGCGGCGTTGGCGGCGCTGCCGCCGACCTCATGGCTGTGCAATGCTAGCCAGGGGTGGCGTTCAGGAAGTTTCTCCACGAAGGGCTTTGCCTCCAGGCAATGGGGGCAGCCGGCGGACCAGAAGAAATAGAGGTGAACGCGGGCTGCTCCCGTGGCATCCCGGTCGGTCCAGGTGGTGGCGGAGGCGGCAAGGGCGGTCAGCCCCAGCAACAGGCCGAGGAAAAGCTGTTTCATGGGAAATAGACAGTGAGGGCTCAGCCCTCACTATAGAAAACCTTAGGCGATGGCGCGCCAGGCCAGGGAGCCGCCGGAGAGGAGCAGCAGGATGCCGATCAGGCGCAGCATCTGGGGATTGGATATGCCCAGGTGGACCTTGTGGCCCAGGTACAGGCCCGCCGCCATCAGGGGCCAGCCAACCAGGAGGGTGATGAGCATGCCTTGTTGCAGGAGCAGGCCGGTGGCGACGAAAACCACGATACGAAAGCCGCCGTCGAGGATGAACAGGCCGGAGAAGGTGGCCCGCAGCCGCCCCTTGTCCTTCAGGCGGTGGGACAGGTAGATGACGTAAGGGGGGCCGCCGGTGCCGAACAGGGCCCCTACCGTGCCGCCGGTCAGCCCGGCGGGCAGCGCCCACCAGCGGGAGATGGGTTTGTCGCCGTGGAGATTGAGGATGTTGCGCAGGCCGAAGACCATCACGAATACCCCCAGGCCCAGGAGCAGGGATTCCCGGGGCAGCTTGATAAGAAGGAGGACGCCGAGAATGACGCCGATGGCGCTGGCGGGCAGGAGGGGTTTCAGCTCGCCCCAGGCGATGCGCTTGCGGTCCGCGCCGCCGAGGGTGACGGAGGCGGTGAAGTCCATCACCAGCACGAAGGGGACGACGAACTGCAGGGGGAGAAAATGAGCCAGGAGGGGAACGGCGATGAGGCCCGAGCCGAAACCCGTGATGCCGCGCACGAAATAGGCGAAGAGGATGATGGCGGTCAGCCAGCCCCAGGTTTCAGGGGTCATGGGCGGGTGCCGCGCTCGATGGTGACCCCGACGTGTTTCACGCCCCGGATCAGCCCCAGCTTGGTGACGCTGACCCGGACCCAGGGAGAGCCGAATTCGTTCATCAGCAGGCGGGCGATATGTTCGGCGGCCGCCTCGACGAGGGCGTAGCGTTTTTCGGTCAGGTCCTGGCGGATGCGTTCCACCACCAAGCCATAGTCGATGGTGTCCTCCACCCGGTCGGTTTCGCAGGCGCGGCTGTGGGGCAGGGCGATTTCAAGGTCCAGTTGGATGGTCTGGGGAACCTGGCGTTCCCATTCGTAAACGCCGATGACCAGGTCGAGCTTGAATTCGCGAAGAAATATAGAGTCCATTTCGCCAAAGGGCGCCGATGCCGTAAAATCAAAAGGCGCAAATTGTAGAATATTTTCCCATGGCGACCCTAATTTTTATCCTTTTGGCTTATTTGATCGGTTCCCTGTCCTTCGCGGTGATCGTCAGCAGGATTTTCGGCCTGCCCGACCCCCGTTCTTTCGGCTCCAAGAATCCCGGCGCCACCAACGTCCTGCGTACCGGCAAGAAACTGGCCGCTGTCCTGACCCTGTTGGGCGACGCGGCCAAGGGTTACGTTGCCGTGGCATTGGCCAAGGCCTTGGCGGCAGCCTACGGCGTGGCGGAATCCGGTGTCGCCTTGGCGGCGGTGGCGGTGTTCGTCGGCCACCTCTACCCGGTGTTTTTCCGCTTCCAGGGGGGCAAGGGCGTGGCCACCGCCCTCGGCGTGCTGTTGGCCATTCATCCTTGGCTCGGCGCGATAACCTTGGCCACTTGGCTGCTGGCGGCTTACATGTGGCGCACCTCCTCCCTGTCGGCGCTGATCGCCGCTTCCTTCGCGCCCTTGTATGCGGGGGCGATGTTTGACCGGGGGGTGATCGGCGGCGCCTTTTTCGCGGCCACGGCGCTATTGTCGGTCCTGCTGATTTACCGCCACAAGGCCAACATCCGCAACCTTCTCGCCGGCAAGGAAGGCCGCATCGGCCAGCCTCCCGGCGGCCCTGGCGACATGCCGCCCCAGTAAGTCTTTGCGAGGAGTCAGCCCATGACCTGGTTCAAGAGCGAGATGGACTATGCGGGGGAGCGGCTGGAAAAGGCGGTGGGCGTCGCCGCCGAGCAACTCAACGGCGTGGTCAGGGAGGGTATCGCCCAGGCTGGCGCGGAATTGCGGGATGTGGTCCTGGGCGCCAGCCACGAGGTGGACGTCAAGCTGGATAAGATTTCCCTCGAACTCCACGATCAGCGCCAGTTCACCAAGGACGACGTGCGGGAACTGGTCGATTACGCGACGGAGCGGCTGGGGGCCACCATCGATGACCGGGTGCGGATGATCAAGGGCGAAATTACCGACTTGGTGCAGGAGAAGGTGGAATACCTCAAGAGCGAGGTGGACGACTTTTTCGTTCAGCGTCAGCAGGACCTGGCCCGGGAACGGCGGCGTTTGATCATCAATATCCTCATTGCCGTCGCCGCGTCGCTGGGCGTGGCGGCCTTCTCGCTCATGTATCACCGTCTCGTCGCGGGCAGCCTGGACCTTTACGGCCTGTTCCGCGTCGTTTTTCTCTCCTTGACCGGCGGTTACGGCGCCTGGCTGCTGGTGAACCTGGCGCGGCGCTACCTGCGCATGTCTGAGCATCAGAAGGACGCGATATTTCTCGCCATGCGCTACTGGGGCGTGCTGCGGCCAGAGAGCATCCTCGGCCACGTGCTGGTGTTGGCGTTCTTGCTGGGAGTGTTCGTCCTGCTGATGTTCCCCGAAACCCTCGCCCATTGGACCGGAAGCCCGTGGCTGGTGGAATGGGTGGCGCGGCTTCACGGCGGGGCGCGCTAGTTCAGGCGGCGGGCTCCAGTTCGTCCAGGTCCCAGCGCGGACGGACGGTGAAGCCGTCCACGGCGGCGGCCCCCTGTTTGAGCCGCTGGGCGGCGGCGAAGGCGATCATGGCGCCGTTGTCGGTGCAGAACTCCAGTTTCGGGTAGAACACTTCCGCCCCCCGTTTCACCGCCTTGGCGGTGAGTTTTTCCCGCAGCAGCCGGTTGGCGCCCACGCCTCCCGCCACCACTAGGCGCTCGAAGCCGGATCGCTTGATGGCGTCGATGGCCTTGCTGACCAGCACTTCCACAATGGCTTCCTGAAAAGCGCAGGCAATGTCGGCCAGGGTCTGGGGGTCGCCGGGCTGGTTGCGGGCCAGGGTGAGGACGGCGGTCTTGAGGCCGCTGAAGCTGAAGTTGAGGTCGCCGCTGTGGAGCATGGGCCGCGGCAGTTTGAATTTTCCCGGGCGGCCTTCCTGGGCCAGACGGGAGAGGGCGGGGCCGCCGGGATAGCCCAATCCCAGGAGCTTGGCGGTCTTGTCGAAGGCCTCGCCGGCGGCGTCGTCCAGGGTTTCGCCGAGCAGATGGTACTGACCCACGCCGCGCACTTCCATCAATTGGGTGTGTCCTCCCGAAACCAGCAGGGCGACGAAAGGGAAGGCGGGCGGATTGGGTTCGAGCAGGGGCGAAAGAAGGTGGCCTTCCAGGTGGTGAAGGCCGATCACCGGAACTTTTAGAGCGTAGCCGAGAGCGGCGCCGATGCTGGCGCCCACCAGCAGGGCGCCCGCCAGTCCCGGTCCCTGGGTGTAGCCGATGGCGTCAATCTCATCCAGGGCGCGGCCGGATTGGGTCAAGACCTGGCGCAGCAGAGGGAGGGTGCGGCGAATATGGTCCCGGGAGGCGAGTTCGGGCACCACGCCGCCGTACTCGGCGTGCATGGCGACCTGCGAGTGCAGCGCGTGGGCCAGCAGGCCGTCGTCGGTGTCGTAAAGGGCGACGCCGGTTTCGTCGCAAGAGGTCTCGATTCCCAGTGCCAGCATGAGCGTAATGATAACGCCCTTTACCGGCGGGGGGAATTTGGGTCTTGGAAAAAAAGGATAAATCCGGTTAAAATAACAAGTTTTCAGAACCCGCAAAGGATAGGGATTTTCAATGCCGAATATTCGCGTCAAAGAAAACGAGCCGTTTGAAGTGGCCCTGCGCCGTTTCAAGCGCGCGGTGGAAAAGACCGGTCTGCTGACCGAACTGCGTGCCCGTGAGTTCTACGAGAAGCCCACGGCCGAGCGCAAGCGCAAGCTGGCCGCTGCCGTCAAGCGCCACTACAAGCGCCTGCGCAGCCAGATGCTGCCCGCCAAGAAGTACTAATCAAGAATCCGTTCGTGTCCCTCAAGGCCCGCGTTACCGAGGATATGAAGGCTGCCATGCGCGCCAAGGATGCGCCGCGCCTGTCGGCCATCCGGTTGCTGCAGGCGGCGATCAAGCAGCGCGAGGTGGACGAGCGCATCGAGCTGGATGATGCCCAGGTGGTGGCGGTGATCGAGAAAATGGTCAAGCAGCGCCGGGATTCCATCGGCCAGTACGAAGCCGCCGGGCGGCAGGATTTGGCCGATGCCGAGAAATTCGAGCTCGCCTTGTTGCAAGACTACATGCCGCAGCAGATGGGCGATGCCGAAATCGAAGCGGCGGTGGCAAAGGCGGTTGCCGATAGCGGCGCTGCCGGCGTCCAGGACATGGGGAAGGTGATGGGTTTGTTGAAACCCGCCCTTGCCGGCCGAGCGGACATGGGAAAAGTTTCCGTGGCGGTGAAGGCCAGGCTGGCGGGGTAACGGCGTAGCCGGCTTCGGCCGGGGCGGTAAACGAAAGGGTCGCGGCGCGAGGGGCGCCGCGACTGTTTTTTTCTCTAACCCTGCGAAGGGCAAGGGTTAGCGGGGTTTTTGCAGTTTGGTGGCCGACGTCTACACTAAATCATGATTCCGCAATCCTTCATCCAGGACCTGTTGAGTCGCCTGGATATCGTTGGCGTGGTGGAGCGCTATGTCCCCCTGCGAAGGGCGGGCGCTAATTACGTGGCCTGCTGTCCGTTCCACAACGAGAAGACCCCCTCTTTTTCGGTGAGTCCGGCCAAACAGTTCTATCACTGTTTCGGTTGCGGCGCCCATGGCACGGCGATTTCCTTCCTCATGGAATACCAGGGGATGGGGTTTGTCGATGCGGTGAAGGAATTGGCCCAGGGCGTGGGCATGACGGTTCCCGACGAGCGGCCGGAGACGGGGTTTGAGCGTGAGCGCAAGACCCAGGCGGAAGGCTTGGTGGACGTGATGCAGCGGGCAGCCAGATTCTATCGCGAGGCGTTGAAGAGCGCCCCCCCGGCGATTGCTTATCTCAAGCAGCGCGGCTTGACTGGGGAGATCGCCGCCCGCTTTGGCATTGGTTATGCCCCGGAGGGATGGCAGAACCTGGAGGCGGTGTTTGACGATTATGCGGCCTCCAAATCCCTGACACTGGCTGGCTTGGTGATTGATAACGAGAAGGGACGGCGCTACGACCGCTTTCGCGACCGGATCATGTTTCCCATTCTGGATCAGAAGGGGGCGGTGATCGGTTTTGGCGGCCGCGTGCTGAACCAGGGGGAGCCCAAGTACCTGAACTCCCCCGAAACCCCCTTGTTTGAGAAAGGGCGGGAGTTGTACGGCCTGGTACAGGCGCGGCAAGCGATCCGCGAGGCGGGCCGGGTGCTGGTGGTGGAAGGCTACATGGATGTGGTGGCCCTGGCGCAGCATGGCGTCGGTTATGCGGTGGCCACCCTGGGGACGGCGACGACGCCGGCTCACGTGCAGAAACTGCTGCGCCAATCGGATGAAGTGGTGTTTTGCTTCGATGGCGATGCGGCTGGCCGCAAGGCAGCCTGGCGAGCCCTGGAGAACAGCCTCGAGCTGGTGGCGGATGACAAGCGCTTCGGTTTCCTGTTCTTGCCCCAGGACGAGGACCCGGATACTTATGTGCGGCGCTATGGCAAAGAGGCGTTTGAGCAACTGGTCGGCGAGGCGGTGCCGTTGTCGGAGTTTCTCTTGCGAGAGCTGGCTTCGCGCGTGGACATGCGTACCGAGGAAGGTCGGGCCGGCTTCTTGAAGGCGGCCAAGCCGCTGTTGGAAAGAATTCCCGCCCGGGCGCTGGGTGTGCTTCTGCGCAAGCGGGCTGCGGAGATGGCGGGGCTGGAACCGGGGGAGGCCAGCGGCCTCCTGGGGGCGGTTCCCGTTAAATCCGCTCCTCCCGTGGCGAAAAGGTCGTCGCGGACCTTGCCGCCGTCTCCTGCGGCGCTGTTGCTGGAATTGCTCCTGGCTTGTCCGGCGCTGGCGGGCCGGCAAGAGATTGCGGTGCCCGTGGGGCCGGAGGAGGCAGCGGCCTTGGCCGCGGTCCTGGACTTTCTGGGCGAGGCTCAGGATAAGGTTTCGGCGGCGGCCATCGTCCACCGTTTTGCGGATACCTCTCATGCCCGCTATGTGGCGGCGGCAGCACGAAGCGGACGGTGGGATGGGTTCAGCGAGGAAGAATTGCTGCAGGAATTTGCCGGCGCGGCTGAGAAGCTGCATCGGGAAAAAATGGTTGGCGAACGGAGTCGGGCGCTGGAAAAACTTCAACAAAAGAATTTGCGGGACCTGACGCCGGAGGAACGGGAGTTGTATCGGCAAAGTTTGCGGCTTAGCGGCACGATGGCGCAATAAGTCGAATGTCATTCAACTGTAGGGCTAAGGTGGTATAATTACTAACTTTTTAGCCTGATTTTTGGAACGGGATCATGGCAGCAGAGAACGAAAAGAACGAGTCACGTTTGAACGACGCCGAAGTACGGCGCATGCGGCTCAAGAATCTGATTGCGTTGGGCAAGGAACGCGGCTATCTGACGTATGCCGAGATCAATGACCACTTGCCGGACGAAATGCTGGACGCGGAGCAAATCGAGAGCGTCATCAGCATGATCAACGACATGGGCATTTCGGTCTACGACGAAGCCCCTGATGCGGAAGCCTTGCTGATGTCCGAGGCGCCTCCCTCCGTCGCGGACGAGGATGCGGTCGAGGAAGCCGAGGCGGCTCTGTCCACCGTTGATTCCGAATTCGGCCGTACCACTGACCCGGTGCGCATGTACATGCGCGAAATGGGTTCGGTCGAACTGCTTACCCGCGAAGGGGAAATCGAGATCGCCAAGCGCATCGAGGATGGCCTCAAGCACATGATCCAGGCGATTTCTTCCTGCCCTACCACCATTGCCGAGATTCTCGAGCTGGTGGAACGGGTGGAAAAGGACGAGATGCGCATCGACGAGCTGATCGATGGCCTGATCGACCCCAATGCCGAGGGTGGCGAAGAGGAAATGGCGTTGTCCGAAGAAAGCGAGGACGAGCTGATCGCCGAGGAGGAAAGCGAGGAGGAAGGCGGGGAGGGGGCTGTTGCCGCCGCCAACCTGGCCCAGTTGAAGGCGGACGCCATGGCGCGCTTCACCATCATCCGAGATTCCTTCGCCAAGATGCAGCAGGCCCTGAACAAGAAGGGTGGGGCCAAGTCCAAGGGCTACAAGGAACTGCAGGAAAGCATCTCCAACGAATTGATGGGCATCCGTTTCACCGCCCGTCAGGTCGAGCGCCTTTGCGACAGCTTGCGCAGCTTGGTGGACGAAGTGCGCGGCTACGAGCGCGAGATCATGGAGATGTGCGTCACCAAGGCCGGCATGCCGCGCCAGTACTTCATCAAGGAGTTTCCCGGCAACGAAGGGAATCTGGACTGGGTGGTCAGCGAGATCAACGCCGGTCATAAGTACAGCGAATCTCTGGCCCGCTACCAGCACGCCATTGTCGAGTTGCAGGAACTCCTGCTGGATATCCAGAAGGCGGTACAGATTCCGGTCAAGGACCTGAAGGACATCAACAAACAGATGTCCACAGGCGAAGCCAAAGCCCGACGGGCCAAGCGCGAGATGATCGAGGCGAACCTGCGGCTGGTGATTTCCATCGCCAAGAAGTACACCAATCGCGGTCTGCAATTCCTCGACTTGATACAGGAAGGCAACATCGGCTTGATGAAGGCGGTGGATAAATTCGAATATCGCCGCGGCTACAAGTTTTCCACGTATGCCACTTGGTGGATTCGCCAGGCCATTACCCGCTCCATTGCCGACCAGGCGCGCACCATCCGTATTCCGGTGCATATGATCGAAACCATCAACAAGATGAATCGGATTTCCCGGCAAATACTGCAGGAAACAGGCCTCGAGCCGGATCCCGCAGAGCTGGCGGCGCGCATGGACATGCCAGAGGAAAAAATCCGCAAGATACTGAAGATTTCCAAGGAACCCATTTCCATGGAAACCCCTATCGGGGATGACGAGGATTCTCACCTGGGAGACTTCATCGAGGACGCCACCACCATGGCGCCGGTCGAGGCAGCTGTCTACGGCAGTCTCAAGGACGCAACGCGGGAGGTTCTGGAAACCTTGACTCCTCGCGAAGCCAAGGTGCTGCGGATGCGCTTCGGTATCGAGATGAATACCGACCATACGCTGGAAGAAGTGGGCAAACAGTTCGATGTGACCCGAGAGCGTATCCGCCAGATCGAGGCCAAGGCGCTGCGTAAACTGCGCCATCCTTCCCGTTCTGAGCGTCTGCGTAGCTTCCTCGATAGCGAAGGGGGCTGAGCTTACCACCGGGTCTGTAGCTCAGTCGGTTAGAGCAGGGGACTCATAATCCCTTGGTCCAGGGTTCGAGTCCCTGCGGACCCACCAATCCACAAAAGGGTTAGCGTTAAGCTAGCCCTTTTGTTTTTTTGGCCAACGTGACATTTTTTGCTCATTCGAGTAAATACGCATTGACTATTACGTACATCGATGGGTTTCCACAAAAATTGTGGATAACTTTGTTGAAAAAACTTTGATGAATCTACAACTCGGTGTATGGAAAGGGACTTTTTTTCCGTGCTCAAAAAATGGGTATCCGGAATTTAGTGTGGAATGCAGGATAAGCGCCAGTTACCCACAATGTTGAATTACAGTCATTCCAACTGGACGTGATTGGAAGTGCGTAATGTTGGACCTTATGTGCTTTTCATGGCGTGCCATCGACGTAAGTGCCAATTTTTCCACTCATTTTCCCCGCTGACAATTCTCTGGCATACTAGGCTTCGGCTTCAGGCAGAAGCCAGCCACCCGTCATAGCAAAGCTGTTGACAGCACTGCCGATACTTCCCACTTCTGGCAATTTTCATGGTTCCAGAGGCGGTAGACGGGTGACGTTTCGTCAGGGGCCGGGAGATTGTCATGCCGAATAACACCATTCGTCCGTCCACTATGGGCGGCATCAAGAGCCTTGCGAAGTCGATTAAGACCGAGAAAGGCATTAAGCATACACAGGCCTTGGATGAGGCTGCTCGCGAAGCGGGATACCATAATTTCCGCCATGCGAAGAACACAATGGGCCCTGGCACCCAACCAAGACATGGGCGTCCCAAGCACCGTGTTTACATCACAGCATATTGGAGAGACCGTGAAGCAGGTGGCGATGGCCGGGAAACCCTGAGTATCTGGATCTCAGAGCCATGGGGCGACCTCGTCACTCCTTCTCAATTGGGCAATGACCGAGCGCTTGGTAGGTTCCACTCGGAGGGACCCGATCATTTGGTTGGGCTTTCCTTGGTCCAGTCACAATCCCGGGCACGTGACATGGTCTGCGCAGCAGCGCGTACGCTGCAGTTCATGGATGCAACGAAGCTGCGGCCTTCTAACGGATATACAAGAGCTCTGCCAGGCGGAACGTGGGACAACAAGGTGCCGGGGATGGATCACTATGGCGTCTGGTATGACCGCAATACCAAGCGCTACGTCCTGGCTGACGAGCCCTATGAAAAGGCTGTGGAGCACCAGGCAGAGAAGCGGGCCATGTGGGCACAGCGTCATGGCTATGCGATGGTTAAGCCCGAATGGGCTGGCATGTACAACCCGGATGGGGGCTCGCGGCTCTTTTTGTTTTCTAGCGCGGAGAAAGGAATACCGCTGGAGCCCATTGTCACAGCGCTCAACAAACTGCCGGCGCCAATTGTATCCTGCGCGTGGAATGGTGAGTCTATGCCTACCATTCCATACTTTGTCAGTCCTGGAACAATTGCGAAAGCCGACGAGGCGGAAAAACAGCGGAAACCCAACCAGTCGCCCAAACAGAGTGGACAAAGAAATACCGTCGAGTACATCCAAACTTTCGTTGGTTCGCAACGCCGGCCAAAGGGCAGCATGTCAGTTGATGCCCACGCTGAAGTCGGAACATTACTCAAGTCCGTGCTGGTAGCCTCCTATCACCGGAAAGGGGTATACAACCGAGTCAACGCAGTCCGTAGCGAGCTCGATGAGTGGGTTCAACGTGAGTACAACGATTCCGAGTTGCCGAACGAGCAATTCTTCAACCTCTATTACCGCGAAACCCCCGCAGCAGATCGGCGCTCTATCCTTCCTGCCGAGCGGATACGGCACCTTGAGAATCTGCAGCGGGTTAAGGGAATACTAGGCAAGCAATACCCAGATTGCCGTCCGTTACGTGTGCTCTTCAATAAGTTGGACTTGGCGATCAAGTCAATGCAGACCTGGTCGTAATGATGGCAGATGGCGCCGCAAACTCGGCGCCATCTGCCATACGTCCTCTGCAATTGGATTACGATCCGATCCACTTGAAGGAATCAGAAACTATGGAAATTTTGGCTCCCAAAGATGAAGACCCTGGTCCCGTTCGGCGGAAATTTATGGCGGAAGCAGGGCTTCACCTATTCTCCGGTGGGGCATCAGTTTTGCGCCCATGCGATCTCTATCAGCACCAGAAAAATGAGAAGATCAGAGAAGCCCTGGAAGGGTGCAACATATACGTCATAGGCCGGCGTAGAAGAATCAGCGTCTGCCCTCATTCACTGCGTGTTTCCGGCGGTCTCCTATATGGCAACTTTCGGCTACACGGTGACGAATTTACATATGAGGAATTTCCGTTCTCCCAAAAACATCATTTGTTCGACGATGAAGGGGCCCAGTGGAATTTTATCGATGCAGCCACGCCAAATGTCTTTGGGCATGATGTGGTGGTGGCCGATCAACTCTACCGTAAGGCGAATATACCGGCGCATGTTCTGATTGCAAATTCACGGCACAGCCTTGGCAGGAATACGAACCTTGAGGTGCTCTATATCGGGCAAGGCTACGGACAGACTGGAAAACGACTGGCGATAGACCGCCTCTCGAAGCACTCGACGCTGCAGCGCATATTGGCTGAGTCCGCCGAACAAAACCCACACGATGAAATCCTGTTGCTCATGTTTCGATATGAGCATTCGAACAACATCATCTCCACGGCCGGAGATTTTTCTGTCGAACCTACGGCCTCGCAGGAGGAGGAGGTCCAACATCTCATGAAGGTTCGTGATATCCGCCTGGACAGGAAGACGCGTATTACGCTGGCGGAAGCGGCTTTGATCAACCATTTCAAGCCGAAATACAACATCATGCACAAAGACTCTTTCAGAACAGAGAACAGCAAGAAGCTGAAGACACTGAAGAAGTTGTTTTCCTTGGATCTAACAGGCCTGATTGTAGAGATAAATACCGCGAATTTTGGGAGCCAGCTTTTTTCAACACATGCCCCCGCCCCCACACCAGAAGAGTCCTTTAGCTCTGAAGTGCTAGGCCGTCTGCAATCGCCAGAATGGCGCAGAGAAACAGGCATCTCAGCCGCAGAGGCTCAGCAATATATCACTGAGATGACTCACGCCCATTACCCACGCTTCGCGCTATATAGTCCCACTGAAAGGGAAACGTTTTTACATGCCCTGCCTTGGGGTGAAAGCTAAAAAGCGAAACGGCTGTCTAGCGGCGCCTTATGGGCGTCACAAGGCTCAGCTCAGATGCAGGTTGTCAGGCCTTTTCTGCGAGAATCGTCGTCGTCGCACGGCAACCGACGTGGATTGATCAACCGCACTTGCGTTGTTTGCCGAATCGGATAACATATGAACCGGTTGTCCGATACCAGCCAGTGCGCATCGCGATAGCGATAAGGCGAATCAGGACCCTTCCTCCGAGTCACATCATTTTCCATCGAGCGTTGCTCTGGAATGCGCACACCAGGACCAATAGCGCTCAGAATTGGAGAAAATGATGTCCAGCAATATCCCTCCCTTTCCCGAAGGCCCGGGTAACTTCTATAGTTTTGGTGCTCACCGCATTGCGCGGTATCTCGCGAAGCATGGGATGCCGGTTCCAGAGCAGCAGGCCCTGCAGAAGGTGCTGCTAGATCGATTCGACGACATCGATTACCTGGCTGCTGGGTGGCTGCTCGAAAAAGAGGACACCTCCGATTGGCACGCTGTCATCACCGGCGAAGTGGACTGCGACCTGTCGAGGTACCCGCTTCAGGCTGCGCCTACCTTGACCGATGCTCTAGCCTCTGTCTTGGAGATTTGCGACCGCGAGCGCATCTTTCCGACCGATGTTGATCGGCTTCCAGACGGAATCCGCTTGAGGGTGCGCGACAAGATTTTTGCGGACATCCGCCGGATGCGTTTCGAGGCCTACCAGCCCAAACATTGCCAGCGGCTTCAAAACGCCCTTAAGGGGGTCCGTGTCCATGGCGAGAACGAGCGCATGGAGGCCAAGCTCCGGTCCTTGCCGGGTTTCGCGTCCATCGAATTTCGCCTTGGTCGAGACCCTCACGAAGAACCTCGGGGAAATCTGCTGCTGCCCTTTCCGGCCAATTGGGCAACCGCCATGATGTTGGCGATGGCATCGCTGGAAATTCCCGTGAAGCGCCATGTCGCGCAGGAACTCGTCGCCCGGTTGTTCGGCGCTGATACATGGCAGCATCTGGTCGCCCATGGTGATGAGCCCCGCGTACGGACTACGCCGTATGTGGTGGCCACAAGCATCCACGGATGCCGCGACATGGCGATACTATCGGACCGCGGGCGAAGGCGTCTGGGCCTTCGGAAAGCGGCTGGAGTCCTGGGATGGTAAGCCGCTGCTGATCGACAGATGTGGAGAGGGCACAACGGTGCAAGGCTTTTTTGTCTCCACGGCACTAGTCGAAAACCCTAACGATCCCGATGATGAAGGATTGCCTTTCTGCGCACCGATCGAACTCCTTGAGCTTGCAAGTTCCGACGACTATTACGCGCTGGCCGAGCAGTTCATGGCCGCGCTGGATTCAGGTGGCGATTCTATGGGGGCGCTCGGCTGGAGCGGTGATTTCAGGCAGAACATGCTTGCCGCAAACGCCCGTCTTGGATCAATTGGAGAGCGGACCCTACAGCTCGGCGACTGGTGGCTACGCGTATTTGACTCCAATAACAGGGGGTATCTTTCGCTTGAACAGTTTCACACTGACGGCACGCGGATGGCAGTGGACTACATCGCACTCTACAAGGCGACCCTGCGCCACGACGTCAGAACGAATGTTCTTATGGTGTGGAACGACTACGACAAGGAGCACGTTGCAATGATTCCACACGTCTCGGCGGAACAGATCGAACGGCTGCGGCGGATGATCGTGGAGCCAGCCGACAACCCGTCGGCGCCGCCTTCTTGGGGTCGGGGCGACATCCGAGGCCAGTGGCCCCCTCTACCTCGCTGACGGCGTCGTTGTGAGGAACCCCGGTGATGATTCTCCGGGGTTTTTGTTTAGACACTGGCTAATGGGGATTTCCTAATATTCTGTCTACGCCCCTGATCAATAGCTCCCTGCTTCTCTCCGCGATATAACTTCCCTCCGGGGGCTGGTAGCGGCCATTTACAAATCGACAACCCGTGGCCCATGAGGGATAAAGTTCGTCGATCCGCAACCAGTGCTCGTTACCGTAATTGGGAACGGGAAAGTAGATTTTTGCCAATGGGGGCTTCAGTTCGACCACGGGTCCGCAGTTGGTTTCCGTCCCGGTGTGAAGGCCCCTCTGGAAAGCCTTCATCTGTGCCAGAGTTTTTTCCCGTTGCTGCCGCTGAGCTGCTTCTTCCTGGCGCGCGAGGACATCACGCTTTTTCATGGCCTTTGGCACCAAGCCGTCGGGATCATTCTGACTGTACCGCTGAATGAAGTTTTCCATATCCAGGGCGGTTTTTCCCTCGCTGAATTGCCGCTTATAGTCCTCGTACCTTCTGGCCTTATCCTCTGCCTCCTCACGTGCGGCGACGAGTTGCATTTTCTCTTTCGCCTGGGGGACGAGACCATCGGGGTCTTCTTTGCTGTACTTCTTGATGAACCGGAGGAAATCTACAGAAGTAGAGGCTGTTTCGAAGGCCTGTCGGTATTCGGCATAGGCCCGATCTTTTGCGGCATTCGCCTTATCAGCCGCTACCTGGTCGAGGTGGGCCAGCAGTCCTGACTTGTCCGCCGCTTCCAATAGGGCGACCTTATTTACCCCCTTGCGCAGGCGGGTTGTGCCTACGACGACATTGAAGAGATTGCCGACCACAGCCTCGCCAGCGCCAGTTCTGGATTCAGCGAAGGCAGAAGAACAGATGGTGTAGCCGTTTTTCTCCCGATCACTGGCGCCGAACACGCCGTAGAAGCATTCGTAGGTGCCGCTGGATCCGTACTGGCGCTTCCGCTGCTTTTCCAGGTTGGATTCGGCTTTGGAGCTCGGCGTACCAGCGCCGAGCCAGATCACCTTCTGCCCCAGGGACACGAAGACCCGTTCCGCGGTCGGCTGCTTCTCCGGGGTGCACTCCTGCTGCCATGTCCACTGGTCGTTTTCGCCGACCAGGCAGAAACTCATGCCGTCGGTCCCGAGGTCGTTTGCCACCCTCCAGTTGCCGGTGTCGGCAGCGGCTAATGATGGAATGCTGATTGCACACAGAATCGCAGCCAACGTGCAGCAGCACGATACTGCGGACGTTGACGCACGGGAGATCACTGCGCGACCTCGGATACTTGACCAGATGCGTTCGCGGCCGGCGCTTCTGCTGGCTTGTTGTCGGCGGCGGCATTGGCCGCTTGGCGATTTGGGCGTCCTATGCCGGCGAACATCTTCATCGCCGAAGCAAAGGCCTCGGCATTGGAAGCCCCAGGGCGCACGTCGATTTCGTTGCCCTGGCGCACGGTGGCGGAATCTTTACTGAGCATCCCGGCACTCACCGGTTCGGACACGGGCTTTTCTACCGAGTTTTGTCCGGTGGAACCAGCTTTGGCTTTTTCCTCCGCCTCTTGAACCGTGTCTTTCGTGGCCGCCTGGATTACGCCGGTTTTGGCCGCTGCTTCTGCTGCACCGGTTACGGCATTCATTCCAGTTGCTTGGCCAGGAAGCCGGGTGGCGGCGGTTGCTGCATCGATGGCCATATTTTGGCCCACTGCACCCCGCACAATACGGTCGGCAGCCGATCCGGCCATGGCTTCGGAATGGGCACGCTGAGCGGCCACCTGCTGGCCAACCTCGGACTGTGCGGCTCTCATACGTGCTTCATAGCGTTTGCGGGCATCGGCCTTTTCTTCTTCAGACATGCCGGACTGCGCCAACATGGCTTCGAAGGCTTCTTGATTTCTCGCAGGATCGTATTGCCGCTGGAGGGCTTCGGTGATCTGGCGGTCCCGTTCTTCCTTGCTGGGGCCCAGTGCGCCGGAAACTACTCGGCCACCTTCCTTGAGTATCGGGGTGAGGAGATTATTGATGCCCCAGGCGCTGGCGTTGCCGGCGAAACTTAGAGTTGCCATGACCATCAGGCAGGGCAATGTTAGCTGTGTTTTGTATGCCGCCATAATGCTTCTCCTCCAAATGTAGAGAAGCTATATTGTGACTTAAACGCGGCTGACGTAAAAGCATCTGCCCCGCATCATCGGGGCCATGGGGAATTCCCAAAATCATGAACAGAACCAGCCCAGTGCAAGGCAAATTCTCGCCCGCAACCTCAAGCGTCTGCGGGCCGAGCGTAATTGGTCACAAGAGGATTTGGCGCTGGAGTCCAGCCTTCACCGGACATTTGTCGCGCACGTGGAGCGGGGGATGCGGAATATTTCCGTGGACAATCTCGAGAAACTTGCAGTAGCGTTAAAAGTCCCGGTTTACCAGTTACTCGTTCCCTGATGCGAACTCAGGCATAGCAACGATGGCTTCGCCTGTGCTACATGCTTCGGCAAAACTCAGTCAAAATCGCCCGCCTCAAGTTTTCTAACCAACGTCGGAATATAAGGACCATATTCGACTACGGTCTCTTCAACGATCGTCTCATAAGCAAGGCTCGAACCCATTGCCTTGCCCATTGCCTTGCCCATGAACTTGCCAAATGTCATGGGCGGTTCCACAGCCTTTCTCACTTTCTTCCGGATCGTGGTTCGATTGTCTTTTCTGGCCTCATCGTCATAGAGGAGCCGAGCACGTATCACATCAAAACTGTAACCTCGCCCCATCCTGTTCATTCCTTTCGCCATGTTGTTGATACTCTCAGTGTACGCATTGGACGTCGGATAATCGTAGTAATTGAATATCTCGGTCCACCAGCTCCGCAAAGCACCTTTGGTCTCCCTGAATGCCCAGTCCACTGCGGGGTCGATGCAGGCCTCCCACTCTTCAGCCGCCTTTTGGGCGTCAACCCTGCTACCGTGTTCGTAGATGTTATGGAACGCCTCTTTGGCAGCATAAGCAGCACCCAAAGCAGGAAACATCTCCGTCCACATCTCCAGCTTTTCCAAACCCTGGGCACTCAGGTTGTGCTTTCGGCTTAGCAGCACAAAACGGTCGTCTTTGAGCTTGAGCCTATCCTTGGTTGCCAACCCCTTTCGAATCTCCTTCCTGACGCGCTCAATGCTGTCGTTTGCCATGCGAACCACGTGAAATCTATCTGCCACAATCATGCGCCCTGGAAACTGGTCGTGGGCAACCTGGCGGTAGACGCTCCACATATCCATCGTCAAGATTTTCACGTTGTCCTTGTCTGGCAACTTCTTGAAATAGGCGATCAAGTCGGCCTTATTCCGAGTAGGCAGCATATCGAACAGACCCAGCGTTTCAATGTTGGTTAGCATGGCCCGGTATTGACCGACGATTTTCAGTTCATCGATTCCCAGTACCTGTGGCGTTTCGTAATGAACTGTTTCCTTCAAGTGAGCGACATAATCATCGAAGATATGCCGAATGGTCTTGTCGTCCACTCCTACTTCACGGGATAGCTCCGCGAAGGTTTTGCGCAAGCAGTGGCGCTCGATGTGTTGAACAAGGCGGATGGTCGCCAGCCGCTTGCTATCCATGGCTGGCAGCGGTTCAAATAGGGTCTTGCCACATGCCTTGCACCTATAACGCTTGCGATCAATTTCAATCAACACTCGCTTGCCGTGCATGGGGGTGTCCATGTAGGCCTGTGGCTGGCTTCCGTGGCGGTAAAGAGCGTTTGCGCAGATGGGGCAAGCAGTGGGAAGCACACAGCCTTCCGCCGCGACCTGGTAATAGTCGCCGCGGTCCTGTGCATTGAGTGTCAGCAGGTTGGGGAGATTGAGGAGATCAGGCATTGTTTGCACGCAATGTCTTGTTGCGAGCACCCCAACGAGATAGCTTCTTGGGTACAACGAGCAGTTGCCTAGCTACAACTTCCACTAAATCGAGCATTTTCCACACCCCATTCCAATTTACGGGATGATGGTACTGCCCTCGACTTCCACAGTCAATTCCGAGTTAGGCACGTGGTATTGCTATAAGCTAGAGGTGGATTTCAACAGTGGATTCCGGATACCCCAAAAAATAGCCACAAAAAATCTATAAATTAACAATGTCTTATATGCGACAACGAATCATCAATGACTTCCATGGGTTTGTTGATGGATGCTTTAAGACTTGTGCATAACCATCATGCGCATGCCATTGATCAAATCTGATTCGCATTGAGAAACAAGGGAATTTATTTTAGGGCTGAAAAAACGCTTGAGCCACACGCTGTGGGGCTGAAGGTGGCAGGCCCTGCGGGAAGGCGCCTCTGTTTTCAGGAATGGCGCGCGTCAAGCCAGAGGGCGTAAGCCCGATAAGTGGCATCCATATCAAATGGGACGCCGAATTTGCGATAGTGCGCGCGACAGGCGTTGTTATAGGCGGTCTGGTTTGCATAGAGGCGGGGGTCTGGAAAAAGGGTCTCGAACCGTCGCCTTTTTTCTTCGTCCTGGAAATGGTTGTCCATGAATTGAGTAAGGAGGGAATAAACACGGGAGAGACGGCTTTCGGCGGTCTCTCCCGTTTCGCCCATGCCGTTGGTCGAGCTTCCGGCAAGGCTTCCTCGCGAGTTGGCAAGGTTTTGGGGGATGCGTCTTCGCTTCATGGTCCACTATCGTGGCCGAAAAGTGAAGTAGAACTTTGCCTCCCTGAGTTCATCCTAGACCTTGGGCATGAAAGTTCAAGGCTTGCCTTGCTCTATACTGGGAGCGAGTGCTAGGGTCCTGTCATGCAGATCATCGTCAGATATTGGGTTTCCACTCCTCCCTTGGCTAGTCGAAGTGCCGCGGGCGGCTGGGTTGACCATTCCAGTCATCCTCCTAGCCGGTTGGGTTTGCACAACGCGCTCCTCGCTGCGGAGGACAGGCTTGCAATCCTGCATGGTCGCTACGATACGGAACCTCATGGTTGCAATATTTTTATCGAGTCATCCGGGCGCAGGGTAATGCTGAGCGTGCAAGAGGCGAACGATTTGCTCGGCATGCTTGAAGAGGGGGGGATGACGTGGAATACATTGACTGCCCTGATGGAGGTGGAGCGTGAGGAGAATGTGGTTCCCACAGACCTGAGCGGGGAGGCATCCTCCCATACCCGGGAAATGGCGGAATACGAGAAGCTTTCCCACGAAGAAAGGCGGAAAATTGACTTCGACGCCTGAACGGCATGGAAAGCCGGTAAAATTTATCCATGGAGACTCCGTCTAGGCAAAGCTGTTTGCAGTGTCGGCACTATTACATTACCTGGGACAGCTGGTTTCCCTATGGTTGCCGCGCCATGCAGTTCAAGGCGCGCATCATGCCGTTGATGGAGGTGCGGCAGGCCAGCGAGGGGCCTTGCCAATTCTTTTCGCCGAAGCAGGCCGAGCCGCTGGGCAAATGATTCCCTTCCCCGCCCCGCTAAAATACGTGCATTCTTCTGAAAGGCTTACCGTGACCGAACGACTGACGCTGACTCTGCCCGACGACTGGCATTTACACCTGCGCGATGGCGTGCACATGGCAGCGGTGCTGCCGGACACCGCTCGGCGATTCGGCCGGGCCATCGTCATGCCCAACCTGCGCCCGCCGGTGACCACCGTCGAGGCCGCTGCCGCGTACCGCGAGCGCATTCGGGCTGCCTTGCCGGCAGGGAGTGGCTTCGTGCCGTTGATGACCCTCTATTTGACCGACAATACTCCGGCCGAGGAAATCGTTCGAGCCAAAACGAGCGGCTTTGTGCATGCTGTAAAACTTTATCCGGCGGGGGCGACGACCAATTCCGATTCCGGGGTCACGGAGTTGGCGAAATGCCGCCGGGCTCTGGAGGAGATGGAAAAACAGGGGGTGCCTTTGTTGGTGCACGGCGAGGTGACGGACAGCGAAGTGGATGTCTTTGACCGGGAGAAGGTCTTCATTGACCGTGTACTGCAACCGCTGGCGCGGGATTTTCCCGGGCTCAAGGTGGTGCTGGAACATATCACCACCAAGGATGGGGTGGATTTCGTCAAGGAAGCGTCTGCCCGGGTGGGGGGGACGATCACGGTCCATCATCTGCTGTATAACCGTAATGCCTTGTTCAGGGGCGGGATTCGGCCCCACTACTACTGCTTGCCTGTCCTGAAGCGGGAAATGCACCGGCTGGCCTTGGTCGAGGCGGCCACTGGCGGCAATCCGAAATTTTTTCTCGGTACCGACAGCGCGCCCCATGCCAAGGGGGCAAAGGAATGTGCCTGCGGGTGCGCGGGGATTTATACCGCCCACGCCGCGATCGAGTTATATGCCGAGGCTTTCGAGCAGGCCGGGGCATTGGACCGGCTGGAGGCTTTTGCCAGCTTTCACGGCCCCGATTTCTACGGCCTTCCTCGAAACCTAGGGACGATTACTCTGGAGAAGGCGGCTTGGCAGCCCCCGGCGGAGATGTCGTTCGGCAACGAAACGCTCGTTCCTTTGCGAGGGGGGGGAGAGGTGGGCTGGCGCCTGCTCGGCTAGGCGGGTTTTGCCGCGCACTGGCAGGGCTGCTCGGGGGCTTCTTTGGGAGGCCCCTTTTTCTTCAATAGCTCGCTGATCGGCGCGGCGGCATCCGGACCGTGGTTTCGGTAGAGGCGGAGGAGTTCCTCGGCGGTGGCCTGCCAGCGGCCGCGCCCGTTCAGGATGGTGTCCTGCAGCAGGCGCTCGTTGCCGTCTTCAGTCCAGTGCTGGTAGGCGCTCAGCAACTCAGGATAAAGTTCTCTTCGCATTCCCCGGTAGTTGGCGAAATAAAAATGCAGAGAGGGAGTGCTGTTTCGCGCCATGAGCGTGGGGAGCGCGCACAGGCTGTCGGCGAGATGATCGCGGACGGCGCGGGCAACCAACTCCGCCGGGGAGGCGGAAAGGGTTAGCAGCATCTCGTTCCAATCCTCGCCCAGTAATTCGCCGGCTCGGCATTCGCCGATTTCGTGGAGGATGGCGGCCTCCAGTTCGCAATCCGTCATGGCTTCCAACGCGCCGTCAGGGTCGACGTCGAAGCCGAAATGGTCGAGGGCCCGCTGCATCGGGCCGTCGATCTTGCGCCAGCGCCATTCCTCGATGCGTTCCCAGAGCAGGCGGCGCAAAGACTCCCGCCGCACGTAAATGGTTTTTCCTTGGCTCATGGCGGGTGGGGCGGCCAGGTCGCGGGCCTGTTCGCCGCCGGCTACCAGGATGGAGAAGCCTTCGCGGTCTTCGGCTCGCAGTAGCTCGCCCAGAAAGAAATGGGGGGTGGCGTGGCCGCCATACCCCCCGCTGTAAACCAGCCCGAGAGGCGCGAGAGTGCTGTTGATGGTCTCGCTGTCGAAGGGGGCGAACTCCGCGCCGTTGACCGGAAGGGGGGCGAAGGGCTCGTCTTCCAGGGTTTCCCATAGCCGCTCCCGCTCGGAGAGCCAGTTGCCGAGGTCGTCTTTGGGTAGGCTGTCGGCGAAGCGGTAGCCTTTTTCCCATCGATAGTATTCCCGCATTTTCAGCAGGTAGGTGCACATGGTGTAGTTGCGGGCGTGGCGGGCGTCGGCGATGAGGCAGTTGCGCTGGACGGCGGCGCGTAGTTCGCGGAGTGGGGTCATGGGAATCCCTTAAATCCTGACAGAAATACTTAGTTATAAGGCTAGCATTTCCCTTGGGTGTTGCCAAAGGGGAACTTTGAGGCCGGGAAGGGTACAATGCAGGGTGAAGCTGGCCAGGCAGTCGCTGCGCGGGTAACCGCGCAGAGGAAAGTCCGGGCTCCGCAGAGCAGGATGCCGGCTAACGGCCGGACGCCGCGAGGCGATGGAAAGTGGCACAGAAAACATACCGCCGATGGCCTATGCAGGGGCTTCGCCGCCGCAGGGCGGCAAGGTCCCCTTGGAGGAGCGTGGCTTGCCCGCCCTTCGGCAAGGCACAGGTAAGGGTGAAAAGGCGCGCTAGCGCCTTTCAGTAAAGGCTAGCCCGCCTGTCGGGTACGCCGGCGCTAAAAGGCGCGCACTCCGCAAGGAGGGCGGGTGGAGACGAAAGTCTCCGCCAGGTAAGAGCTCACCGCGTTCGTGGCAACACGGACGGCAGGCTAAACCCCATCCGGAGCAAGGCCAAATAGGGAAGCGATAGCGTGGCTCGCGCTGCTTCCGGGTAGGCCGCATGAGCGTACGGGCAACCGTCCGCCTAGATGAATGACTGTCCCCGACAGAACCCGGCTTATCGGCCAGCTTCCCCCTTCCTCCTCGCTGTATAAGCCCCTTCGTTTTTTCTAATCAATCGTCATATTTTTCTGTTGCCGCATCCTGGCGTTGGGCCTCACTTAACAAGTTACATGCACAATATTCCGTATCCCTTTATTTATTAATAATAAAAAATTTCCCTTAGCAACGTCTCCTAAGTCATTGTCCTGTAAAGCAAAACAGTGAAATTTCCCTTGACCGGGGTGTGAATTTTTCTTATAGTGGGAAATAGTGGAGGAATGTGGGGAATTGTGGAGAATCCCCTCCGAGGCTGAACGTAAAGGGGTGTCATGTTTCGCGGTGTTGCGACTCTCAATCTGGATAGCAAGGGAAGGCTGGCGATGCCGGCCAAGTACCGTGACGTCCTATTGTCGCGCAGCGAGGGCCGCCTGATTGTCACGGCTGACCCCAGCAAATGTCTCCTGATTTATCCCTTTCCCGACTGGGAGCCCATCGAGAAGAAGCTCAACAGCCTGTCCAGTTTCAATCCCCAATCCCGTGCCCTGCAGCGCTTGCTGGTCGGCATGGCCAGCGATACGGAGATGGACGGCGCGGGACGCATCCTGCTGTCGGCCCCCTTGCGCCAGTTCGCTGGGTTGGAAAAGAACGTGGTGCTGGTCGGGCAGGGCGGCAAATTCGAGTTGTGGGACGAAGAGAAATGGAATGCCCAGCTCGACGAGGCCCTGGTGTTCCAAAGCGGCGGGCTGCCGCCGGAGTTGGAGGGTTTCTCGTTGTGAGTTCGGGGTCGGCGCATCGGCCGGTCTTGTTGCGAGAGGCGGTAGAGGCGTTGCGGGTGCGGCCAGACGGCGTGTATGTGGACGGGACCTTCGGGCGCGGCGGCCACAGCCGGGCGATTCTGGATTGCCTGGGCGAGCGGGGGCGGTTGATCGCGTTCGATCGGGACCCGGCGGCGGTGGCGGCGGGCGCGGCGATCAACGACGGACGCTTCCGCTTGGTGTACGGCCCTTTCTCGGGTCTGTCCAGGGCGCTGGAAGAGATGGGGTTGGAGAAGGTGGACGGGGTGTTGTTGGATTTGGGGGTGTCGTCTCCCCAGTTGGACGAGGCGGAGCGGGGTTTCAGCTTCCGTTTCGAGGGGCCGCTGGATATGCGGATGGATACCGGGACGGGTGAAACGGCGGCGGAGTGGCTGGCCCGTGTGTCACAAGAACAATTGGAAGAGGTGATCAGGGTCTATGGGGAAGAACGGTTTGCTAAACAGGTTGCAAAAGCGATTGTTGAGGCTAGATCGCGGGAGCCCATTGTCACAACTCGGCGGCTTGCCGCGGTCGTTGCAAAGGCCGTCAAAAAGCGTGAGCCAAACCAGGACCCGGCGACGCGCACATTCCAGGCTATACGGATTTACCTCAATGGGGAGCTTGAGGAGTTGTCGCTAGTGCTTCCCCAGGCCGCCGCCGCGCTCGCCGAAGGAGGGCGGCTGGCGGTAATCAGTTTTCACTCCCTGGAAGACCGCATCGTCAAGCGCTTCATCCGGGAGGCGGGGCAGTCGGATAAATTGCCGAGCAAGCTGCCGGTGCGGCACGCGGATTTGCCTCAGCCCAAGTTGCGTGCCGTGGGCAAGGCGGTACGCGCAGGCGAGGCGGAGGTAAAAGCGAATCCCCGAGCCCGCAGCGCGGTGCTTCGGGTGGCTGAAAGGACGGCGGCGGCGTGGCAAAGCTGAATCTGGTCCTGGCTTTGGTGCTGGTGCTGTGCGCGCTGGGCGTGGTGACGTCCCAGCACAAGGCGCGGAAATTGTACGTGGATTTGCAGCAAACGCAGTCGGAAACCAAGCGCCTCGACGAGGAGTGGGGGCAGTTGCAGTTGGAACAGAGTACCTGGGCGATGCATTCGCGGATTGAGAAAATTGCCACCGGCTACCTGCAGATGCAGGTGCCGGACGCCGCCCATAGCCGCATCGTCCCGCCCGCGGCAACGACGGGGGTGCCGGGGCCATGAGCATGGCGCGCGCGCAAACGCTCCGCATGCCGCTTTGGCGGTCCAGGCTCCTTGTGGGCCTGTTGTTGTTTTGGTTCCTGGCGTTGGCGGCGCGTTCCCTTTATTTGCAGGGGCTGCACAACGATTTCCTGCGCCAGAAGGGGGATGCGCGCTACAGCCGGGTGATCGAGATCACCGCCCATCGCGGCATCATTACCGATCGCAATGGCGAGCCCCTGGCGATCAGCACGCCGGTGGAATCGGTATGGGCGAGCCCGTCGGACGTGGAGATTTCGGCGGACAAGATCAATCGCCTCGCGGGGTTGACCGAAGTGCCCGTTCAGGAGTTGCGCAAGAAGCTGAATGAGAACAAAAAGGAATTCGTCTATATCAAGCGCCAAATGCCGCCGGATCAGGCTGAGCAGGTGATGAAGCTCGGCGTGCCGGGAATATTCCTGCAGCGCGAATACCGCCGCTACTATCCGGCGGGAGAGGTGGTGGCGCATGTGCTGGGCTTTACCGGCGTGGACGATAATGGCCGCGAAGGAATGGAACTGGCCTACCAGAACTGGCTGGGCGGGAAGCCGGGCAGCCGGCGCGTGATCAAGGACCGCCTGGGGCATATCATCGAGGACGTGGAGAGCATCCGGGCACCGCAGCAAGGGAAGCCCCTGGCCCTGTCCATTGACCGCAACCTGCAGTATCTCGCCTTCCGCGAATTGACGCAGGCGGTGGAGTTGCACAAGGCCAAGGCCGGGGCCATCGTCGTATTGGATGCCAAGACCGGCGAGGTGCTGGCCATGGCCAACCAGCCCACCTACAACCCCAACAACCGTGAAAAGCTCAACCCGGCGGCCATGCGCAACCGGGCCATTACCGACCTCTACGAGCCCGGCTCGACCATGAAGCCCTTCACCATCGCCGCGGGCCTGGAGTCGGGGAAATACAAGCCCGAGACGCAGATTCAGACGGCGCCCGGGAGCATGACCATCGGTCCGGCGACGATCCACGATGCCCATCCGGAGGGTTTGCTGACGGTGAGCCAGGTGATCCAGAAATCGAGCAACGTGGGCGCGGCCAAAATCGCCCTGTCCCTCGAGCCCGGCTATATGTGGAAAGCCCTGCACAACGTGGGGATCGGCACGCCGCCGCGCAGCACCTATCCCGGCGAGGTGTCGGGCAGGCTGCGACCCTATCAAACCTGGCGGCCCATCGAGCAGGCCACCATGGCCTTCGGCCACGGTTTGTCGGTAAGCCTGCTCCAGTTGGCCAGGGCCTATACCGTGTTTGCCGACGATGGCGAATTGAAGCCGGTGTCCCTGCTCAAGCTGGACGAACCGGCCGTTGGCGTGCAGGTGTTCTCCCCGAACACGGCCCGTGAAGTGCTGAAAATGATGGAAACGGTCACCCAGTCCGGCGGGACCGCGCCCCGGGCTCAGGTCATCGGCTACCGGGTGGCGGGCAAGACCGGAACGGCGCACAAACTGGTGAATGGGGAGTACGCTCCCAACCTCTACGTGGCCTCGTTCGTCGGCCTGGCGCCGGTCAGCAATCCCCGTCTGATCGTGGCGGTGATGATCGACCAACCCAGCGACGGCGAGTACTACGGCGGCACGGTGGCGGCGCCCGTGTTCAGCAAGGTCATGGCCGGCGCTTTGCGCATGCTCGGCGTGCCGCCGGATGCGCCGAACAATTATTTCGTCCCGCCGGAGACGGCGCCGCTGGTGAAGGAGGTGGTATGACCGCCTTCGATTTCGCGGCGCTGGAGCGGATGGGGGTGGCCGTGCGCGAGTTGTCGGCGGACAGCCGCAAAATCCGGGCCGGGGTCACCTTCGCGGCTTTTCCTGGCGAGCATGCCGATGGCCGCCGTTTCATCGGCCAGGCGGTAGCGGCCGGCGCCAACGCCGTCCTGTGGGAAAAGAACGGCTTCGGCTGGAATGCCGAATGGCGGGTGCCGAACCTGGGGATAGAGGGTTTGCGGGAAAAAATCGGCGTCATCGCCGACCGGGTATACGGCAGGCCGAGCGAAAAGCTGTGGGTGATCGGCATTACCGGCACCAACGGCAAGACCTCCTGCGCCCACTGGCTGGCCCAGTCGCTTGCCGCTTGCGGCAAGAAGACGGCTCTGGTGGGGACCCTGGGCAACGGCTTCCCGGGGGCGTTGAGCCCGGCCCTCAATACGACGCCCGACCCCATCGTCCTGCAGTCTTCCTTGGCCGAGTATCTGGCGGAGGGGGCCGAATGCGTGGCCATGGAGGTGTCCTCCCATGGCCTGGCTCAGGGGCGGGTCAACGGCACGCGTTTCGCCGTGGCGCTGTTTACCAACCTGTCCCGGGATCATCTCGATTACCACGGCGACATGGCGAGCTACGCCGCCGCCAAGTCCAGGCTGTTCGCCTGGCCGGGCCTCAAATACGCGGTGGTCAACCTGGATGACCCCTTTGGCGTCGAATTGGCCGGCAAGCTCGGTTGCGGCGGCGTTCAAGTGGTGGGCTACACCCTGGAAAACGCCCCGGTATCGACCGCTGTCCGGGTGGAGGGGCGCGGTCTGGAGGTGAGCGCCGAAGGAATATGCTTCGAGGCCGTCACGCCCTGGGGCCGGCAGGAAATCCGCAGCGCCATGCTGGGCCGCTTCAACGGCGCGAATCTGCTCGGCGTCCTGGCCGCGCTGCTGGTGAGCGGGGTGCCCCTGGAACGGGCGGCGGCCGCCCTGTCGGCGGTCAAGCCGGCCACAGGCAGACTGCACCGCATGGGGGGCGGGGCCCAGCCGTTGGTGGTGGTGGATTACGCCCATACTCCCGACGCCCTGGAAAAGGCCTTGAGCACTCTGCGGGAAATTCTGCCCGCTGGCAAGCGCCTCAGCTGCGTGTTCGGCTGCGGCGGCAACCGGGACCAGGGCAAGCGCCCGTTGATGGGCGCCGTGGCGGAGCGCTTGGCCGACGAAGTGCTGGTCACCAGCGACAATCCGCGTCACGAGGACCCTGCCGCAATCCTCGATGCCATCGCCGGCGGCATGACGCTGAACAAACACCGTCTGGTGGCGGATCGGGCCGAGGCTATCGCCCAGGCCGTGTTCGGCGCCAAGGCGGGGGACATCGTGCTGGTGGCGGGCAAGGGGCACGAGGATTACCAGGAAATCGGCGGAACGAAACGGCCTTTCAGCGATATCGAAACCGTGCGCTGGGCCCTCGCCGAAAAAGCGCAGATCAAGGACCGGGAATGAGCATGTTCGAATTGGAACTGGCGGCCAAGGGAATCGGGGCCCGACGCCACGGCGGGAAGGCCGAAGTGCTGCGCGTGTCGACGGACAGCCGTTCCCTCGCCGCGGGGGACCTGTTCGTCGCCCTGCGGGGCGGCAATTTCGACGGCCATGCCTACGTTGCCCAGGCCTTTGACCAGGGAGCGGCCGCCGCGATGGTGGCCGAGGGGGAGCTGGCGAAACATCCCGAGTGGGCGGGCAAACCCCTGCTGGAAGTGGACGATACCCGTCTCGGCTTGGGCCGCTTGGCGGCTTGGTGGCGCAAGGAAATGGGCGTTCCCCTGGTGGCGGTCACCGGCAGCAACGGCAAGACCACGGTCAAGGAAATGATCGCCGCCATCCTCCGCCGGCAGGCGGGCATGGAGGCGGTGCTGGCAACCCAGGGCAACCTGAACAACGACATCGGCGTCCCGCTCACGCTGCTGTCCCTGCGCCGGGAACACCGCTACGGCGTGATCGAAATGGGGATGAACCACCCCGGCGAAATCGCCTATCTGACGTCCCTCGCCAAGCCCGACGCGGCGGTGGTGAACAATGCCCAGGCCGCGCATCTGGCCGGGCTGGGCAGCGTCGAGGCGGTGGCGCGGGCGAAGGGTGAAATCTTCCAGGGGCTGGCTCAGGATGGGGTTGCCGTCATCAATGCGGACGACCCCTATGCCGACTTGTGGCGCGAACTGGCCGGGCGGCGGCGGACGATTTTCTTCGGCCTCGACCAGCCCGCCGACGTGGGCGCGGAATACCGGCTGGATGTCCTTGCCAGCGCCCTCGAAATTCATACCCCGGAGGGAAATGCCAGCGCCACCTTGTGCGTGCCGGGCGTCCACAACGTGCGCAACGCGCTCGCCGCCGCCGCCGCCGCCCTGGCGCTGGGCGTGAAGCCGGAAATCATCGGCCAGGGTTTGACGGCTTTCGCCGGGGTGAAGGGACGGTTGCAGAACAAGGCCGGACTGCACGGCGCCATCCTCATCGACGATACCTACAACGCCAATCCGGGCTCGGTGACGGCGGCGATCAGGGTGCTGGCGGCGACGGCGGGCAAGAAGGTGCTGGTGCTTGGCGACATGGGCGAGCTGGGCGGCAAGGCCGCCGAGCTTCACGCCGGGATCGGCGCGGCGGCCAGGGAGGCGGGCGTCGACCGCTTGCTGGCCTTGGGCGAAAACAGCGTCCACGCGGCCCGGGCGTTCGGCGCCGGCGGACAGCATTTCGAATACATCGAGGACCTGCTGGCCGAAGCGGAAAACGAATTGGCGCCGGGGGTGACGCTGCTGGTGAAGGGTTCCCGTTTCATGCAGATGGAGCGGGTCATCAAGGGATTGGAGGCATAAGCATGTTGCTGGCTTTATTCCAATGGCTGGGGCAGGATATTCGGGCGTTCAACGTCTTCAACTACATCACCCTGCGGGCGGTGCTGGCCACCATGACGTCCCTGGTGATCACCTTCGTCGTCGGGCCGGCCATGATCCGCTGGCTGACGGCGATGAAAATCGGCCAGGCGGTGCGGGACGACGGTCCCCAGACCCATCTCACCAAGGCGGGGACGCCAACCATGGGCGGGGCCCTGATCCTGGTGTCCATCGCGGTGACCACCCTGCTCTGGTCCGAGCTGCGCAACCCCTATGTCTGGGTGGTGCTGGCCACGACCCTGGGATTTGGCGTGGTGGGCTGGGTGGACGACTACCGCAAGGTGGTCCACAAGAACCCCAAGGGGCTTTCCGCCAAGGAAAAATATTTCTGGCTGTCCCTGATCGGCGGCGGGGTGGCGCTCTACCTCGGTCTTTCGGCCAACCTGCCGGCCCAGACGGAACTGATCGTGCCCTTTTTCAAGAGCGTGAAGTATCCCCTCGGCGCCATCGGCTTCATGATCCTGAGCTATTTCGTCATCGTTGGCACCAGCAACGCGGTGAACCTCACCGACGGCCTCGACGGCCTGGCGATCATGCCGACGGTGATGGTGGCCGGGGCCCTGTCCATCTTCGCCTACGCCACCGGCCACTTCTATTTCTCCCACTACCTGGGCATTCCCTTCATCCCCGGCGCCGGGGAGTTGACTGTGTTCTGCGCCGCCATCGTCGGCGCCGGCCTCGGCTTCCTGTGGTTCAACGCCTACCCGGCGGAAGTGTTCATGGGCGACGTGGGCGCCCTGGCCCTGGGCGCCGCCCTGGGCGTGGTGGCGGTGATCGTGCGCCAGGAAATCGTGCTCTTCATCATGGGCGGCGTGTTCGTGGTGGAAACCCTGTCGGTGATGCTCCAGGTGGGTTCCTTCAAGCTCACCGGCAAGCGCATCTTCCGCATGGCGCCGCTGCACCACCACTTCGAACTCAAGGGCTGGAAAGAAACGCAGGTAGTGGTGCGGTTCTGGATTATCACCATGATGCTGGTGCTGTTTGGACTTTCGACACTGAAATTGCGATGAGCGAGATAAGGAAGAACCGCGGCATGGAAGCGTTGGGGGAGACTAACGTGAGCGCGTGCGCGAACGTTATGGCGACACCAAGCGCCGCCATGCGGTTCTGGATTATCACCATGATGCTGGTGCTGTTCGGTCTGTCGACCCTGAAACTGAGATAAGCATGAAGCGATTGCGGGACAAACGGGTGTTGGTGCTGGGGCTGGGTGAAACCGGGCTCTCCGCCGTCCGCTGGCTGAAGAGCCAGGGGGCGATGGTGCGCGTCGCCGACAGCCGCGGCAACCCGCCCAACCTGCAGCCGTTGCAAGCAGCCTACCCCGACTTGGCGGTGTCCGCCGGCCCCTTCGCGGCCAGGGACTTCGAAAACGCCGATTTGATCGTCGCCAGCCCCGGCGTCCCCTTGGCGGAGCCCATGGTCCAGGCTGCCCTGGCACGGGGAGTGCCGGTGGTGGGCGACGTGGAATTGTTTGCCCAGGAGCTGGGCAAAGAGGCCAAGGTGCTGGCGATTACCGGCTCCAACGGCAAAAGCACCGTCACCAGCATGGTGGACGCCCTATGCCGCCGGACGGGCCTGAAGTCCGTGGCGGCGGGAAACATCGGCCTGCCGGTGCTGGATGCCTTGACGGAAGGGCGCGAACAGGGCCTGCCGGACGTGTATGTGCTCGAGCTGTCCAGTTTCCAGCTCGAAACCACGGCCAGCCTCGAACCCCTGGCGGCGACGGTGCTCAACGTCAGCGAAGACCATATGGACCGCTATGTCGACCTGGACGGCTACGCGGCGGCCAAGGCGCGCATTTTCGCCGGTGACGGAGTGCAGGTGCTGAACCGGGACGATCCGCGCACCCTGGCCATGGCCGTGCCGGGGCGGCAGGTCGTGACTTTCGGCCTCGACGAGCCGGCGCCGGGGCACTATGGCCTGCGCCGGAAAGACGGCGAACCGTGGCTGGCCTATGGCGACGACCTGCTGATGGCGGTGGCGGAACTGCCCGTCACCGGCCTGCACAACGCGGCCAATGCCCTGGCGGCGCTGGCCCTGTGCCGGCCCATGGGGCTGGCGTTCGAGCCGCTCCTGGCCGGGCTGCGCGAGTTCCGCGGATTGCCCCACCGGGTGGAAAAGGTGGCGGAAATCGGCGGCGTGGCGTTCTACGACGATTCCAAGGGCACCAATGTCGGCGCGACCGAAGCGGCGTTGAAGGGCATGACCTGCCCGGTGGTGCTGATCGCGGGCGGGGATGGCAAGGGACAGGATTTCTTGCCCCTCAAGCAGGCGGTAAGCGGCAAAGCGCGCGCGGTGGTGCTGATCGGCCGCGACGGGGAGCTGATTGCCGCCGCCATCGAGGGCAGCGGGGTGCCCGTGGCGCGGGCGAGGACCATGGAAGAGGCGGTGGAGAAGGCGTATGAAGCCGCCCGGCCGGGCGACGCGGTGCTGCTTTCGCCGGCCTGCGCCAGCTGGGACATGTTCCGCAACTACGCCCACCGGGCCGAGGTGTTCATCGCGGCGGTGAAGGCGTTGGAAGGGAGGGCGGCTCATGATTAGCGCCACGCTGAAGGCCAACACCGTCCTGCCCGACTACGATTACCCGCTGCTGTGGGTGACCCTGTTCATCCTCGGTTTCGGCCTGGTGATGGTCTACTCCGCTTCCATTGCCCTGGCGGAGGCCGACCCCCACACCCACTACCGCTACACCTATTTCCTGGTGCGCCACGCGATATTCCTCGGGGTCGGCCTGACCGCCGGGATGCTGGCCTTCACCGTGCCCACGACGACCTGGCAGCGTCTGTCGCCCTATCTGTTCATGGTCGGCCTCGCCCTGCTGGTGGTGGTGCTGATCCCGGGCCTCGGCCGGGAAGTCAACGGCTCCCGCCGCTGGCTGTCGCTCTTCGTGATCAACCTGCAGCCGTCGGAACTGATGAAGCTGTTCGCGGTGATGTATGCCGCCGACTACACGGTACGCAAGGCGGCCTTTCTCGACAGCTTCACCAAGGGGTTCCTGCCGATGCTGATGGTGATGCTGATCGTCGGCGGCCTGCTGCTGATGGAGCCGGATTTCGGCGCTTTCGCCGTGATCACCGCCATCGCCATGTCCATCCTCTTCCTCGGCGGCTTGAACGGCAAGCAGTTCGGCGGCCTGATCTTTCTGCTGCTGATTGGCTTCGTCCTGCTGATCTGGAGTTCCCCCTACCGGCTGCAGCGCATCATCGGTTTCATGGATCCCTGGGCCGACCCCTTCGGCAAGGGCTACCAACTTTCCCACGCCCTGATCGCCTTCGGGCGCGGCGAGTGGTTCGGCGTCGGCCTGGGGGGCAGCGTCGAGAAGCTGCTCTACTTGCCGGAGGCCCATACCGACTTTCTCCTGGCGGTGATTGCCGAGGAATTGGGGTTTGCCGGCGTCTTGGCGGTCATCGCGGCCTTCTCCTGGCTGACGGTGCGGGCCTTTTCCATCGCCAAAAGGGCCGTGGAGCAGGAGCGGAATTTCAGCGCCCTGGCGGCCTACGGCATCGGCGTATGGCTGGCGGTGCAGTCCATCATCAACATGGGCGTGAACATGGGCTTGCTCCCCACCAAGGGGCTGACCTTGCCCCTGATGAGCTTCGGCGGCAGCGGCATCGTCGCCAATTGCATCGCCCTCGGCGTGCTCCTGCGCATCGACTGGGAGGTGCGGCAGTTGATGAAGGGATATTCGGTATGAGCCGCACCGTCATGATCATGGCGGGCGGCACCGGCGGCCACATCTACCCGGCTCTGGCGGTGGGCGACGCCTTGCGCGAGAAGGGCTGGAAAGCGGTGTGGCTCGGCACCCGCAACGGCATGGAGGCGCAACTGGTGCCGGCCCACGGCGGCTACGAAATGGCCTGGGTCAATATCAAGGGGCTGCGGGGCAAGGGGCTGCTGCGGTTGCTGGCGACGCCGGCGCTGCTGCTGGTGGCCATGGCCCAGAGCGCGCGCGCCATCTTGCGCCACCGCCCCGACGTGGTCGTGGGTTTCGGCGGCTATGCCGCCCTCCCCGGAGGGCTGATGGCTTCCCTGCTGGCGAAGCCCCTGGCGATCCACGAGCAGAATTCCATCGCCGGGTTGACCAACCGGGTGCTGGCGGGCCTGGCCGACCGCGTCCTGGTGGCTTTCCCGGACCCCTTCGGGGTAAGGAAGAAGGATGAAGGCGGAAGGATGAAGGGGGGGGTGAAGAAAGTGCTTTCATCCTTCATCCCTCATCCTTCATCCGTGGAGCTGGTGGGCAATCCGGTGCGGGCGGAAATCGGCGCCCTGGCCGAACCCCAGCAGCGGTTCGGCGGCCGGGAAGGAAAGCTCAAGCTGCTGGTCGTGGGCGGCAGCCTGGGCGCCCAGGCCTTGAACGAGACCCTGCCCCAAGCCCTGGCGCTGATTCCGGTCGGGCAGCGGCCCCTGGTCAAGCATCAGGCGGGGAAGGCCCATTACGAAAAGCTCCTGGCCCTGTACCGGGACAGCGGGGTGGACGCCGAGGTGGTTCCTTTCATCGAGGATATGGCCGCCGAGTACGCGGCCTGCGACCTGGTCATCTGCCGGGCGGGGGCTCTGACGGTAGCCGAATTGGCGGCGGCGGGGGTGGCGAGCATTCTGGTGCCCTTCCCCCATGCGGTGGACGATCACCAGACGGGGAACGCCCGCTTCCTCAGCGACCAGGGCGCCGCGATTCTCGCCCCGCAGAAGGATTTGAGCGCCGAGTCCCTGGCGAAGACGATCAGCGGATTGAGCCGCGACCGCCTTCTGGCCATGGCCCAGGCGGCACGGAAATTGGGCAAGCCGGATTCCACCATGTTGGTCGCCAAGGCTTGCGAGGAGTTGGCAGGATGAAGCACAAGGTCAAGCGCATTCATTTCGTGGGTATCGGCGGCGCCGGCATGAGCGGCATCGCCGAAGTGCTGCTGAACCTGGGTTACAAGGTCAGCGGCTCGGACCTGGCCGATGGCGCGGTGACCAAGCGCCTGAAGAGCCTCGGCGCCAAGGTGTGCGTCGGCCATGGCGCCGAGAACGTGGATCAGTCCGACGTGGTGGTGATCTCCAGCGCGGTGAAGGAGGACAACCCCGAGGTGCGGGCTGCCCGGGAGCGCAACATTCCGGTGGTGCCCCGGGCCATGATGCTGGCCGAGCTGATGCGTTTCCGTCCCGGCATCGCCGTGGCGGGAACCCACGGCAAGACCACCACCACCAGCCTCATCGCCAGCATCCTGGCCGAGGCGGGCATGGACCCCACCTTCGTCATCGGCGGGCGCCTGGAAGCGGCGGGCGCCAACGCCCGGCTGGGCCAGGGGGAGTTCATCGTCGCCGAGGCGGACGAATCCGACGCCTCCTTCCTGCTGCTCAATCCGGTGGTGTCGGTGATCACCAACATCGACCAGGACCACATGGAAACCTACGGCCACGATTTCAACCGCCTCAAGCAGGCCTTCGTCGATTTCACCCAGCGCCTGCCCTTCTACGGCATGGCCGTGGTGTGCGTGGACGACCCGGTGGTGCGGGAAATCCTCCCTCGCATCACCAAGCCGGTCTGGACCTACGGCTTGTCCGAGGACGCCAGGGTGCGGGCGGTGGACGTGCAGGCGAAAAACGGGCAGATGAAATTCACCGTGGTGAGGGTGAACGGCAAGGAAACGCGCTTCAAGGTCACCCTCAACCTGCCCGGCATCCACTACGTGCGCAACGCCCTGGCGGCCATCGCCGTGGCGTCGGAGGTGGGGGTTCCGGACAAGGCCATCGTCAAGGCCTTGGCTGAATTCAAGGGCGTCGGGCGGCGCTTCCAGCGCTACGGCGAGATTGCCCTCCCGAGCGGCGGCACCTTCACCCTGGTGGACGACTACGGCCATCACCCGGTGGAGATGGCCGCCACCATCGCGGCCGCGCGGGGCGCCTTCCCGGACCGCCGCTTGGTGCTGGCCTTCCAGCCCCACCGCTATACCCGTACCCGCGACCTGTTCGAGGACTTCGCCAACGTGCTGTCCAGCGTCGATGTCCTGTTGCTGAGCGAAGTCTATGCCGCGGGCGAGGCACCCGTCGTCGCGGCGGATGGCCGGTCCCTGGCCCGGGCGATTCGCGTCCTGGGCAAGGTCGAGCCGATATTCGTCGCCGATATTGCCGATATGCCCGCTGCCATCCTGGAGACCGTGCGGGATGGCGACGTGGTGCTGACCATGGGGGCCGGTTCCATCGGCCACGTGCCGGGCAAGCTGGCGGCCGGGGGGAAGGAATGAGGATGGAGAGTCTGCCCGTGTTCCGCGGCGAGCTTAGGCTCAACGAGCCCATGGCCCGTTACACCACCTGGAAAGCGGGCGGGGCGGCAGAGCGTCTTTACGTCCCTGCTGACTTGGCGGACCTGGCGTTGTTCCTGAAAAGCCTGCCGGCTGCCGAGGCCGTGACGATGGTCGGCCTCGGCAGCAATTTGCTGGTGCGGGACGGCGGTATTCGGGGAACGGTGGTGGTGCTGCACGGGGCGTTGACGGAGCTGCGCCTGGAGGATGACGGGCGGCTGTACGCCGAAGCCGGGGTGCCCGATGCCAAGGTGGCGCGCTTTGCCTCGCGCCACGGCCTGGTGGGCGCGGAGTTTCTCGCCGGCATTCCGGGTACCGTGGGCGGCGCCCTGGCGATGAACGCCGGGTGCTACGGCGCCGAAACCTGGCAGGTGGTGGACGAGGTGCTGACCCTGGGCCGGGACGGCGAGTTGCGCCGGCGGCGAGGCGGCGACTACGACATCGGTTATCGCCACGTGAAGCTCAAGGATGAAGGCGTGGACGGGAGAAGGGAAATTCATCCTTCATCCTTCATCCTTCATTCTTGCCCTGAAGAGTGGTTTGCCGCCGCCTGGTTCAAGCTGCGGCCGGGGGATGGCGAAGAAGCGCGAAAACAGATGAAAGCCCTGCTGGAAAAGCGCTCCGCCAGCCAGCCGCTGCATTTGCCCAATGCCGGCTCGGTATTCCGCAACCCGGCGGGAGATTTCGCTGGCCGGCTGATCGAAGCCTGCGGGCTGAAGGGGCGGCGCATCGGCGGGGCGCGGATTTCAGAAAAACACGCCAACTTCATCGTCAATATCGGTGGCGCCACGGCGGCGGATATCGAAGGGCTGATCGAGTTGGTGAGGAAAACGGTAACGAAGGAATGCGGCGTGGAGTTGGTGAGCGAAGTGAAGATTATCGGGGACAAGGCATGATGGCCAGGGAATTCGGCAAAGTGGCGGTTCTGCTGGGAGGCAAATCCGCCGAGCGGGAGGTATCGCTGAAAAGCGGCGGCGCCGTCCTGGCCGCGCTCCGCCGCCAGGGCGTGGAGGCCCATCCCTTCGACCCGGCGGAGAGGGATCTGCTGGATCTGGAACGGGAGGGATTTTCCCGGGTGTTCATCGCCCTCCACGGGCGTTTCGGCGAAGACGGCACGGTGCAGGGCGCCCTGGAGCTGATGGGGATTCCTTATACCGGCAGCGGTGTCTTGGCCAGCGCCCTGGGCATGGACAAGTGGCGCACCAAGCTGATCTGGCAGGCGGCCGGCCTGCCCGTCCCGGATTACGCCCTGCTGGATGAGGGTAGCGACTTTGCCGCCGTGGAAGCCAGGCTGGGCTTGCCCATTTTCGTCAAGCCGGCCCGGGAGGGGTCGAGCATCGGCGTCACCAAGGTCAAGACCATCGGCGGCCTGAAGGCGGCTTACGAGGAAGCGGCGAAACACGACAGCCTGGTGATCGCCGAGGCTTTTATCGGCGGCGGCGAATACACCGCGGCGATTCTCGGCGACCGGGTTTTCCCCGCGATCAAGATCGAGCCGGCAACGGACTTCTACGACTACGAAGCGAAGTATTTCCGCGACGACACCCGCTATCTGTGCCCTTGCGGCCTGCCGGAGGAAAAGGAAGCGGAAATCCGCGCCCAGGCGCTGAAGGCGTTCGAGGCCATCGGCGGTTCCGGCTGGGGGCGGGTGGATTTCCTCATGGACGAGGCGGGCAGGCATTACTTCCTGGAGGCGAATACCTCCCCCGGCATGACGGACCACAGCCTGGTGCCCATGGCGGCCAGGGTGGCGGGCGTGCCGTTCGACGAACTGGTGTTGAGGATATTGGAATTGGCCCATGTGGGATAAGCCCGAAATCATGCTCTGGCTCGCCGACCTGCTCTATGCGCTGGCGGCGATCCTGCTGCTGTACGCGGTGCTGTTCGTGGTGGTGCACCTGCCGGTCTTTCCGGTAAAGGAAATCAAGGTGGTGGGCGAACTCAAGCACGTTACCCGGCAGCAGGTGCAGTACATCGTCAACCGGGAGCTGGCGGGCAATTTCTTCACCGTGGACTTGAACCGCACGCGCAAAGCCTTCGAGAAGCTGCCCTGGGTGCGCAACGTGAACATCCGCCGCAAGTGGCCGGACAAGCTGGAAGTGTCCCTGGAGGAGCACGTGGCCATGGCGCGCTGGGGGACCATGGCGCTGGTGAACACCCACGGCGAACTGTTCGACGGCGCCACCGACCAGGAGCTGCCGGTGTTCGTCGGGCCGGCGGAGAACACGGTGGAGATGGCCCAGTATTACAGCCAGTTCCAGCAAATGCTGAAACCCACCGGACTGGCGATCAACCAACTGGTGCTGACGCCGCGGCGGGCCTGGGAGCTGCGTTTCAACAACGGGCTGGTCGCCGAGCTGGGGCGGGAGAAGGTGAGCGAACGGCTGCAACGGTTCGCGGGCGTCTATGGGCGGACCCTGGACCGCTTGGGCGGGACGGTGAGCTATGTGGATTTGCGTTATTCCAACGGTTTTGCAGTACGGATGCAGGGTTTTAGGGAGAAAGGGTCGGGGGCCGGGGCGGACAGGGCCGCGCTGAAAAAGGCGGCCTAAGCGCCGGAACTCGACGGGAGCGAAAAATGAGCAAGTTGAAAGACCAAAAAGAGCTGATCGTAGGACTGGATATCGGCACTTCCAAGATCGTCGCCATCGTGGCGGAAGTCTTGCCGGAAGGGCGGCTGGAAATCATCGGCATGGGACAGCATCCGTCCCGGGGGCTGAAGAAGGGCGTGGTGGTGAACATCGAGTCCACCGTCAACGCCATCCAGCGCGCCTTGGAAGAGGCGGAACTGATGGCGGACTGCAAAATCCGCGAGGTTTACACCGGCATCGCCGGCAACCACATCCGTTCCATCAATTCCCACGGCATGGTGGCCATCAAGGATAAAGAGGTCACCCAGGCCGACGTGGACCGGGTGATCGAGACCGCCCGGGCGGTGAACATCCCCATGGATCAGCAGATTCTCCACATCCTGACCCAGGAATTCATCATCGACGGCCAGGAGGATGTGCGGGAGCCCCTGGGGATGAGCGGCGTGCGCCTGGAGGTGAAGGTGCACATCGTCACCGGCGCCGTGTCGGCGGCCCAGAACATCATCAAGTGCGTGCGTCGCTGCGGCCTCGAGGTGCGGGACCTGATCCTGCAGCCCCTGGCGTCCAGCATGGCCGTGCTGTCCGAGGACGAGAAGGACCTGGGCGTATGCCTGGTGGATATCGGCGGCGGCACCACCGACATGGCGGTTTTCACCAGCGGCGCCATCCGCCACACGGCGGTGATTCCCATCGCCGGCGACCAGATCACCAACGATATCGCCATGGCCCTGCGCACGCCGACCAAGGACGCGGAGGACATCAAGCGCGCCTATGGCTGCGCCCTGCGCCAGCTGGCGAGCCCCGAGGAGATGGTGGAAGTGCCCGGCGTGGGCGAGCGGGAGACCCGCAAGCTGTCCCGCCAGACCCTGGCGGAGGTGATCGAGCCCCGGGTGGAGGAGCTCTATTCCCTGGTCCAAGCGGAGCTGCGACGCAGCGGCTTCGAGGACCTGATGTCCTCGGGCATCGTCCTCACCGGCGGCAGCAGCGTGCTGCCGGGAATGGTGGAGCTGGGCGAGGAGATATTCCACATGCCGGTGCGCCTGGGCTACCCCCAGTACGTGGGCGGCTTGGCGGAAGTGGTGCGCAACCCCCGCTTCGCCACCGGCGTCGGCCTGCTCCTGGCGGGGTACGAACAGTACCAGCGCCACGCCGGCACGCGGGTGCAGGGCGGGTCGGTGATGGATATCTTCCAGAAGATGAAGAGTTGGTTTCAGGGGAATTTTTGATGAGCTGGTTTGGCTTCGGCATAACCTGCTGCGCAGGTGAGCCTACGCCGCAACAAGCCCTTCGGGCGTGTTGTCAGGGGAATTTTTGATGAATCGGTTTGGGGCGAGGCGAAGGGAGAACGGCATGGGTAGAGCAGACAAACAGTAAACGGCGGTATGGCTACAAATGGGTGTTGAAGAAAAATTTTCGGTAATTTCAAGGAGGCAATATGTTTTTTGAAATCATGGACAAGGACAGCCAGGAAGCGGTAATCAAGGTGATCGGCGTCGGGGGCTGCGGCGGCAACGCCGTGGAGCATATGATCGCCCAGGGCGTGAACGGCGTGGAATTCATCTGCGCCAACACCGATGCCCAGGCCCTGAACAAGAGCCAGGCAACCACCACGCTGCAGATCGGCGGCAATATCACCAAGGGCCTGGGAGCAGGCGCCAATCCCAACATCGGCCGCGAGGCGGCGGTGGAAGACCGGGAGGGCATCGCCGAGGCCATCCGCGGCGCCGACATGCTGTTCATCACCGCCGGCATGGGGGGCGGCACCGGCACCGGCGCCGCGCCGGTGGTGGCCGAGGTGGCGAAGGAACTGGGCATCCTCACCGTGGCGGTGGTGACCAAGCCCTTCGAGTTCGAGGGCAAGCGCATGAAGGTGGCCCAGGCCGGCATCGAGGCCTTGTCCCAGTTCGTCGATTCCCTGATCGTGATTCCCAACGAGAAGCTGATGCAGGTGCTGGGCGACGACGTGTCCATGCTGGACGCCTTCAAGGCCGCCAACGACGTGCTGCACGGCGCCGTGGCGGGCATCGCCGAAGTGATCAAGTGCCCCGGCCTGGTGAACGTGGACTTTGCCGACGTGCGCACCGTGATGTCCGAAATGGGCATGGCGATGATGGGTTCCGCCCATGCGGCCGGCCTCGACCGCGCCACCATCGCGGCGGAGCGCGCGGTATCCAGCCCGCTGCTGGAGGATGTGAACCTCTCCGGCGCCCGGGGCGTGCTGGTGAACATCACCGCCAACGCCAGCATCAAGATGAAGGAAGTTCACGACGCCATGAACACCATCAAGGGCTTCGCCGCCGAAGACGCCACCGTGATCGTCGGCACGGTGATCGACGAGAACATGGGCGACGATCTGCGCGTCACCATCGTGGCCACCGGTTTGGGGGCGGCGGTCAACCGCCAGCAGAACAAACCGTTAAGCATCGTGAAGACCGGCACCGACGATGCGCCGATGGAAGTGAACTACGCCGAGCTCGACCAGCCCGCCGTCATGCGCCGCCGCCGCGACGCCCAGGTGGAAGCGCTGAAGCAGTCCGGCATGGAGATGTACGACATTCCCGCCTTCCTGCGCAAACAGGCTGACTAAGGGCCTGGGAAGCCGAACGTGGCGGGTGATGCCGCCGGAAGGGCGGCAGGGCGGCGCTCCGCCTTGGCTGCCAATGACGGGCTGTGTTAAACTTGCGCAAGTTGGGAATTTGTAACCTATTGATCGGAAACCGCGCATGATCAGGCAGCGCACCTTGAAAAACGTCATCCACGCCACCGGCGTCGGCTTGCACTCGGGCAAAAAGGTCCAGATGGCCTTGCGTCCCGCGGCGCCGAACACCGGCATCGTGTTTCGGCGGGTGGACCTGCCTGTGCCGGTGGAAATCAGCGCGGCGCCGGACCATGTGGGCGACACCCGCCTGTCCTCCACCCTGGAGGTCGGTGATGTGCGCGTCGGGACGGTCGAGCATCTGATGTCGGCCTTCGCAGGCCTGGGCGTGGATAACGCCTATGTCGACCTGTCCGCGCCGGAAGTGCCGATCATGGACGGCTCCGCCTCGCCCTTCGTTTTCCTGCTGCAGTCGGCGGGGATCGAGGAGCAGGCCGCGCTGAAGCGGTACATCCGGGTCAAGAAGCCGGTAGTGGTCGAAGCCGGTGACAAGTGGGTGCGCTTCGACCCCTACAACGGGTTCCGGCTGGATTTCACCATTTCCTTCAATCACCCCGTCTTCGAGGCCTCGCGCCAAAAGGTGGTGGTGGATTTCGCCGACACTTCCTACATCAAGGAAGTGAGCCGGGCGCGTACCTTCGGCTTCATGGAGGACGTGGAGGCCATGCGCGCCAAGGGCCTGGCCTTGGGTGGCAGCATGGAAAACGCCATCGTCATGGACGAGTTCCGGATTCTCAACAGCGACGGCTTGCGCTATGAAGACGAATTCGTCCGTCACAAGGTGCTGGACGCGGTGGGCGACCTTTATCTCCTCGGCCACCCCCTGATCGGCGCCTATACCGCCTACAAATCGGGTCACGCCCTGAACAACCAGCTTCTGCGGGCCATGCTGCGCGATGCGGAAGCGTGGGAGTTCGTCACCTTCGACCGCGCCGAGGATGCGCCGGCCGGTTTCGTCAGGCTCCAGGCGCAGGCTGCCTAGGGCTGCGGCGGCTCCCTGCGGTTGTTGGCCGTGAGGGTTTCTTGTTTCTCCTGAGAATTCTGCTCTTTCTCGCGCTGGTGCTGGGCGGCGTGTCCGGCTTTGCCTATTTGCTGACCCGGGACCGCCGCTATCTGCGCTTTTCCTGGGGGCTGCTCAAGCTGATGGGGGGAATCGCGGCGGTGTTCCTGGCGTTGCTGGTTCTGGAGCGCCTAGTTCTTGTCGTTTGAAACGGCATGGTGCTGGTGGGTCAGCAGCGCTTCCAGGGCCGCCTTGAGGGGGCTTTCCTTCAGCTTGGCGGTGAATTGGGCCATGTTGTCCAGCGCTTCGCCGCCTATGGGCTGTTTTTCCGGGCGCCGCGGCTCGGCTCGGAACGGCTCGGCTTGCACTAGGACACGAATTGCAGTAACCTCAAGCCCGCATTTCTTGAACCCGGTCAACAGGGTAGGCACGAGTTGCCGAAGCTTGGCGGCAATGGCGCCGTTGGAGGCATACAAGCACACCGACTCCCCGCTCAGGGCGCCCACGCGGCAATGGCGGGCCAGCTCGGGGAGGATGATGCTGTCGAGGGCGCGCTGAAATTTATTCAGCAGGTCGCTGGTCTCCTTCCAGTGCTGGAGCGCGGGCGAACTGTGGAAAAAGTGGCCGGGTTTATAAGCGGGCATCAGAAAAACTAGGGACCATTCCTTTTGAACATCATTATCGTATCCGATAAGCTGAGCAAATCCAAAACGCTGGTGCTGGATTCCCGCAAGCTGGCGCTGTTGTTGTCCACTTGGCTGGCGGTTCCCGTGCTGGTGGCGGGTGGTCTTTTCTACTACACCCTGACCCGTTCCGTGGAGATCGACAACCCCTATCTGCGCTCGCTCATCATCGAGGCCCAGCGCGAGCAACTGGAGAAGCATCAGGCTTCCCTGCAGGCCAGCCTGAACGCCATGGCGGTTAGGGTGGGGCAGATGCAGGCCCAGACGACCCGCCTGGATGCCCTGGGTGAACGCCTGGTGAAGCTTTCGGGGATCAATAAGCAGGAATTCCGCTTTGACCAGCCGCCCGCCCAAGGCGGACCGGAAGGCAGCGTGCCGCAGCGCTCCCTGACGCAAAAGGAATTGCAGCAGCAAATCGACGCCCTGGCGGCAAAGCTGGATGACCGCTCCGACCGCCTGATGGTGCTGGAATCCATGTTCATGGAAAAGCACCTGAGCAAGGTGACCATTCCCTCCGCTCCTCCTGTCAAGGCGGGCTGGTATTCCTCCAACTTCGGCTGGCGCCTGGACCCCTTCACCGGCAAGAATGCCTTCCATGAAGGCGTGGATTTCATGGCCGAAGTGGGCACGGAAGTGCACGCGGCTGCCGGCGGGGTGGTGATCTATTCCCAGTTCAACACCTCCGGCTACGGCAACCTGATCGAGATCGACCACGGCAACGGCATGGTTTCCCGTTATGCCCATCTTTCCAGGGCTTTCGTCAAGGAAGGCGATATCGTCCTCCGCGGCCAGAAAATCGGCCTTGTCGGCAACACCGGCCGTTCCACCGGTCCTCATCTGCACTTCGAAATCCGCATCGGCGGCGCGCCGCAAAACCCCGCCCGCTTCCTGCAAGCCCAGGGCTGATCGCGCCCTCGGCGCGCGCCCAGGCTTTTCGTCTTAAATAACCCGACCGACTTATTCCATGCTTACCAGCGTCCTCAAGAAAATTTTTGGCAGCCGCAACGACCGGCTGATCAAGCAATACATGCAGACCGTGCGCCGCATCAATGGTCTGGAACCCCAAATGGCCGCCCTCGGCGATGCCGAGCTGCGAGCCAAGACCGATGAGTTCAAGCAGCGTTACCAGAACGGCGAAACCCTGGATGATTTGCTGCCGGAGGCCTTCGCCGTGGTGCGCGAGGCGGGCAAGCGGGTCCTGGAAATGCGCCATTTCGACGTCCAGCTGATCGGTGGCATGGTGCTTCACTACGGCAAGATTGCGGAAATGCGCACCGGCGAGGGCAAGACCCTGGTGGCGACCCTGCCGGCTTATCTCAACGCCCTGTCGGGCAAGGGCGTGCACGTGGTGACGGTGAACGACTACCTCGCCCGCCGGGATGCCGAGTGGATGGGGCGGATTCACGGCTTCCTCGGTCTCACCGTGGGCGTCAACCTGTCCCAGATGGAGCACGAGGAAAAGCAGAAGGCCTACGCGGCCGACATTACCTACGGCACCAACAACGAGTTCGGCTTCGACTACCTGCGGGACAACATGGTCTACCACCCCTCGGAGCGGGTGCAGCGCAAGCTGAACTTCGCCATCGTCGACGAGGTGGACTCCATCTTGATCGACGAGGCCCGCACGCCGCTGATTATTTCCGGCCAGGCCGACGACAACGTCGAGATGTATGTCCGCATCAACCAGCTGGCGCCGATGCTGACCAAGCAGGAAACGGAAGACGGTCCCGGCGACTACTCCGTGGACGAGAAAGCGCACCAGGTATTGCTGACCGAGGCGGGCCACGAGCGCGCCGAGGAACTCCTGGCCCAGGCTGGCCTGCTGGCGCCCGGCACCAGCCTTTACGATGCCAGCAACATCACCCTGATGCACCATATGTACGCCGCCCTGCGGGCCCATGCCCTGTTTCATCGGGACCAGCACTACGTGGTGCAGGACGGGGAAATCATCATCGTCGACGAATTCACCGGCCGTCTGATGTCCGGCCGCCGCTGGTCCGAGGGCCTGCATCAGGCGGTGGAAGCGAAGGAAGGGGTGGCCATTCAGCGGGAAAACCAGACCCTGGCCTCCATCACCTTCCAGAACTACTTCCGCATGTACGCCAAGCTGGCGGGCATGACCGGCACCGCCGACACGGAGGCCTTCGAGTTCCACCAGATCTACGGCCTGGAAACGGTGGTGATTCCCACCCACCGCCCCATGGTGCGCCAGGACATGATGGACAAGGTATACCGCACCGCCAAGGAACGCTACGACGCGGTAACCGCCGATATCCGCGATTGCTACGAACGCGGTCAGCCGGTGCTGGTTGGCACCACCTCCATTGAGAATTCCGAGTACATTTCCTCCCTGCTGACCAAGGCCAAGCTGCCCCACCAGGTGCTTAACGCCAAGCAGCACGCCCGCGAGGCGGAAATCGTCGCCCAGGCGGGACGTCCCAAGATGATCACCATCGCCACCAACATGGCGGGCCGGGGTACCGACATCGTTCTCGGCGGCAGCATCGAGAGCGAACTGGACAAGATTCGCCACGACGAGAACCTGACCCAGGACGAAAAGGACAAGCTCCTCGCCATGCACAAGGCCGATTGGCAGGTGCTTCACGAGCAGATACTGAGCCTGGGCGGATTGCATATCATCGGCACCGAGCGCCACGAATCCCGCCGGGTGGACAACCAGTTGCGGGGCCGCGCGGGCCGCCAGGGCGACCCGGGCTCCAGCCGCTTCTACCTGTCCCTGGAGGATCCCCTGCTGCGCATTTTCGCCTCCGACCGGGTGGCGGCCATCATGCAGCGCCTGAAGATGCCCGAGGGCGAGGCCATCGAGCATCCCTGGGTGACCCGTGCCATCGAGAACGCCCAGCGCAAGGTGGAAGCCCGCAACTTCGACATCCGCAAGCAACTGCTGGAATACGACGACGTGGCCAACGACCAGCGCCGCGTTATTTACCAGCAGCGCAACGAACTGCTGGAGGCCAGCGACATCGCCGACACCATTTCGGCGATGCGCCAGGATGTGGTTCATGACCTCATCAGCCAGTACGTTCCGCCCGAAAGCGTGGAGGAGCAGTGGGACATCCATGGGCTCGAAAAGGCCATTCACGCCGAATGGCAGGTCGAACTGCCCCTTGGCCAATGGCTGGAGCAGGAGGCCTCGTTGGATGAGCATGCCCTGCGGGCCCGCATTGTGGAAAAGCTGGATGGGCATTACCAGGGCAAGGCAGAGCAGGCCGGGGCCGAGGTGATGCGCCAGTTCGAACGCGGCGTGATGCTGCAGAGCCTGGATAACCACTGGCGCGAGCATCTGGCGGCCCTCGACCACCTGCGCCAGGGCATCCACCTGCGCGGCTACGCCCAGAAGAACCCGAAGCAGGAATACAAACGCGAGGCCTTCGAAATGTTCGCCGCCATGCTGGACGCCATCAAGCGCGAAGTGACCCAGATCACCCTGATGGTTCAGGTGCGCAGCGAAGAGGACGTGGAGGCGGTGGAAACCCCGTCGCAGCCGGTCAACGTCCAGTACCACCACGCCGACTACGACGAGGCCCTGGGTCGCGAAACCGGCGGCGAGGCGGAGCAAGGCGAAGTCCATCAGCCCTTCGTCCGCGGCGGCGACAAGGTCGGCCGCAACGACCCCTGTCCCTGCGGCTCAGGGAAGAAATACAAGCAATGCCACGGTAAGCTGAGTTAACGCGGTCTCACGGGCTGTGGCAAAAAAGAGACACAAATCAGCGCGGCGTGAGAAAATTGCAACAGCCGCCACTCAAAACCTTGGAATTCGGCAGGGTCTCTGGTGATAATGAAACTGTCCAAAAAGGGACGAGGCTCTGCAGAGCTTAGTAACAAGTAAACCAACTAAGGAGAAACTTATGCAAAAGAAACTGATCGCTCTGGCTGTCGCCGGCGCCTTCGTGGTCCCCGCCGCTTTCGCCGATTCCGGCAACGTGGTGATCTACGGCAAGATGTCCGCTTCCTACGACCTGGTTGACGGTGGCTATGACGCCGGTCGGAACCTGGGTGCTGTTTCCAGCGCGCGCAACGCCCAGATCAGCGACAACTCCTCCCGCATCGGCTTCAAGGGCAGCGAAGACCTGGGCAACGGTCTGAGCGCCGTGTGGCAGATCGAAAACACCATTTTCCCTGACAGCGCTGCCGCCACCGCTACCAACAGCAACGGTTCTTGGAACGCTCGTAACACCTTCGTCGGTCTGTCCGGAAAAACCTGGGGTACCGTGATCCTTGGTCGCCACGACACCCCCTACAAGCTGTCCACCCGCAACCTGGACGTGTTCGCTGACGGTATCGCCGACAACCGCTCCATCATGGGCGGTGGCGTCGCTACCACTGCTGCCGGCGCTGGTACCGTGGGTGCTTCCTTCGACGGTCGTCAGAACAACGTGATCGCCTACATCTCTCCCAGCATGAACGGCTTCTCCGCTGCCATCGCCTACGTGGCTGGCGCTGAGAACGCCTACACCAGCAATGCCAACAAGAAGGGCAATGCCTGGTCCGGTATGGTGAACTACAGCAATGGCCCCTGGTACGGCGCCTTGGCCTACGAGCGTCACAACCTGGGTACCGCTGGTATCGGTAACCTGGCCACCCCCATCGCTGCCCTGGCCGACAAGTCCGAGCACGCTTGGAAACTGGGTGTGGGTTACAGCGCCAACAACTTCAAGGTCGGTTTTGCCTATGAGCGCACCAACGACGACTTCAACTCCGTCGTGAACACTGGTCGTGGTGGCAACGATCTGCTGGGGCACAACGCTTACTACCTGAGCGGTGCTTACACCTTCGGAAACAACGCTGTTAAGGCTGCCTACACCCACGCTGGCGACCTGTCCGGTTACGCCAACTCTGGTGCCAAGCAGTGGTCCCTGGGTCTGGATCACATGTTCAGCAAGCGCACCAAGGTGTTCGCTCTGTACACCAAGCTGACCAACGACAACAACGTTGCCTACGGCCTGATCGGCGGTTCCAACGGTGGTGTTGCTGGTGGTATCACCGGTGCCGCTGCTAGCATCGCGACCGCTAGCTCCCCCAGCGCCTGGTCCTTCGGCATGACCCACGACTTCTAATTTAACGCCGGCTTTGCCGGTTTAAATTGAAGTGATTAAAACGGGCACCTTCGGGTGCCCGTTTTTTATTTGACGGTGCGCGACCAGGGTTTTAAGCTTAGCCAATAAATTAGCCAAGGATGCTGCCGTGTCTACCCGTACCGTGAATATTCATGAGGCGAAAACCCATCTTTCCGAGTTGCTGGCTATGGCCATGGAAGGTGAAGAAGTGATCATTGCCAAGGCGAACAAGCCGATGGTGAAATTGGTGCCGATCATGCCCCAGAAAGGGAAGAACAGAGTGTTTGGCATGCACCGGGGGGAGGTCTGGATTAGCGAGGATTTTGATGAGCCCTTGCCGGATGAGTTCTGGATGGGGAATGGTCCAGGATGAGGCTTCTGCTGGATACGCATGTTTTTCTCTGGTTGCAGGATGAGCCAGAGAAGGTTTCCCCTTCCGCTCGCGAGGTATGTGAAAGTGGCGAATCGGAGCTGTTTCTTAGCGTGGCCAGCATTTGGGAAATGCAGATCAAGCTGAGCCAGGGAAAGCTGCGCCTGAAATGGCCCTTGTCGCGGCTTGTCGATGAGCAATGCCGGGTGGGTTTCCCCCAATTCCACGGACACTTTTATCAAGCTTGTTAAGATAGAAGGAAACGTGAGAGATGGTGCAAATGGCATTACGCAGGAAATTCAGCCCGGAGTTCAAATCTGAGGCGGTGAGACA
>JAJZVC010000013.1 GCA_021845865.1 Pseudomonadota bacterium | reverse complement strand
GCCGATGTAGACGATGCCGGACTCATCCAGGCGGTTCAGCATGCGCTCGGACAGGTTGGGGATGTCGCGGGTGATTTCCTCGGGGCCGAGCTTGGTGTCGCGGGTAACGACGGTCAGCTCCTCGATGTGGATCGAGGTGTAGCGGTCATCCGCCACCACGCGTTCGGAGATGAGGATGGAGTCCTCGAAGTTGTAGCCGTTCCAGGGCATGAAGGCCACCAGCATGTTCTGGCCCAGAGCCAGCTCGCCCATGTCGGTGGAGGCGCCGTCGGCGATCACGTCGCCGCGCTGCAGTACGTCGCCGACATTCACCAGGGGGCGCTGGTTGATGTTGGTGTTCTGGTTGGAACGGGTGTACTTGGTGAGGTTGTAGATATCCACGCCCACCTCGCCGGCGCGGGCTTCTTCGTCGTGCACGCGCACCACGATACGGCCAGCGTCCACGTAGTCGACGATACCGCCGCGGCGGGCCTGCACCGCGGTGCCAGAGTCCACCGCCGCGATGCGCTCGACGCCAGTGCCCACCACCGGCTTCTCGGCGCGCAAGCAGGGAACGGCCTGACGCTGCATGTTGGAACCCATCAGCGCGCGGTTGGCGTCGTCGTGCTCCAGGAACGGGATCAAGGAAGCGGCCACGGACACGATCTGGGCCGGGGCCACGTCCATGTACTGGACCTTGTCCGGGGTCGCCAGCTCGAATTCGTTGTGGCGGCGGCAGGACACCAGTTCGCTGCACAGGCGGCCGTTCTTGTCGAGTTCGGCATTGGCCTGGGCGATCACGTAGAGCCCTTCCTCGATGGCGGAAAGGTAATGGATCTCGTCCGTTACCTTGCCGTCCACCACCTTGCGGTAGGGAGTCTCCAGGAAGCCGTACTGGTTGGTGCGGGCGTACAGGGCCAGGGAGTTGATCAGGCCGATGTTCGGACCTTCCGGGGTTTCGATCGGGCACACCCGGCCATAGTGGGTGGGGTGCACGTCGCGCACCTCGAAGCCGGCGCGCTCGCGGGTCAGACCGCCGGGGCCCAGGGCCGATACGCGGCGCTTGTGGGTGATCTCGGACAGGGGGTTGGTCTGATCCATGAACTGGGACAGCTGGCTGGAACCGAAGAATTCCTTGATGGCGCCGGAGACGGGCTTGGCGTTGATCAGGTCGTGGGGCATCAGGTTCTCGGACTCGGCCTGGGACAGGCGCTCCTTCACGGCGCGCTCGACGCGCACCAGGCCGGCGCGGAACTGGTTCTCGGCCAGTTCGCCGACGGAACGCACGCGGCGGTTGCCCAGGTGGTCGATGTCGTCGATTTCGCCGCGGCCGTTGCGCAGTTCCACCAGGATCATGATCACCGCCATGATGTCGTCCACGGACAGGGTGCCGTGGCCTTCGATGCCCTGGGGACCGACCTTCTTGAGGAAGTTCTTGAACCATTCGGCGGCGCGGTCATCCACGTTCTCCGGATAGGCGCGGCGGTTGAACTTCATCCGGCCCACGGCGGACAGGTCATAGCGCTCCTCGGAGAAGAACAGGCCTTCGAACAGGGCCTGCACCGCCTCTTCGGTAGGCGGTTCGCCCGGGCGCATCATGCGGTAGATGGCGACGCGGGCGGCGTATTGGTCGGCGGTCTCGTCGATGCGCAGGGTCTGGGAAATATAGGCGCCCTGGTCGAGGTCGTTGGTGTAAATGGTGTTGAACTTGGCCACGCCGGCTTGGCGCAGCTTTTCCAGCAAGGTCTCGGTAATCTCGTCGTTGGCGTTGGCGATCACTTCGCCGGTTTCCTTGTCGACGATATTGCTGGCGACCACCCGGCCAAGGAGAAACTCATCGGGCACGGTAATCTTGCTGATGCCCGCCTTGTCCATGTCGCGGATGTGCTTGGCGGTGATGCGCTTGTCCTTGGCGACGATGACGGTGCCGTCCTTGGCGACGATGTCGAAACGGGCCACCTCGCCGCGCAGGCGCTCGGGCACCAACTCGAACTGGACGCCCTTCTTGGCCAGATGGAAGGTGTCCTTGACGTAGAACATGTCGAGAATCTGCTCCGGCGTATAGCCCAGCGCCTTCATCAGGATGGACACGGGCATCTTGCGGCGGCGGTCGACGCGGAAGTAGAGGTAGTCCTTGGGGTCGAACTCGAAGTCCAGCCAGGAACCGCGGTAGGGAATGATGCGGGCGGAGAACAGCAGCTTGCCGGAGGAGTGGGTCTTGCCGCGGTCATGCTCGAAGAACACGCCCGGGGAGCGGTGCAACTGGGACACGATGACCCGCTCGGTGCCGTTGATGATGAAGGAACCGGTATCGGTCATGAGCGGAATCTCGCCCATGTACACTTCCTGCTCTTTCACTTCCTTGACGGTGGGCTTGGCCGCCTCCTTGTCCATGATGGTGAGGCGGACGCGGGCGCGCAGGGGGGACGCGAAGGTCAGGCCCCGCTGCTGGCATTCGGCCACGTTAAAGGGGGGCTCGCCCAGCACATAGCTGACGAAATCCAGCCGGGCATTGCCGGAATGGCTGGAAATGGGGAAAATCGAATTAAATGCCGCTTGCAGGCCTTCGTTTTTGCGCAGATCCGGAGCCATATCCGCTTGCAGGAAGGTCCTGTAGGAATCCAGCTGGGTCGCCAGCAAATAGGGCACCGGCAGGACGCTGGCACGCTTGGCGAAGCTCTTGCGGATACGCTTTCTCTCGGTAAACGAATAGCTCATAGTTTCTCCATGGAGTTGTACCGGGTACGGCAGACAACAAAAGACAGAAAACCGAAGGTTGGCTTCCGTTCGCTGTCTTGTGTTCTCTGAAGCGGGAAAGGCCGGCGGTTACCCGCCGGCCATTTCACGGTCGTTTCGCGAGAAACGATTACTTGACTTCGACGGTCGCGCCGGCTTCAGTCAGTTTCTTCTGGATGTCGTCGGCTTCGGCCTTGGACACGCCTTCCTTCACGGCCTTGGGAGCGCCGTCCACCAGGTCCTTGGCTTCCTTCAGGCCCAGGCCGGTCACTTCGCGCACGGCCTTGATGACGTTCACCTTGTTGGCGCCGGCGGAGGCCAGAATCACGTCGAACTCGGTCTTCTCTTCGGCGGCGGCGGCAGCGCCACCAGCGGCGGGGGCAGCCACGGCCATGGCGGCGGCGGAAACACCGAACTTCTCTTCGAAGGCCTTGACCAGCTCGTTCAGCTCCATCACGGTCATGTTGCCAACGGCTTCAAGGATATCGTCTTTGCTAATAGCCATTTCAATGTACTCCTAGATCTAGATTCTTTACGGAAACGATTAAGCGGCGGCTTCTTCGCGCTGTTTGGCGAGAGCAGCCAGGGCGCAGGCAAAGCCGGAAACGGGGGCCTGCATGACGCCCAGCAGCTTGGCCAGCAGCTCTTCGCGGCTGGGAATGGAGGCCAGGGCCTGCACACCCGCTTTGTCGAGCAGCTTGCCGGCGTAAACGCCAGCCTTCAGCTTCAGCTTATCGTTGGTCTTCGCGAACTCGTTCAGCACCTTCGCCGCGGCCACGGGATCTTCGGAAATACCGTAGATCAAGGGGCCGGTCATTTCGGCGGCGAGGGGAGCGAACTGGGTTTCGGCGACAGCGCGGCGGACCAGAGTGTTCTTGAGAACGCGCAGGTAGACGCCGGACTGGCGGGCCTTGGCGCGCAGCGCGGTGATGTCACCCACCTCGATGCCAGCGTATTCGGCCACGACCACGGTCTGGGCGTTCACGAGCTTCTCGGACACTTCAGCCACGACGGCTTTTTTGTCTTCCAGATTGAGACCCATTAGGTCTTTCCTCCTATCAAGCCAAATTACGGCGCGCATTGCGGGAATGCACGCCACCCTTTCGGCGACCTGATTCAGGAGCACAATGCTTGCCTGTTTCGGGTAACGCCATCTGCGCAGGGCGCTTTTGCGTTTAAATCCACCCCGAAGGGGGATCCCTACGGTCTTTGACAGCCAGCCGGGGCGAACCCCGGCAGCCCAAAGCCCTTTACGCCGCCCGCAGCGTGGCGGCGGCTACCGATCAAGCGCTCAGAGAGGTCTGATCGACTTTCACGCCGGCCCCCATGGTGCTGGAGACGGCAATTTTCTTCAGATAAACGCCCTTGGAGGAGGCAGGCTTCGCCTTCTGCAGAGCATCCACCAGCGCCAGGAGGTTTTCCTTCAGGGCGCCCACCTCGAAGGAGGCGCGGCCGATGGTGCCGTGCACGATGCCCGCCTTGTCGATGCGGAACTGGACTTGGCCGGCCTTGGCGTTCTTCACGGCTTCGCCGACGTTGGGGGTCACGGTGCCCACCTTGGGGTTCGGCATCAGGCCACGGGGGCCGAGAATCTGGCCCAGAGCGCCCACGACGCGCATGGCGTCAGGAGCCGCCACCACCACGTCGAAATCCATGCGGCCGCCCTTGACTTCCTCGGCCAGGTCTTCAAAACCCACCACGTCGGCGCCGGCGGCCTTGGCGGCCTCGGCGGCGGCACCCTGGGCGAACACGGCAACGCGAACGCTCTTGCCGGTGCCGCGGGGAAGCACGACGGAACCACGGACCATCTGGTCGGATTTGCGGGCATCGACGCCGAGGCCGATGGCCACGTCGACGGATTCGTCGAACTTGGCGTTGCAGGTTTCCTTGATGAGACCCAGAGCCTCGTCGACGGGATACAGCTTGGTGCGATCAACTTTGGCGCGGATCGCTTTGACGCGCTTGGAAATCTTGGCCATTTACACCCCCTCCACTTCAATACCCATGCTGCGGGCGCTACCGGCGATGGTGCGCACCGCCGCGTCCATGTCAGCCGCGGTGAGATCGGGCATCTTGGTCTTGGCGATTTCTTCCGCTTGGGCGCGGGTGATCTTGCCCACCTTGTCGGTATGCGGACGGGGGCTGCCCTTGTCGATCTTGGCCGCTTTCTTGATCAGGATGGTGGCGGGAGGAGTCTTCATCACGAAGGTGAAGCTCTTGTCCGCATAGGCGGTGATCACCACGGGAATAGGCAGGCCGGGCTCCATGCTCTGGGTGGCCGCGTTGAACGCCTTGCAGAACTCCATGATGTTGAGGCCGCGCTGACCGAGGGCCGGACCCACGGGAGGGCTGGGGTTGGCCTTGCCGGCCGGGATTTGCAGCTTGATATAGCCGATTACTTTCTTAGCCACGGTATTACTCCTTCACTGATGGGTAGTCACGCCTTGACCCGGCGGCTAGACCGGATTTCGGCTCCCCGTTGATCGAACGCGCCGGAGCGCGCCTTCAAGGCAGACGCCTTAAACTTTCTCCACCTGGCCGAACTCGAGCTCGACCGGGGTGGCGCGACCGAAAATCAACACCGACACGCGCAGCTTGCTCTTGTCGTAGTTGACTTCCTCGACCGTGCCGTTGAAGTCGCTGAACGGGCCCTCGATAACCCGGACCGTTTCGCCGGTTTCGAAGGACACCTTGGGGCGCGGCTTTTCCACGCCCTCTTGGATTTGATGAAGGATGCCCTCCACCTCTTTGTCGGTGATGGGAGTCGGCTTGTTTGCCGAACCGCCAACGAAACCGGTCACCTTGGGCGTATTTTTCACCAGGTGCCAAGTCTCGTCGGTCATTTCCATGTTGACCAGCACGTAGCCGGGGAAGAACTTGCGCTCGCTGATGCTCTTCTGACCGCTCTTCATCTCGACCACCTCTTCCACCGGCACCAGAATCTCACCGAACTTGTCCTGCATGCCGGCGCGCTCGATGCGCTCCTTCAGCGCCCGCATGACGCTTTTCTCGAAGCCCGAATAGGCATGCACCACATACCAACGCTTCGACATCACACCCCCCAGCCCATCAAATTTTTCACCGCCCAGGCAAGACCCGCGTCCACGGCCCAGAGGAAAACCGCCATGACCAGCACCAGCAGCACCACCACGCCGGTGGTCTGCATGGTTTCCTTACGGCTCGGCCAGACGACCTTTTTCGCTTCAGCCACCGCATCCCGGGAAAAACCGGAAAACTGGCGGCCAAGGTCGGTAAAGGAGGCCACGGCAAAAGCCGCCACCACCGCCACCAGGACCGCCGCCACGCGCAGCGCGGCAGCCTGGTCGGCCAAATAATGGAAAACGGCCACCCCCGCCAACAGCAGCAGGATGGCCAACGTCAGTTTGATCTTGTCCGATGTGCTAATCATCTAGCTCTTATCTGGTGTACGGGCACCGGGCTCGCGATCCCGGTTCCGTCTCGACACTGGCTCGCCCTGGAGCGAGGCCACGAATCTGGCAGGCCAAGAGGGTCTCGAACCCCCAACCTTCGGTTTTGGAGACCGACGCTCTACCAATTGAGCTATTGGCCTGTGCTAAAACTGCAAAAGCAAGTCGAGAGCCGGGAGTTTCGGGCAACCGCCCCGCTCCCCACTCTCGACTTTATGCCTTATTGATTACTCAATAATCTTGGACACCACGCCGGCGCCGACAGTACGGCCACCTTCGCGGATGGCGAAGCGCAGGCCTTCTTCCATGGCGATCGGGGCGATCAGGCTCACGGTGATGGCCACGTTGTCGCCAGGCATCACCATCTCGGTGCCGGCAGGCAATTCCACCGCGCCGGTCACGTCAGTGGTGCGGAAGTAGAACTGGGGACGGTAGCCGTTGAAGAACGGGGTGTGACGGCCGCCTTCGTCCTTGCTCAGCACGTAGATCTCGGCGTTGAACTTGGTGTGGGGGGTGATGGAGCCCGGCTTGGCCAGCACTTGACCGCGCTCGACTTCTTCACGCTTGGTGCCGCGCAGCAGCACGCCCACGTTGTCGCCGGCCTGACCCTGGTCCAGCAGCTTGCGGAACATTTCGACGCCGGTGCAGGTGGTCTTGACGGTGGGGCGGATGCCGACGATTTCGACTTCTTCGCCAACCTTGATGACGCCGCGCTCGACGCGACCGGTCACCACGGTGCCGCGACCGGAGATGGAGAACACGTCTTCCACGGGCATGAGGAAGGTGCCGTCCACGGCGCGCTCGGGCTCGGGGATGTAGCTGTCGAGGGCGTCGGCCAGCTTGAAGATGGAGGGTTCGCCGATGTCGGACTGATCGCCTTCCAGGGCCTTGAGGGCGGAGCCGATGACGATGGGGGTGTCGTCGCCGGGGAAGTCGTACTTGCTCAGCAGTTCGCGAACTTCCATTTCAACCAGTTCGAGCAGTTCGGGATCATCGACCATGTCGGCTTTGTTCATGTAGACGATGATGTAGGGCACGCCCACCTGACGGGCCAGGAGGATGTGCTCGCGGGTCTGGGGCATGGGGCCGTCGGCGGCGGACACAACCAGGATGGCGCCGTCCATCTGGGCAGCGCCGGTGATCATGTTCTTGACGTAGTCGGCGTGGCCGGGGCAGTCAACGTGGGCGTAGTGGCGGGTGGCCGTTTCGTATTCCACGTGGGCGGTGTTGATGGTAATGCCGCGGGCCTTCTCTTCGGGCGCGCTGTCGATCTGGTCGTAGCCTTTGGCTTCGCCACCGAATTTCTTCGACAGAATCGTCGTGATCGCTGCCGTCAGAGTGGTCTTGCCATGGTCAACGTGACCAATCGTGCCCACGTTTACGTGCGGTTTCGTCCGCTCAAACTTGCCTTTTGCCATGATATTTCCCTATTTCAAAAAGTTATTTCTTGTTCACGATCGCGTCGGCCACGTGCTTCGGCGCTTCCGAATAGTGCTTGAACTCCATGCTGTAGGTGGCGCGGCCCTGGGACAAGGAGCGCAGCGTGGTGGAATAACCGAACATCTCGGACAAGGGCACCTCGGCCTTGATGGCCTTGCCGCCGCCGGGGATATCCTCCATGCCCTGCACCATGCCTCGGCGGCCGGACAGATCGCCCATCACGTTACCCATGTACTCCTCGGGAGTCTCCACTTCCACCGCCATCATCGGCTCGAGCAGAACGGGGTTGGCCTTGCGCATGCCGTCCTTGAACGCCATGGAAGCCGCCATCTTGAAGGCGTTTTCATTGGAGTCCACGTCGTGGTAGGAACCATCGAACAGGGTAACCTTCACGTCCACCACCGGGAAGCCAGCCACCACGCCGTTGGGCAGGGTTTCCTGCAGGCCCTTGTCCACCGCGGGAATGTATTCACGGGGCACGGTACCGCCCTTGATGGCGTCCACGAACTCGTAGCCCTTGCCGGCCTCATTGGGCTCCATCTTGATCCACACGTGACCGTACTGACCGCGGCCACCGGACTGCTTGACGAATTTGCCTTCCACTTCCACGGCCTTGCGAATGGCTTCGCGGTAGGCCACCTGGGGAGCGCCCACGTTGGCCTCGACGCCAAATTCGCGCTTCATGCGGTCCACCAGGATTTCCAGGTGCAGCTCGCCCATGCCGGAGATGATGGTCTGACCCGATTCCTCGTCGGTACGAACGCGGAAGGAGGGGTCTTCCTGAGCCAGGCGGTTGAGGGCGATGCCCATCTTCTCCTGGTCAGCCTTGGTCTTGGGCTCCACGGCCACGTGAATCACGGGCTCGGGGAACTCCATGCGCTCCAGGATAATGACCTTGTCGAGGCTGCACAGGGTGTCGCCGGTCGTCACTTCCTTCAGGCCCACGGCAGCGGCGATATCGCCAGCGCGCACTTCCTTGATCTCTTCGCGGTTGTTGGCGTGCATCTGCAGAATACGGCCGATGCGCTCCTTCTTGCCCTTCACCGGGTTGTAGATGGTATCGCCGGAATTCACCACGCCGGAATAGACACGGAAGAAGATCAACTGACCCACGTAGGGATCGGTCATGATCTTGAAACCCAGGGCGGAGAAAGGCTCGTTGTCGTCGGCCTTGCGGGAATCGGCCTCGCCACCCTCGGTTTCGCCCTTGACGGGAGGAATGTCCACCGGAGAGGGCAGCAACTCGATCACGGCATCCAACATGGCCTGCACGCCCTTGTTCTTGAAGGCGGAGCCGCACAGCATGGGAATAATCTCGCAGGCGATGGTGCGCTGACGCAGACCCTTCTTGATATCTTCCGCGGACAAGTCACCTTCTTCCAGGTACTTGTTCATCATCTCTTCGGAGGCCTCGGCGGCGGACTCCACCATCTTCTCGCGCCATTCCTTGGCCTGCTCGAGCAGTTCGGCGGGGATGTCGCGCTCTTCGAACTTCATGCCCTGGGAAGCGTCGTCCCAGTAGATGGCCTTCATCTTGATCAGGTCGACCACGCCGGCAAAGCTGTCCTCGGCGCCGATGGGCAGCTGAATCGGCACGGGGTTGGCCTTGAGGCGGGTGCGCATCTGGTCATGCACACGCAGGAAGTTGGCGCCGGAGCGGTCCATCTTGTTCACGAAGGCGATACGGGGCACGCCGTACTTGTTGGCCTGGCGCCACACGGTCTCGGACTGGGGCTGCACGCCACCCACGGCGCAGTACACCATGCAGGCGCCGTCCAGCACGCGCATGGAACGCTCCACCTCGATGGTGAAGTCCACGTGCCCCGGGGTATCGATGATGTTGATGCGATGCTCGGGGAAGCGACCGTCCATGCCCTTCCAGAAGGCAGTAGTGGCCGCGGAGGTGATGGTGATGCCACGCTCCTGCTCCTGCTCCATCCAGTCCATGGTGGCGGCACCATCGTGCACCTCACCGATCTTGTGGGAGACGCCGGTGTAAAACAGGATACGCTCGGTCGTCGTCGTCTTGCCGGCGTCGATATGGGCGCTAATACCGATGTTGCGGTAACGTTCGATAGGTGTTTTACGTGCCACGATAATGCCTTCTAAACAAAAAAATCAAAATCGCAGCACAGGCTGCGATTTTGAAGATTGAAGATAATTTCTTAGAAACGGAAGTGGGAGAACGCCTTGTTGGCCTCGGCCATGCGGTGCACGTCTTCCCGTTTCTTAATCGCGGAGCCGCGCCCCTCGGCGGCTTCCATCAACTCATTAGCCAGACGCTGCCCCATGGATTTTTCGCCACGGTTACGGGCCGCGTCGCGCAGCCAGCGCATCGCCAGAGCCTTGCGGCGTGAAGGACGAACCTCCACCGGCACCTGGTAGTTGGCGCCACCGACGCGGCGGCTCTTCACCTCAACCATCGGGCTGGCATTGGAGAGGGCCTGAATGAACACTTCCAAGGGATTCTTGCCGCTCTTCTTCTCGATCTGCGCGAAGGCGCCGTACAGAATCCCTTCCGCAACGGACTTCTTGCCGTCGAACATCAGAACGTTCATGAATTTCGTCACATCCTGGTTACCGAACTTGGGGTCCGGCAGAATATGGCGCTTAGGTACCTCTCTACGTCTTGGCATAACTCGTCTACCTCAAATTTCGCGGTAATTGATTAAGCGGCCTTGGGGCGCTTGGCACCGTACTTGGAACGGCCCTGCTTACGGTCTTTCACCCCGGCGGTATCCAGGCTGCCGCGAACGGTGTGGTAACGCACGCCCGGCAAGTCCTTCACACGGCCACCACGGATCAGCACCACGGAGTGTTCCTGCAGGTTGTGACCCTCGCCGCCGATGTAGCTGCTGACCTCGAAACCGTTGGTCAGGCGCACACGACAAACCTTACGCAGCGCGGAGTTCGGCTTCTTCGGAGTGGTGGTGTACACGCGGGTGCACACGCCACGCTTCTGCGGGCACGCTTCCAGCGCAGGCACCTTGCTCTTGACCCGCGGTGCCTTACGGGGCTTACGTACTAACTGGTTAATCGTTGGCATCTTTCCATTCCCATTACGACGGGCACACGCTGCCCGCAAAAAAGACTGTGGATTCTATTTCCTTACCACACCAGTGTCAAGCCTAACCGTTCATCTCCTCGCGGGATTCTCCGGCCGCCACTTCTTCCAGCCCCCGGCCTTCGCCCAGGTCCTGCCCCTGGCTCTGGCGACGGCGGATGTTGTGGTAGGACAAACCGGTACCCGCCGGGATCAGACGACCGACGATGACGTTCTCCTTCAGGCCGCGCAGATCGTCGCGCTTGCCCATGATCGCCGCCTCGGTCAGCACGCGGGTGGTCTCCTGGAAGGAGGCCGCGGAGATGAAGGAGTCGGTGGACAGAGAGGCCTTGGTGATGCCAAGGAGAATGTGTTCGTAGCCGGCGGGCTGCTTGCCTTCCGCCTCGACACGCTCGTTCTCGGTCAGCACTTCGGCGCGCTCGACCTGTTCGCCCTGGATGAAGCGGGTGTCGCCTGCTTCGGCGATGGTCACACGGCGCAGCATCTGGCGCACGATCACTTCGATGTGCTTGTCGTTGATCTTCACGCCCTGGAGGCGGTACACGTCCTGCACCTCGTCGGTGACATAGCGGGCCAGGGCCTCGACGCCCAGCAAGCGCAGAATATCGTGGGGGTCCACCGGACCGTCGACGATCATCTCGCCCTTGTTCACCACCTGGCCGTCGTGGACGGTGACATGCTTTTCCTTCGGAATCAGGTACTCGTGCGACACGCCGTCCAGGTCGGTGATCACCAGGCGCTGCTTGCCCTTGGTGTCCTTGCCGAAGGAGATGGTGCCGGTAATTTCCGCCAGCATGCCGGCATCCTTGGGAGAGCGGGCTTCGAAAAGTTCCGCCACCCGTGGCAGACCGCCGGTGATGTCGCGGGTCTTGGAGGTTTCCTGAGGGATACGCGCCAGCACGTCGCCCACATTCACGTCCTGGCCGTCCTTGACGGAGATGATGGCGCCCACCTGGAAGGTAATGTTCACGGGCAGCTCGCTGTTGTGAATCTTGACCTCGTTGCCCTTCTCGTCCAGCAGCTTGATCTGGGGGCGCAGACCCTTGGCCTGGGTAGTGCCGCGGCGCTTGGGATCGATCACCACCAGAGTGGACAAGCCGGTGACCTCGTCGATCTGCTTGGCGACGGTGACCCCCTCCTCCACGTTCTCGAAACGGGCGCGGCCGGCGTATTCGCTGATCATCGGGCGGGTATGGGGGTCCCAGGTGGCGATGACCTGGCCGGCCTTCACCGTCGCGCCGTCCTTCACCGCCATGGTGGCGCCATAGGGCACCTTGTGGCGCTCGCGCTCGCGGCCGTTGTCGTCCAGAACCAGGGCTTCGCCGTTGCGGGAAATCACCACCTGCTCGCCCTTGGCGTTGGTCACGTAGCGCATCAGGGCGGAGTAGCGGACGGTGCCGTTGGACTTGATTTCGATCTGGCTGGCCGCTGCCGCGCGGGAAGCCGCGCCACCGATGTGGAAGGTCCGCATGGTGAGCTGGGTACCCGGTTCACCGATGGACTGGGCGGCGATCACGCCCACCGCTTCGCCCACGTTCACCAGCTGGCCGCGGCCCAGGTCGCGGCCGTAGCACTTGGCGCACAGGCCGTAGCGGGTTTCGCAGGTCAGCGGCGTGCGGGCCTTCACCTCGTCGATGCCCAGGGATTCGATCAGGTCCACGGCATCCTCGTCCAGCAGGCTGCCGGCCTCGATGACGGTTTCCTGGGTTTCGGGGTGAATGATGTCCACCGCGGCGGTACGGCCGAGGATGCGCTCGCGCAGGGCCTCCACCACCTCGCCGCCCTCGATCAGGGCCTTCATCACCACGCCTTCAGTGGTGCCGCAATCTTCTTCGGTCACCACCAGATCCTGGGTCACGTCCACCAGACGGCGGGTGAGGTAGCCAGAGTTCGCGGTCTTCAACGCGGTGTCGGCCAGGCCTTTACGGGCACCGTGGGTGGAAATGAAGTACTGCAGCACGTTCAGGCCTTCGCGGAAGTTCGCGGTAATCGGCGTTTCGATAATGGAACCGTCCGGCTTGGCCATCAGGCCGCGCATGCCGGCCAGCTGGCGGATCTGGGCGGCGGAACCCCGGGCGCCGGAGTCGGCCATCATGTAAATGGAGTTGAAGGACTCCTGCTTGACTTCCTTGCCCTCGCTGTTCACCACGGTCTCGGAACCCAACTGGTCCATCATGGCCTTGGCCACCACGTCGCCGCAGCGGCCCCAGATGTCCACCACCTTGTTGTAGCGTTCGCCGTGGGTCACCAGACCGGAAGCGTACTGGGTCTCGATCTCCTTCACCTCGTGCTCGGCGGCGGCGATCAGCTCATCCTTCTGCTTCGGCATCAGCATGTCGTCGACGCAGATGGAGATGCCGGCCCGGGCGGCATAGGCGAAACCGGTGTACATCAGCCTGTCGGCCATGATGACGGTGTCGCGGATGCCGATGCGGCGGAAGCTGGTGTTGATCAGGCGGGAAATCTCCTTCTTCTTCAGCGGCTTGTCGATGACGCTGAAGGGCAGCCCCGGGGGCAGGATTTCGGACAGCAGCGCCCGGCCCACGGTGGTGTTGTAGCGGGTGATCTTTTCCTTCTTCTCGCCGTCCTTGGTGACTTCGTATTCCTTGATGCGGACGCTCACCTTGGCGTGCAGGGAAGCCTGGCCGGTTTCATAGGCGCGGGCGGCTTCGGACACGTTGGCGAAGATCATGCCTTCGCCCTTGGCGTTGATCTTGTCCCGGGTCATGTAGTACAGGCCCAGCACGATATCCTGGGACGGCACGATGATGGGTTCGCCGTTGGCGGGAGAGAGCACGTTGTTGGAAGACAGCATCAGGGTGCGGGCTTCCATCTGGGCTTCCAGGGACAGGGGCACGTGGACGGCCATCTGGTCGCCGTCGAAGTCGGCGTTGAACGCGGCGCAGACCAGGGGATGGAGCTGGATCGCCTTGCCCTCGATCAGCACCGGCTCGAAAGCCTGGATGCCGAGGCGGTGCAGGGTCGGGGCGCGGTTCAGCATCACCGGATGCTCGCGGATCACATCCTCGAGGATGTCCCACACCAGGGGCTCTTCCATTTCCACCATGCGCTTGGCGGCCTTGATGGTGGTGGCGGCGCCCATGACTTCCAGCTTGTGGAAGATGAAGGGCTTGAACAGCTCCAGGGCCATCTTCTTCGGCAGGCCGCACTGGTGCAGCTTGAGCTGCGGACCCACCACGATCACGGAACGGCCGGAGTAGTCCACCCGCTTGCCCAGCAGGTTCTGACGGAAGCGGCCGCCCTTGCCCTTGATCATGTCGGCGAGGGACTTCAGGGGACGTTTGTTGGCGCCGGTCATGGCCTTGCCGCGGCGGCCGTTGTCCAGCAGGGAATCCACGGCTTCCTGCAGCATGCGCTTCTCGTTGCGCACGATGATCTCGGGGGCCTTCAGTTCCAACAGGCGCTTCAGACGGTTGTTGCGGTTGATGACGCGGCGGTAGAGATCGTTCAGGTCGGAAGTGGCGAAGCGGCCGCCGTCCAAGGGCACCAGGGGACGCAGCTCGGGGGGCAGCACGGGCAGCACTTCCAGGATCATCCACTCGGGCTTGATGCCGGACTTCTGGAAGGCCTCCAGCACCTTGAGGCGCTTGGCGATCTTCTTGATCTTGGTATCGGAACCGGTCTCGGACAGCTCCTTGCGCAGCTTTTCCACCTCGCCGTTAAGGTCCAGGGAGCGCAGCAGCTCGCGCACGCCCTCGGCGCCCATCACCGCCTTGAATTCGTCGCCGTACTCTTCCAGCTTGGCCAGGTAGTCGTCCTCGGACAACAGCTGAGCGCGGTTCAGCGGGGTCATGCCGGGATCGACCACCACATAGGCTTCGAAGTACAGCACGCGCTCGATGTCGCGCAGGGCCATGTCCAGCACCATCCCCAGGCGGGACGGCAGGGACTTGAGGAACCAGATGTGGGCCACGGGGCTGGCCAGCTCGATATGGGCCATGCGCTCGCGGCGCACCTTGGACAGGGTCACCTCGACGCCGCACTTCTCGCAGATCACGCCGCGGTGCTTGAGGCGCTTGTACTTGCCGCACAGGCACTCGTAATCCTTGATGGGGCCGAAGATCTTGGCGCAGAAGAGGCCATCTCGCTCCGGCTTGAAGGTACGGTAGTTGATGGTTTCCGGCTTCTTGACCTCGCCGTAGGACCAGGAACGGATTTTCTCCGGGGAAGCCAGCGCGATCTTGATCGCGTCGAATTCTTCTTCCTGGGTAACCTGTTTGAATAAATCGAGCAGTGCTTTCATATTTCCTCCGTGAGGAGTGAGGGGTGAGGGGTGAGGCGATTTCCGCCTCCCGCCTATCGCCTCACGTAAATCAGTAGCGTTCCAGGTCGATGTCGATGGCCAGGGAACGGATTTCCTTCACCAGCACGTTGAAGGATTCCGGCATGCCGGCGTCGATCTTGTGCTCGCCCTTGACGATGGACTCGTAAACCTTGGTACGGCCGGACACATCGTCGGACTTCACCGTCAGCATCTCCTGCAGGGTGTAGGAGGCGCCGTAGGCTTCCAGGGCCCACACTTCCATCTCACCGAAACGCTGGCCGCCGAACTGGGCCTTGCCGCCCAGGGGCTGCTGGGTCACCAGGCTGTAGGGACCCGTGGAACGGGCGTGCATCTTGTCGTCCACCAGGTGGTGCAGCTTCAGCACGTGCATGTAGCCCACGGTGACGGGACGCTCGAAGGAGTCGCCGGTGCGGCCGTCGAACAGGGTCACCTGGCCGGAACGGGGCAGGCCCGCCAGCTCCAGCATGTCCTTGATTTCGTCCTCGGTGGCGCCATCGAACACGGGAGAAGCGAAGGGAACGCCGTTTTGCAGGTTCTTCGCCAGTTCCAACACCTCGCCGTCGGAGAGGGAGGCGATGTCCTCGCTCTTGCCGCTGGAGTTGTAGACCTTCTCCAGGAACTTGCGCACTTCCTTGGCCTTGGCCTGGGCCTTGAGCATCTCGCCGATGCGCAGGCCGAGGCCCTTGGCCGCCCAGCCCAGGTGGGTTTCGAGAATCTGGCCCACGTTCATCCGGGAGGGAACGCCCAGGGGGTTGAGCACGATGTCCATGGGGGTGCCGTCGGCCATGAAGGGCATGTCCTCCACGGGGACGATCTTGGAAATCACGCCCTTGTTGCCGTGGCGGCCGGCCATCTTGTCGCCGGGCTGGACGCGGCGCTTCACCGCCACGTGGACCTTGACCATCTTCAGCACGCCCGGGGGCAGTTCGTCGCCCTGGGTGAGCTTCTTCTTCTTCAGCTCGAAGGCGGCGTCGAACTCGACACGCTTCTGGGCCAGGCCCTCCTTGATCTGCTCCAGCTGGCGGCTGACTTCCTCGTCGGCGACACGGATGTCGAACCAGTCGTGGCGGTTGATGCTCGCCAGGTAATCCTTGCTGATGGCGCTGCCCTTGGCCAGCTTCTTCGGACCGCCGTTGGCCTTCTTGCCTTCCAGCAGACGCTCCAGGCGACCGAAGGCGTCGTCCTCGACGATGCGCATCTGGTCGGCCAGGTCTTTCTTGTAGTTCATCAATTCGTCGTCGATGATCTGCTGGGCGCGCTTGTCGCGCTGAATGCCCTCGCGGGTGAAGACCTGGACGTCGATCACCGTGCCGGACATGCCGGAGGGAACGCGGAGGGAGGTATCCTTCACGTCGGAGGCCTTCTCGCCGAAGATGGCCCGCAGCAGCTTCTCTTCCGGCGTGAGCTGGGTTTCGCCCTTGGGGGTCACCTTGCCCACCAGGGCGTCGCCGGCTTCCACCTCGGCGCCAATGTAGACGATGCCGGACTCATCCAGGCGGTTCAGCATGCGCTCGGACAGGTTGGGGATGTCGCGGGTGATTTCCTCGGGGCCGAGCTTGGTGTCGCGGGTAACGACGGTCAGCTCCTCGATGTGGATCGAGGTGTAGCGGTCATCCGCCACCACGCGTTCGGAGATGAGGATGGAGTCCTCGAAGTTGTAGCCGTTCCAGGGCATGAAGGCCACCAGCATGTTCTGGCCCAGAGCCAGCTCGCCCATGTCGGTGGAGGCGCCGTCGGCGATCACGTCGCCGCGCTGCAGTACGTCGCCGACATTCACCAGGGGGCGCTGGTTGATGTTGGTGTTCTGGTTGGAACGGGTGTACTTGGTGAGGTTGTAGATATCCACGCCCACCTCGCCGGCGCGGGCTTCTTCGTCGTGCACGCGCACCACGATACGGCCAGCGTCCACGTAGTCGACGATACCGCCGCGGCGGGCCTGCACCGCGGTGCCAGAGTCCACCGCCGCGATGCGCTCGACGCCAGTGCCCACCACCGGCTTCTCGGCGCGCAAGCAGGGAACGGCCTGACGCTGCATGTTGGAACCCATCAGCGCGCGGTTGGCGTCGTCGTGCTCCAGGAACGGGATCAAGGAAGCGGCCACGGACACGATCTGGGCCGGGGCCACGTCCATGTACTGGACCTTGTCCGGGGTCGCCAGCTCGAATTCGTTGTGGCGGCGGCAGGACACCAGTTCGCTGCACAGGCGGCCGTTCTTGTCGAGTTCGGCATTGGCCTGGGCGATCACGTAGAGCCCTTCCTCGATGGCGGAAAGGTAATGGATCTCGTCCGTTACCTTGCCGTCCACCACCTTGCGGTAGGGAGTCTCCAGGAAGCCGTACTGGTTGGTGCGGGCGTACAGGGCCAGGGAGTTGATCAGGCCGATGTTCGGACCTTCCGGGGTTTCGATCGGGCACACCCGGCCATAGTGGGTGGGGTGCACGTCGCGCACCTCGAAGCCGGCGCGCTCGCGGGTCAGACCGCCGGGGCCCAGGGCCGATACGCGGCGCTTGTGGGTGATCTCGGACAGGGGGTTGGTCTGATCCATGAACTGGGACAGCTGGCTGGAACCGAAGAATTCCTTGATGGCGCCGGAGACGGGCTTGGCGTTGATCAGGTCGTGGGGCATCAGGTTCTCGGACTCGGCCTGGGACAGGCGCTCCTTCACGGCGCGCTCGACGCGCACCAGGCCGGCGCGGAACTGGTTCTCGGCCAGTTCGCCGACGGAACGCACGCGGCGGTTGCCCAGGTGGTCGATGTCGTCGATTTCGCCGCGGCCGTTGCGCAGTTCCACCAGGATCATGATCACCGCCATGATGTCGTCCACGGACAGGGTGCCGTGGCCTTCGATGCCCTGGGGACCGACCTTCTTGAGGAAGTTCTTGAACCATTCGGCGGCGCGGTCATCCACGTTCTCCGGATAGGCGCGGCGGTTGAACTTCATCCGGCCCACGGCGGACAGGTCATAGCGCTCCTCGGAGAAGAACAGGCCTTCGAACAGGGCCTGCACCGCCTCTTCGGTAGGCGGTTCGCCCGGGCGCATCATGCGGTAGATGGCGACGCGGGCGGCGTATTGGTCGGCGGTCTCGTCGATGCGCAGGGTCTGGGAAATATAGGCGCCCTGGTCGAGGTCGTTGGTGTAAATGGTGTTGAACTTGGCCACGCCGGCTTGGCGCAGCTTTTCCAGCAAGGTCTCGGTAATCTCGTCGTTGGCGTTGGCGATCACTTCGCCGGTTTCCTTGTCGACGATATTGCTGGCGACCACCCGGCCAAGGAGAAACTCATCGGGCACGGTAATCTTGCTGATGCCCGCCTTGTCCATGTCGCGGATGTGCTTGGCGGTGATGCGCTTGTCCTTGGCGACGATGACGGTGCCGTCCTTGGCGACGATGTCGAAACGGGCCACCTCGCCGCGCAGGCGCTCGGGCACCAACTCGAACTGGACGCCCTTCTTGGCCAGATGGAAGGTGTCCTTGACGTAGAACATGTCGAGAATCTGCTCCGGCGTATAGCCCAGCGCCTTCATCAGGATGGACACGGGCATCTTGCGGCGGCGGTCGACGCGGAAGTAGAGGTAGTCCTTGGGGTCGAACTCGAAGTCCAGCCAGGAACCGCGGTAGGGAATGATGCGGGCGGAGAACAGCAGCTTGCCGGAGGAGTGGGTCTTGCCGCGGTCATGCTCGAAGAACACGCCCGGGGAGCGGTGCAACTGGGACACGATGACCCGCTCGGTGCCGTTGATGATGAAGGAACCGGTATCGGTCATGAGCGGAATCTCGCCCATGTACACTTCCTGCTCTTTCACTTCCTTGACGGTGGGCTTGGCCGCCTCCTTGTCCATGATGGTGAGGCGGACGCGGGCGCGCAGGGGGGACGCGAAGGTCAGGCCCCGCTGCTGGCATTCGGCCACGTTAAAGGGGGGCTCGCCCAGCACATAGCTGACGAAATCCAGCCGGGCATTGCCGGAATGGCTGGAAATGGGGAAAATCGAATTAAATGCCGCTTGCAGGCCTTCGTTTTTGCGCAGATCCGGAGCCATATCCGCTTGCAGGAAGGTCCTGTAGGAATCCAGCTGGGTCGCCAGCAAATAGGGCACCGGCAGGACGCTGGCACGCTTGGCGAAGCTCTTGCGGATACGCTTTCTCTCGGTAAACGAATAGCTCATAGTTTCTCCATGGAGTTGTACCGGGTACGGCAGACAACAAAAGACAGAAAACCGAAGGTTGGCTTCCGTTCGCTGTCTTGTGTTCTCTGAAGCGGGAAAGGCCGGCGGTTACCCGCCGGCCATTTCACGGTCGTTTCGCGAGAAACGATTACTTGACTTCGACGGTCGCGCCGGCTTCAGTCAGTTTCTTCTGGATGTCGTCGGCTTCGGCCTTGGACACGCCTTCCTTCACGGCCTTGGGAGCGCCGTCCACCAGGTCCTTGGCTTCCTTCAGGCCCAGGCCGGTCACTTCGCGCACGGCCTTGATGACGTTCACCTTGTTGGCGCCGGCGGAGGCCAGAATCACGTCGAACTCGGTCTTCTCTTCGGCGGCGGCGGCAGCGCCACCAGCGGCGGGGGCAGCCACGGCCATGGCGGCGGCGGAAACACCGAACTTCTCTTCGAAGGCCTTGACCAGCTCGTTCAGCTCCATCACGGTCATGTTGCCAACGGCTTCAAGGATATCGTCTTTGCTAATAGCCATTTCAATGTACTCCTAGATCTAGATTCTTTACGGAAACGATTAAGCGGCGGCTTCTTCGCGCTGTTTGGCGAGAGCAGCCAGGGCGCAGGCAAAGCCGGAAACGGGGGCCTGCATGACGCCCAGCAGCTTGGCCAGCAGCTCTTCGCGGCTGGGAATGGAGGCCAGGGCCTGCACACCCGCTTTGTCGAGCAGCTTGCCGGCGTAAACGCCAGCCTTCAGCTTCAGCTTATCGTTGGTCTTCGCGAACTCGTTCAGCACCTTCGCCGCGGCCACGGGATCTTCGGAAATACCGTAGATCAAGGGGCCGGTCATTTCGGCGGCGAGGGGAGCGAACTGGGTTTCGGCGACAGCGCGGCGGACCAGAGTGTTCTTGAGAACGCGCAGGTAGACGCCGGACTGGCGGGCCTTGGCGCGCAGCGCGGTGATGTCACCCACCTCGATGCCAGCGTATTCGGCCACGACCACGGTCTGGGCGTTCACGAGCTTCTCGGACACTTCAGCCACGACGGCTTTTTTGTCTTCCAGATTGAGACCCATTAGGTCTTTCCTCCTATCAAGCCAAATTACGGCGCGCATTGCGGGAATGCACGCCACCCTTTCGGCGACCTGATTCAGGAGCACAATGCTTGCCTGTTTCGGGTAACGCCATCTGCGCAGGGCGCTTTTGCGTTTAAATCCACCCCGAAGGGGGATCCCTACGGTCTTTGACAGCCAGCCGGGGCGAACCCCGGCAGCCCAAAGCCCTTTACGCCGCCCGCAGCGTGGCGGCGGCTACCGATCAAGCGCTCAGAGAGGTCTGATCGACTTTCACGCCGGCCCCCATGGTGCTGGAGACGGCAATTTTCTTCAGATAAACGCCCTTGGAGGAGGCAGGCTTCGCCTTCTGCAGAGCATCCACCAGCGCCAGGAGGTTTTCCTTCAGGGCGCCCACCTCGAAGGAGGCGCGGCCGATGGTGCCGTGCACGATGCCCGCCTTGTCGATGCGGAACTGGACTTGGCCGGCCTTGGCGTTCTTCACGGCTTCGCCGACGTTGGGGGTCACGGTGCCCACCTTGGGGTTCGGCATCAGGCCACGGGGGCCGAGAATCTGGCCCAGAGCGCCCACGACGCGCATGGCGTCAGGAGCCGCCACCACCACGTCGAAATCCATGCGGCCGCCCTTGACTTCCTCGGCCAGGTCTTCAAAACCCACCACGTCGGCGCCGGCGGCCTTGGCGGCCTCGGCGGCGGCACCCTGGGCGAACACGGCAACGCGAACGCTCTTGCCGGTGCCGCGGGGAAGCACGACGGAACCACGGACCATCTGGTCGGATTTGCGGGCATCGACGCCGAGGCCGATGGCCACGTCGACGGATTCGTCGAACTTGGCGTTGCAGGTTTCCTTGATGAGACCCAGAGCCTCGTCGACGGGATACAGCTTGGTGCGATCAACTTTGGCGCGGATCGCTTTGACGCGCTTGGAAATCTTGGCCATTTACACCCCCTCCACTTCAATACCCATGCTGCGGGCGCTACCGGCGATGGTGCGCACCGCCGCGTCCATGTCAGCCGCGGTGAGATCGGGCATCTTGGTCTTGGCGATTTCTTCCGCTTGGGCGCGGGTGATCTTGCCCACCTTGTCGGTATGCGGACGGGGGCTGCCCTTGTCGATCTTGGCCGCTTTCTTGATCAGGATGGTGGCGGGAGGAGTCTTCATCACGAAGGTGAAGCTCTTGTCCGCATAGGCGGTGATCACCACGGGAATAGGCAGGCCGGGCTCCATGCTCTGGGTGGCCGCGTTGAACGCCTTGCAGAACTCCATGATGTTGAGGCCGCGCTGACCGAGGGCCGGACCCACGGGAGGGCTGGGGTTGGCCTTGCCGGCCGGGATTTGCAGCTTGATATAGCCGATTACTTTCTTAGCCACGGTATTACTCCTTCACTGATGGGTAGTCACGCCTTGACCCGGCGGCTAGACCGGATTTCGGCTCCCCGTTGATCGAACGCGCCGGAGCGCGCCTTCAAGGCAGACGCCTTAAACTTTCTCCACCTGGCCGAACTCGAGCTCGACCGGGGTGGCGCGACCGAAAATCAACACCGACACGCGCAGCTTGCTCTTGTCGTAGTTGACTTCCTCGACCGTGCCGTTGAAGTCGCTGAACGGGCCCTCGATAACCCGGACCGTTTCGCCGGTTTCGAAGGACACCTTGGGGCGCGGCTTTTCCACGCCCTCTTGGATTTGATGAAGGATGCCCTCCACCTCTTTGTCGGTGATGGGAGTCGGCTTGTTTGCCGAACCGCCAACGAAACCGGTCACCTTGGGCGTATTTTTCACCAGGTGCCAAGTCTCGTCGGTCATTTCCATGTTGACCAGCACGTAGCCGGGGAAGAACTTGCGCTCGCTGATGCTCTTCTGACCGCTCTTCATCTCGACCACCTCTTCCACCGGCACCAGAATCTCACCGAACTTGTCCTGCATGCCGGCGCGCTCGATGCGCTCCTTCAGCGCCCGCATGACGCTTTTCTCGAAGCCCGAATAGGCATGCACCACATACCAACGCTTCGACATCACACCCCCCAGCCCATCAAATTTTTCACCGCCCAGGCAAGACCCGCGTCCACGGCCCAGAGGAAAACCGCCATGACCAGCACCAGCAGCACCACCACGCCGGTGGTCTGCATGGTTTCCTTACGGCTCGGCCAGACGACCTTTTTCGCTTCAGCCACCGCATCCCGGGAAAAACCGGAAAACTGGCGGCCAAGGTCGGTAAAGGAGGCCACGGCAAAAGCCGCCACCACCGCCACCAGGACCGCCGCCACGCGCAGCGCGGCAGCCTGGTCGGCCAAATAATGGAAAACGGCCACCCCCGCCAACAGCAGCAGGATGGCCAACGTCAGTTTGATCTTGTCCGATGTGCTAATCATCTAGCTCTTATCTGGTGTACGGGCACCGGGCTCGCGATCCCGGTTCCGTCTCGACACTGGCTCGCCCTGGAGCGAGGCCACGAATCTGGCAGGCCAAGAGGGTCTCGAACCCCCAACCTTCGGTTTTGGAGACCGACGCTCTACCAATTGAGCTATTGGCCTGTGCTAAAACTGCAAAAGCAAGTCGAGAGCCGGGAGTTTCGGGCAACCGCCCCGCTCCCCACTCTCGACTTTATGCCTTATTGATTACTCAATAATCTTGGACACCACGCCGGCGCCGACAGTACGGCCACCTTCGCGGATGGCGAAGCGCAGGCCTTCTTCCATGGCGATCGGGGCGATCAGGCTCACGGTGATGGCCACGTTGTCGCCAGGCATCACCATCTCGGTGCCGGCAGGCAATTCCACCGCGCCGGTCACGTCAGTGGTGCGGAAGTAGAACTGGGGACGGTAGCCGTTGAAGAACGGGGTGTGACGGCCGCCTTCGTCCTTGCTCAGCACGTAGATCTCGGCGTTGAACTTGGTGTGGGGGGTGATGGAGCCCGGCTTGGCCAGCACTTGACCGCGCTCGACTTCTTCACGCTTGGTGCCGCGCAGCAGCACGCCCACGTTGTCGCCGGCCTGACCCTGGTCCAGCAGCTTGCGGAACATTTCGACGCCGGTGCAGGTGGTCTTGACGGTGGGGCGGATGCCGACGATTTCGACTTCTTCGCCAACCTTGATGACGCCGCGCTCGACGCGACCGGTCACCACGGTGCCGCGACCGGAGATGGAGAACACGTCTTCCACGGGCATGAGGAAGGTGCCGTCCACGGCGCGCTCGGGCTCGGGGATGTAGCTGTCGAGGGCGTCGGCCAGCTTGAAGATGGAGGGTTCGCCGATGTCGGACTGATCGCCTTCCAGGGCCTTGAGGGCGGAGCCGATGACGATGGGGGTGTCGTCGCCGGGGAAGTCGTACTTGCTCAGCAGTTCGCGAACTTCCATTTCAACCAGTTCGAGCAGTTCGGGATCATCGACCATGTCGGCTTTGTTCATGTAGACGATGATGTAGGGCACGCCCACCTGACGGGCCAGGAGGATGTGCTCGCGGGTCTGGGGCATGGGGCCGTCGGCGGCGGACACAACCAGGATGGCGCCGTCCATCTGGGCAGCGCCGGTGATCATGTTCTTGACGTAGTCGGCGTGGCCGGGGCAGTCAACGTGGGCGTAGTGGCGGGTGGCCGTTTCGTATTCCACGTGGGCGGTGTTGATGGTAATGCCGCGGGCCTTCTCTTCGGGCGCGCTGTCGATCTGGTCGTAGCCTTTGGCTTCGCCACCGAATTTCTTCGACAGAATCGTCGTGATCGCTGCCGTCAGAGTGGTCTTGCCATGGTCAACGTGACCAATCGTGCCCACGTTTACGTGCGGTTTCGTCCGCTCAAACTTGCCTTTTGCCATGATTTTCCCTCTTTCCCTAAAGAATCGGTGGTGCCTATGGGCAGGATTGAACTGCCGACCTCTCCCTTACCAAGGGAGTGCTCTACCACTGAGCTACATAGGCCTTCAAATCGCTACTGCTACTACAAAACTGGAGCGGGTGAAGGGAATCGAACCCTCGTCATAAGCTTGGAAGGCTTCTGCTCTACCATTGAGCTACACCCGCGCGGCTAAAGACCCAGCTCGTTCGGCGCCTTCGCGCCGATTTACGTCTTTCAACCAAAAATACCTTGGTGGTGGGGGAAGGATTCGAACCTTCGAAGGCAGAGCCGTCAGATTTACAGTCTGATCCCTTTGACCGCTCGGGAACCCCACCGAAACAAAGCCGCAGATTATGGAGATATTCGGCGGCTTTGTCAAACCCCTTTTGCTACTTTTCCACCAGAATGCGCAGCATGCGGCGCAAGGGCTCGGCGGCCCCCCACAGCAGCTGGTCGCCGACGGTGAAGGCGGAGAGGTACTGGGGGCCCATGGTGAGCTTGCGCATGCGGCCCACGGGCACGGTCAGGGTGCCGGTAACGGCGGCGGGGGTGAGCTCCTTCATGGTGATCTCGCGATCGTTGGGAACCACTTTCACCCAGCCGTTGTGGGCGGCGATGATGCCGTGGATCTCGTCCAGGGGGACGTCCTGGGTCATCTTGATGGTCAGCGCCTGGCTGTGGCAGCGCATGGCGCCGATGCGCACGCAGAGGCCGTCGATGGGAACCGGGTTGCCGCTGCGGCCGAGAATCTTGTTGCACTCCACCTGGGCCTTCCACTCCTCCTTGCTCTGGCCGGATTCGAGCTGGACGTCGATCCACGGGATGAGGGAGCCGGCGAGTGGAACGGGCCAGGCATCCAGGGGATAGCGGTCGGAGCGGATGAAGTCGGCCACCTTCTTGTCGATTTCGAGGATCGCCGAGGCCGGGTCGTCCACCAGGGCCTTCACCTCGCCGTTGACGGCGCCCATCTGCTGAATCAGCTCGCGCATGTTGCGGGCGCCGGCGCCGGAAGCGGCTTGGTAGGTCATGGGGCTGATCCACTCGACCAGACCCTTGTCGAACAGACCGCCGATGGCCATCAGCATCAGGGACACGGTACAGTTGCCGCCGACGTAGGTTTTGACGCCCTTGGCCAGGCCGTCCTGGATGACGTTCTTGTTCACCGGGTCGAGGATGATGATGGCGTCGTCCTTCATCCGCAGGGTGGAGGCGGCGTCGATCCAGTAGCCATTCCAGCCGGCGGCGCGCAGGTCGCCGTAGACCTCCTTGGTGTAGTCGCCGCCCTGGCAGGAGATGATGGCGTCCATGGCCTTCAGCTCGTCGATGCTCCTGGCGTCCTTGAGGGGCGGCACGTCGCGGCCGACATCCGGCCCCTTGCCGCCGACGTTGGAGGTGGTGAAGAACACCGGCTCGATGACGTCAAAATCGCGCTCCTCGCGCATCCGCTGCATCAGCACGGAACCCACCATGCCGCGCCATCCGATCAAACCCACGCGCATCATTTTCGTTTCCTCGATTCGTCAGTAATTGGTCAAAGGGCCGCCACCACGGCGTCCCCCATGCCGGAGCACGACACCTTCCGCGTGCCCTCGGTGTAAATGTCGGCGGTACGGCAGCCCTGGGCCAGCACCTTCTCCACCGCGCTCTCGATGCGCTTGGCCGCCGCCTCCTGATTGAAGGTGTAGCGCAGCATCATGGACACCGACAGGATGGTGGCCAGGGGGTTGGCCACGTCCTTGCCGGCGATGTCCGGCGCCGAACCGTGGATGGGTTCGTACATGCCCTTGTTGTTCTGGTCCAGGGAAGCGGAGGGCAACATGCCGATGGAGCCGGTAAGCATGGACGCCTCGTCGGACAGGATGTCGCCGAAGATGTTGCCGGTGACGATCACGTCGAACTGCTTGGGGTTGCGCACCAGCTGCATGGCGGCGTTGTCCACGTACATGTGGGACAACTCCACCTCGGGGTACTTCTTCGACACCTCGATCACCACTTCCTTCCACAGCTCGGAACACTCCAGCACGTTGGCCTTCTCCACCGAGCACAGCTTCCTGTTGCGCTTCATGGCGATGCCGAAGGCCACTTCGGCCACCCGGCGCACTTCCGACTCGGAATAGACCATGGTGTTGAAGCCCACCCGCTCGCCGCCACGGGTTTCGATGCCCCGGGGCTGACCAAAGTAGATGTCGCCGGTGAGCTCGCGCACGATCATGATATCCAACCCGGACACCACTTCGGGCTTGAGAGTCGAGGCGGACGCCAGCTCGGCGTACATCAGGGCCGGGCGCAGGTTGGCGAAGAGGTTGAGCTCCTTGCGGATGCGCAGCAGGCCGCGCTCGGGGCGCAGGGGACGGTCCAGGGTATCGTACCGGGGGCCGCCCACGGCGCCCAGCAGCACGGCATCGGCCTCTCGCGCCAGCTTGAGGGTGGCTTCGGGCAAAGGGTCCCCCGCCGCGTCGTAGCCGGCGCCGCCGATGGGCGCCTCTTCCATTTCCACTTTCAGCCCGTCGCTGGACAGGGCCTTCAGCACCTTCACCGCCTGAGCGACGATTTCCGGCCCGATGCCGTCACCGGGCAATACCGCGATTTTCATAGTTTCTCCGTGAGGAGTGAGGCGTGAGGAGCAAGGAGAAAAGGCATGCGCCTCACTCTTCACTCCTCACCCCTCACCAATTACTAAAACAGCCAGGGCTCCGACTGCCGCCGCTTCGCCTCGTAGGCCCTGATTTTGTCGGCATGGCGCAGGGTCAGGCCGATGTCGTCCCAGCCGTTGAGGAGGCATTCCTTGCGGAAAGGGTCCACCTCGAAGTTGAAGCTCTGGCCGGCGGGGGTCGTGACCGCCTGGGCCTCCAGATCCACCGTCAGGCGATAGCCCTCCTGGGCTTCCGTTTCCTTGAACAGGCGGTCCACCGCCTCGGCGGGCAGCACGATGGGCAGGATGCCGTTCTTGAAACAGTTGTTGAAAAAGATATCGGCGAAGCTGGGGGCGACGATCACCCGGAAGCCGTAATCCAGCAGTGCCCACGGCGCATGCTCGCGGCTCGAGCCGCAGCCGAAGTTCTCCCGCGCCAGCAGCACGCTCGCCCCCTGGTAGCGGGGCTGATTGAGGACGAAATTGGGGTTCAACGGACGCTTGCTGTTGTCCATGCCCGGCTCGCCCCGGTCCATGTAGCGCCATTCATCGAAGGCATTGGGGCCGAAGCCGCTACGCTTGATGGACTTGAGAAATTGCTTCGGGATGATGGCGTCGGTATCCACGTTGGCGCGGTCAAGCGGCGCCACCAAGCCTTCCAGGCGTACGAACTTTTCCATCACCGCGCCTTCTGGGCCGCCACGGCCACGTTGCCGCCATGCTTGCCGCCGTCGATCCACAGCATCACGCCCACGGCGATGGCGGCGAGCAGCGCCACCTTCACCACCACCAACGCAATCAGTTTCTTCTTCATGCTCATAGCCGCCTCACTTCGCCGCTTTCTCGATGGCTTCGCCACCTTTCTTGATATCCTTGCCCATGCCCTCCACCGTATTGCATCCGGCCAGGGCCAACCCCGCCACCAGGGCGGCAACCGCCAGCATCCATTTCTTGGCATTCATGCTCGCTCTCCTTACAGGATTTCACGCACATCCACGAAGCGTCCGGCGATAGCCGCCGCGGCCGCCATGGCCGGGCTCACCAGATGGGTGCGGCTCCCCGCCCCCTGGCGCCCCTCGAAATTGCGGTTGGAGGTGGAGGCGCAGCGCTCTCCCGGCTCCAGCCGGTCGTCATTCATGGCCAGACACATGGAACAGCCCGGCGCCCGCCATTCGAAACCGGCGGCGAGGAAAATCCTGTCCAGGCCTTCGGCCTCGGCCTGTTGCTTCACCAGGCCGGACCCCGGCACCACCAGCACCTGCTTGACGCTGTCGGCCTTGTGCCGGCCCTTGGCCACGGCGGCGGCGGCCCGCAGGTCCTCGATGCGGGAGTTGGTGCAGGAGCCGATGAACACCTTGTCCACCTTGATGTCGCTGATCGCCATGTTGGGCTGCAGCCCCATGTATTCCAGGGCCCGCTCGATGCCACCGCGCTTCACCGGGTCCGCTTCCTTCCTCGGGTCGGGCACGGTGCCGTCGATAGTGGTCACCATCTCGGGGGAAGTTCCCCAGGTCACGTGGGGCTTGATGGCGGCTGCGTTCAGCTCCACCACCGCATCGAACTTGGCGCCGTCGTCGCTCTTCAGGGTGCGCCAGTAAGCCACGGCCTTGTCCCACAGGTCGCCCTGGGGCGCGAAGGGACGGCCCTTGACGTAGTCGATGGTGACGTCGTCCACGGCCACCATGCCGGCTCGGGCACCAGCCTCGATGGCCATGTTGCACAGGGTCATGCGCCCTTCCATGGACAAGCTCCGGATGGCGCTGCCGGCGAACTCGACGGCGTAGCCGGTGCCGCCGGCGGTGCCGATCTTGCCGATCACCGCCAGGGCGATGTCCTTGGCGGTGACGCCCTTGCCCAGGACCCCCTCCACTTTCACCAGCATGGCCTTGGATTTCTTCTGCAGCAGGCACTGGGTGGCGAGCACGTGCTCCACCTCGGAGGTGCCGATGCCGTGGGCCAGGGCGGCGAAGGCGCCGTGGGTGCTGGTATGGGAATCGCCGCACACCACCGTCATGCCGGGCAGGGTCGCGCCCTGCTCGGGACCGATGACGTGGACGATGCCCTGGCGCGGGTCGCCCATCCTGAACTCGGCGACGCCGAATTCGGCGCAGTTGGCGTCCAGGGTTTCCACCTGGGTGCGGGACACCGGGTCGGTGATGCCCTGCTCGAGATGATGGGTGGGCACGTTGTGGTCGGGCACCGCCAGGATGGAGGCCACGCGCCAGGGCTTGCGCCCGGCCAGCTTGAGGCCCTCGAAGGCCTGGGGGCTGGTCACCTCGTGGACCAGGTGCCGGTCGATGTACAGCAGGGCGGTGCCGTCGGCTTCCTCGTACACCACGTGGGATTGCCACAACTTGTCGTAAAGGGTCTGGGCACTCATGGAGCGTTCCGCAACAAATCCGAAAAGAAACCGGTGATTATTACACAATCACCCACGCCCGAACAGAGCGGGGCGAAGCCCGGCACCGGCCGGAGCCCCCCGCGCCAAGGCCGCCAACCGCGCCCGCGCCCGTCGGTTGAAAACCGTTTCCGCGCCTGCTAGTTTTAAGCAAAGGTCGCAAAGGGCAAACTCGGACGAAAGACGAGGACGCAAAGCCACCGGTCTAAAGGGCGCGAGCCCCAGGACAGCGGGGTTGCCGCACCGGCTTACCCGTTCCCTTCTTGCCCCCCGCCTTCCTCCCCCCGCGTTCCGGCGCGAGGCCCCATCTGACATACCCAGAGGAGGTGCATCATGTCCGACAGCGTTGCCTTGGTGGTGGACAATTCCCTTTCGATGCGGCGCTACATCCGCGCCATCCTGCGAGACGAACTGGATTTCCAGGAGACCCATGAAGCGGCAAGCACGGACGACGCCCTGCGCTTCCTCGCGGCCAACCCCGCCGTCAAATGGGTTTTCAGCGCCTGGGAAATGTCCGGCGCCTCTTCCCGCGATTTTCTCGGCAATTTGCGTTCCCGCTTCGCCCACTGCCAGGACGCCCATATCGTCCTGATCACCGCGAGGGAAGAGGTTCTCGCCCGGGAAATAGCGATTCGGGAACAGGTGTCGGACTTCCTGTGCAAACCCTTTTCTCCCGACCAGCTCGTCCAGAAGGTGCGCCGTCTCGCCGGCCTGGTGGAAAGACGGGGCGCGGAACGCTTCCACCCGTCGGTCCCCTGCGAAATCGATATCGGCTTCGATCCCTTCCACGTCTATGCCGCGGAACTGGTGGACATTTCCATCACCGGCTGCCGGGTAAAGACCTCGTCGCTCAACCCCCGCAGCGGCCAGGTGAACGATCTCGCCACCATCACCCTGCAACCGCCACACCGCGACCCGCTGCCGTTGAACGGCCGGGTCAAGCGCATGGAAGCCGGCGATTGTTCCCGCGACGCCTTCGGCTGCGTGCAAATCGCCTTCGAATTCATCCATGCCGACGCGGAACAGAAAGCGACCCTGGCCAGATATCTCGCCTCCTGCCCGGGCCACGGCAGCGGCGCCGTCTAGTCCTTACTCCTCGGCCAGCCGCAGCTTCGCCCCCACCAGCAAGAAGGCCGCGAGGGCGCAGGTGGCGGCCAGGGTGAAGGTCCAGGCGGGGCCGACGGCATCCCAGGTGTAGCCGCTATAGAGACCGCCCAGCGTGCCGCCGGCGCCGAAGGAAATGCTGTTGTAGATGGCCTGCCCCTTGGACTGGTGGCGGCCGCGGAACATGCGGTGCACCACCGCCACCGCCGCGGCGTGGTAGGCGCCGAAGGTGGCGGCATGAAGCACCTGGGCCGCCAGCACCAGGGCGAACCATTCCACCCCCCAGCCGATGGTGAGAAAGCGCACCACGGCAAGGAAAAAACTCGCCAGCAGCACCCGCCGCAGGGACAGGACCTTGAACAGACGCGGCATCCACAGGAAGACGCCAATCTCGCAGATCACCCCCACCGCCCACAGCCAGCCCACCGTGCCCTTGCTGTAGCCGTGATCCACCAGGTAGATGGAATAGAAGGTGTAATAGGGGCCGTGGGCCGCCGCCATGAGAAAACCGCCGCCGATGAAAGCCAGCACCTCGGGGCGGCGCACCACCGACCAAACCGGCAGGTGGTCGGTGTGATGGGACTCCACCCGGGCCTCGGGAATGTAGCGGGAAAACAGCACGATGCCGGCCATGAAGCCGAGAATGGCCCACAGCAGGGAACGGATCGGCAGGAAATCGAGCAGATAGCCCAGTCCCACCACCGCGACGATAAAGCCCACCGACCCCCACAGGCGGATGCGCCCATACTTGCCGGTGTGCTCCCCCAGATGGCTGAGGGTGGTGGCCTCCACCAGGGGCAGCGAAGCGCTCCAGAAGAAGCTCAGCAGGGCCATCACCGCGAACAGCCAGGCAAAGCCGGTGCCGAAGAACACCCCGAGATAGCTGAGAAAACTCGTGGCCGCCGCCACCTGCACGATCAGCACCCGCCGTCCCAGGTGGTCCGCCAGCCAGCCCCACAGATTGGGGGCGAAAATGCGCATTACCTGGAGCAGGGACATCAGCACCCCGATCTGGAGGGCACTGAAGTCGAGGGATTTCAGGTATAGCCCCCAGTAGGGGGACATGGCGCCGACGAAGGCGAAGTAGAAGAAATAGAAGCCGGACAGGCGCCAGTAGTGGTGCATCGCAACCCGAACGAGCGCTGTCGGCCGGCCTCAGCCGCCCCGGGCCTTGCCGGGAATCTTCGGCGTGGCGGTGGCCACGTCGCCGCATTGGGCCCGGTGGCGCAGGGCATGGTCGATCAGGGTCAGGGCCAGCATGGCCTCGGCGATGGGAGTGGCGCGGATGCCGACGCAGGGGTCGTGGCGGCCCTCGGTGGACACCGTGGCCGGGTTGCCGGCCTTGTCGATGCTGCGCCGCTCGATGCGGATGCTGGAGGTGGGCTTGATGGCGATATTCACCACGATATCCTGGCCGGTGGAGATGCCCCCCAGCACGCCGCCAGCGTGGTTGGAGAGGAAGCCCTCCGGGGTCAGCTCATCGCCGTGCTCGCTGCCCTTCTGGGCGATGCTGGCGAAACCGGCGCCGATCTCCACCCCTTTCACCGCGTTGATGCCCATCATGGCGTGGGCGATGTCGGCGTCCAGGCGGTCGTAAACCGGCTCGCCCCAACCCACGGGCACCCCTTCCGCCACCACGGTGATCTTGGCGCCGACGGAATCGCCTTCGCGCCGCAAGGCGTCCATGTAGGCCTCCAGCTCCGGCACCAGGGCGGCGTTGGGAGCGAAGAAGGGGTTCTCCCCCACCATGGCCCAGTCCACGAAGGGCACCTCGACGGGGCCAAGCTGGGACATGTAGCCCCGCACCGTGACGCCATGGCGCTCCTTGAGCCACTTCTTGGCGATGGCGCCGGCGGCCACCCGCACCGCCGTCTCCCGGGCGGAGGAACGGCCGCCGCCGCGGTAGTCGCGGATGCCGTACTTCTGCCAGTAGGTGTAGTCGGCGTGGCCGGGGCGGAAGGTCTCGGCGATGGCGCCGTAATCCTTGCTGCGCTGGTCCTGGTTGCGGATCAGCAGGCCGATGGGGGTGCCGGTGGTCTTGCCCTCGAACACCCCGGACAGGATTTCCACTTCGTCCGGCTCCCGGCGCTGGGTCACGTGGCGGGAGGTGCCGGGCTTGCGCCGGTCCAGTTCCGCCTGGATGTCCGCCGCGGAGATTTCCAGCCCCGGCGGGCAGCCGTCCACCACGCAGCCGATGGCGGGGCCGTGGGATTCGCCGAAGGAAGTGACCGTGAAAAGGGTGCCGAAGGTGTTGCCGGACATGGGTTTTCTCGCAATCGCAAAGGCGGAAGTCTAACATAAGTCCATAATCGTTCCCCAGCCATGAAAATCCACCACCTCTCCGCCGCCGACGCCCTGCGCAGCCTCAACAGCCGCGCCGACGGCCTGTCCCGCGCCGAGGCGGAACGGCGGCTGCGGGAATACGGCCCCAACCGCATCGAGCATGTCCGGCCCGCGCCCCTGCCGTGGCGCTTTCTGCGGGAGTTCACCCATTTCTTCGCCCTGATCCTGTGGCTGGCGGCAGGGCTGGCGTTTTTCGCCGACGTCCTCGCCCCGGGCCAGGGCATGGCCACCCTGGGCTGGGCCATCCTGGGCGTCATCGGCGTCAACGGCGTATTTTCCTTCTGGCAGGAATACCGGGCGGAGAAGGCCCTGGCCGCCCTGGAAAAGCTGCTGCCGCGCCAGGCGAAGGCCATGCGGGACGGCTCGGTCGCGCCCCTGCCGGTGGAGGAACTGGTGCCCGGCGACGTGGTGGATTTGCAAGAAGGGGACGAGGTCCCCGCCGACTGCCGGCTGGTCGAAGCCTTCGGCGTGCGGGTCAACAACGCCACCGTCACCGGCGAATCCCTGCCCAAGGCGCGGGACGCCCAGCCCAGCGACGCGGAGGACCTGCCGCGGGCGAAAAACATTCTCCTCGCCGGCACCACCCTCGTGTCCGGGGAGGGCAAGGCCGTGGTGTTCGCCACCGGCGGCCACACGGAATTCGGCAAGATCGCCCGCCTCACCCAGGCCGCCCGGGAGCCCGCCTCGCCCCTGCAACGGGAAATCGCCCGCCTCTCCCGCCTGGTGGCCGCCCTCGCCACCTTGCTGGGAATCGTCTTTTTTCTCATCGGCCAGGCCATCGGCCTGTCCTTCTGGGACAACTCGCTTTTCGCCATCGGCATTCTCGTCGCCAACGTGCCGGAGGGCCTGCTGCCCACCGTGACCCTGGCCCTGGCCATGGCCACCCAGCGCATGGCGGCGCGCAACGCCCTGGTGCGCCACCTGCCTGCGGTGGAAACCCTGGGCTCGGCGACGGTGATCGTCACCGACAAGACCGGCACCCTGACCCGCAACCGCATGACGGCCAAGTCCCTGTTTATCGGCGGCGACCTGCGGCTTCCTAGCGACTTCGCCGCCGACCCCGATTTAGCCCATGCTTTCGCTCCCCTTCTCGCCAACGCCCGCCTGTGCCACAACCTCAAGGAAACGGACGGCGGCTGGCTGGGGGACCCGATGGAAATCGCCTTGGCGGAGATGGCCGGCCCCTACGCCGCCCATCTGGACCAGGCGCCGCGCCTTGATGAACTGCCCTTCGACACGGAACGCAAGCGCCTGTCGGTGCTGCGCCGGCTGCCGGAAGGCATGGCGGCGTTCACCAAGGGAGCGCCGGAAACCGTGCTGCCCCTCTGTTCCTCGGTGCTGACCGCCACGGGCCGGCAAGCCGTGGATGACGCCTGGCGCCGGCGCTTCCTCGACGCCCAGGAGACCATGGCCGAACAAGGGCTGCGGGTGCTGGCCTTCGCCTATCGCCCCGTCGGACGGGAGTGGCGGCGCGAGGAACTGGAAAACGAACTCATTCTCCTCGGCCTGGTGGGGTTGGAGGACCCGCCCCGCCCGGAGGTACCGGCGGCCATCGAGAAATGCCGCGAAGCGGGCATCCGGGTCATCATGGTCACCGGCGACCACCCCCGCACCGCCGTCGCCATCGGGCGGGAAATCGGCCTGCTCCGCGCCGCCGACCCCATGGTGCTGACCGGCGACCAGCTGCGCCATTTGTCCCGCACCCAATTGCAGCTCGCCCTGGACGCGGAGGAAATCCTCTTCGCCCGGGTCAGCGCCGACCAGAAGCTGGCCATCGTCTCGGCCTTGAAGCAGAAACAGCACATCGTCGCCGCCACCGGCGACGGCGTGAACGACGCCCCCGCCCTGAAACGGGCCGACATCGGCATCGCCATGGGCCTGTCGGGCACCGACGTGGCGCGGGAGGCGGCGGACATGGTGCTGCTGGACGACAACTTCGCCAGCATCGTCGCGGCGGTGGAGGAAGGGCGGGCGGTTTACCAGAACATCCGCAAATTCCTCACCTACATCCTCACCTCCAACATCCCGGAAATCGTGCCCTACCTGGCCTTCGTCCTGTTCCGCATCCCCTTGCCCCTGACGGTGGCGCAGATTTTGGCGGTGGACCTGGGCACGGACATGCTGCCGGCCCTGGGGTTGGGGGCGGAGAAGCCCCATCCGGGCGTGATGAAGCAGCCGCCCCGCCCCCGCCGCGAACGCCTGCTCAACGCCCCCCTGCTGCTGCGCTCCTACCTGTTCCTGGGCGTACTGGAAGCGGCGGCGGCCATGGCGGCGTTCTTTTTCGTGCTCCGCGCCGGCGGCTGGCATTACGGCCTTTCTCTGGCGGCCAGCGCCCCCCTCTACCGGCAGGCCACCACGGCCACCCTGTCGGCCATCATCGCCATGCAGGTGGTGAACGTCTTTCTTTGCCGCCACGAACGGGAACCGGCCCTGGGACGGGGATTTTTCGGCAACCGGCTGATCCTGTGGGGGGTCGCCGTCGAGGCGCTCCTGATCGCCGTCATCGACTATACGCCCTGGGGTAACGCCCTATTCGGCACCGCCCCCCTCGGCGCGGAGGTCTGGCTGTTCGTCCTGCCCTTCGCCGCCGCCCTATTGGCCGCTGAGGAGCTCAGGAAGTGGCTGGCACGGCGGAGCGGGGGCTATAATCGAAGCGAAAGAGAGAGCGCCCCGCCATGAAACCCCAAGCCCCCAATCCCCTTCAGGAACTGCTCGCCAAGGTGAAGGAAGCCGAGCGGAAAAAACACCTCAGCCGCCGCGGCAACCAGCGCGCCGACCCCCAGAACCGCTGGATGCGTTTCAATCACTTCGTCTGGGACAAGCGCCGCGGCGAGGGCTGACCTGCCGGGCGGTCAGTATTCGTTGATGCCGCTATCCGAGGAATCGGGCTCGGGATAGTAGTTCACCGCCTCCACTTCATTGCCGTTTCCCAGGTATTCCACTTCATCGAAGCTCACCTGCTTGGCGATGGCGATGCCCCGGCCATGGGTGTCGAACACCCGGTCCGGCTGGATTTCCAGGTAGCGGGTCCAGTCGAAGCCCTGCCCCTGGTCCTTGATATTGAGGCGGATTTCTCCTGGCTGGCGCTGGAACATCACATCCACGCAGCGCTGGGAATAGGGCGGCATCTTCTGGCGGCGCTCGATTTCCTCCAGCCACTCGCCCTTTTCAATCAGCTCCGACTTCATCTTGTAGCCGATCTCCAGGTTGCCGTGCTCGATGGCGTTGATCAACAGTTCGGTGATCCCCACCACCACCAGGTCGGCGTCGGGGTAGGCGCTGGCCAGGAGCTTGCCCAGGGCGGCGGCCTCTTCCACGGACCGGATCTGGAAGTGGCCGGCCTGCATTTCGGCCAGCTTGCCCTCGCACTGTTCCACCTGCAGCTGCAGGGAGCGGTAGTTGGAGTGGTCGGTCACCGCCGTCTTCACCACGGCCAGCAGCAGTTCTTCCGCCACCGGCTTGGTCAGGTAGTAATGGGCGCCGCCCCGCAGGTTTTCGGTCAAGTCGCGGGGATCGTGGTCCCGGGCCTGCATGATGACCGGCACCAGTTTCAGCACCGGGTGGGTCTTGATCTTGTTGAGCACGTCCAGGCTGTCCGTCCCCCCCTCGTGATACCTTTCCAGGATCACGGCGTCGAAGCGCGTTGGGGTGCGCTTGAGCTGGGCCAAGGCTTCCACGTCGTTCTCCACCTGCACGACTTCGTAACCCTCCTGCAGCAGGATGCGGGCGATGGCCTCACGGTTGGCGGCATCGCTGTCCGCAACCAGGACGGCGGCATTGCTCATGTTTTTTCCTCCCCGGAACGAACTGACCCTCAAATCATAGACGAACGCAGCAGTTCCACCCCCAAGCCGACGCCGAAACCCGTCACCTCCGACCCCACCGCGCCCAGGCCGCCGTCGCAGCGGCTGGCCGAAAGGTCCACGTGGAGCCAGGGCAGCTCGTTGACGAAGCGCAGCAGGAAGCGCCCCGCCAGGATATGGTCGGCCTCGGAATCCATGGTGCACTGCTTGATGTCGGCGATCTTGCTCTCCAGGGCCTCCTCGTAGTCGGCGTCCAGGGGGAAAGCGCACACCCGCTCGCCGGCGGCCTTGCCCGCCGCCACCGCCGCCGCGGCCAGATTCTCACGATTCGACAGCACCCCGGAATAGCGCGCCCCCAGGGCCACCGCCATGCTGCCGGTGAGGGTGGCGAAGTCCACGATGGCGGCCGGCTTCTCCTTGGCCGCCAGGGCCAGGGTATCCGCCAGCACCATGCGCCCCTCGGCGTCGGTGTGGACGATCTCGATGGTGGTGCCGTTGAGGGCTTTGACCACGTCGTTCTGCTTGTAGGCGGCGGGGCTGATGTGGTTCTGGGCCAGGGCCAGCCAGGCGTCCAGGGCCACGGGCAGCTTCAGCCGCGTCGCCGCCAGGAGAATGCCCAGGGCCACCGCCGAGCCGTTCATGTCCTCGTGCATGCCGTGCATGTAGCGGGCGGGCTTGAGGTTGTGGCCGCCGGTGTCGAAGCAGATGCCCTTGCCCACCAGGGCCACGGTCTTCTTCGCCCCCTTGGGCCGGTAGGACAGGCGCACGATGGCGGCTTCCTCGTCGCCGCTGCCCTGGGCCACGGCGACGAAGGCTCCGGCCCCCAGCTTGCGCAGCTTCTTCATGTCGAACTCCTCCACCGCCCAGCCGTTGTCCTTGGCCAGCAGGCGCACCCGCTCCCGGTAGGCCTTGGGGGTCAGTTCGTTGGCGGGAAGCAGGGTCAGCGCCCGGGTCAGGGCACTGCCCTCGGCCAGGGCCTGCTGGGCGGCGAAGCCGTCGGCGGCCTTCCAGCCGTGGAGAGTGATTTTCTTCAGGGCCTTGCGCTCGTCCTTGCTCTTGCGCTGGGGCAAGAGGGGCGCGTTGAGCAGGGCCACGTACACGGCGTCCTCCGCCAGTTGCCGGCGCTGGGCCTCGCCGCCGAACACGGCCAGGGCGATCTCCTGGGGCTGCTCGCCAGTCAGGGCCTGGAGGGCCTTGCGCACCAGGGCATGGCGCTCGAAGGGGGATTGTTCCCCGTCCACCATCGCCCACACCGCCAGCCCGCCGCCGGGCAGATCGGCAGCGAGAGGGGACTTGGCCAGCTCCTCGGCCTTCATGCCGCGGCGCTTGAGCCGGGCCGCCGCCACATCCTTGTAGGGCATGGCGGGCAGGGTCTTCGACTTGGGCAACAGGAACAGCACATGGCCTGCGGCGGCAGCCTGAGCCTCGGAGATAAGAGCTTGTAATTGCGAGATTTTAGGCAACATGAAAAGGGTCTCTCAACGGGGGGAAACTTGACCAAAGCGGTACGGTTGGTCAATGATAGCAGGTTGCTGGACAGAATCCGGCCAAGAAAAACACAGGCAACACCGGTGCGCCGACAGGGCGCCCACAAACAGGACACGACACGAACACCCGCTCTCCGCGCGCGGCCCCGAGGCTCCGCGGCGCTTTCGCGTGCCCGCGACGGCAAAGGCCAGGTTTCGTTTATTCGGAAAGACTTGCTTACCGGAGGTAACACACTTATGTCGAATATCCCGGACATGGATCCGCAGGAAACCCAGGAGTGGCTCGACGCCCTGGAATCGGTGCTCGAGCTGGAAGGCGCCGAACGGGCCCACTACCTGTTGGAAAAGCTGATCGACAAGGCCCGCCGTTCCGGCGCCTACCTACCCTATTCGGCCACTACCGCCTATCTCAACACCATCCCGGTCAGCCAGGAGGAACACGTTCCCGGCGACCAGGCCATGGAGCGCCGCATCCGCGCCATCATCCGCTGGAACGCCATCGCCATGGTGATGCGCGCCAACGTGAAGGCTCCCGGCGTGGGCGGCCACATCGCCAGCTTCGCCTCCGCCGCCACCCTGTACGACGTGGGCTTCAACCACTTTTTCCGCGGCGCGTCCGACCCCAGCGGCGGCGACCTGCTCTACATCCAGGGCCATTCCGCTCCCGGCATCTACGCCCGCGCCTTCCTTGAAGGCCGCATTAGCGAAGAGCAGATGGAAAACTTCCGCCAGGAGGTGGGAGGCAAGGGCCTCTCGTCCTACCCGCACCCCTGGCTGATGCCTGATTTCTGGCAGTTCCCCACCGTGTCCATGGGCCTCGGCCCCCTGCAGGCCATCTACCAGGCCCGCTTCATGAAGTACCTCACCGACCGGGGCATCACCGACAACAGCCAGCGCAAGGTGTGGGCCTTCCTCGGCGACGGCGAGACCGACGAGCCGGAATCCCTCGGCGCCATTTCCCTGGCGGGCCGGGAGAAGCTCGACAACCTGGTGTTCGTCATCAACTGCAACCTGCAGCGGCTGGACGGCCCGGTGCGGGGCAACGGCAAGATCATCCAGGAACTGGAAGGCGTGTTCCGCGGCGCCGGCTGGAACGTGATCAAGGTGGTGTGGGGCCGCTACTGGGACCCCCTGCTGGCCGCCGACAAGACCGGCCTGCTGCGTCAGCGCATGGAAGAGTGCGTGGACGGCGACTACCAGAACTACAAGTCCAAGGACGGCGCCTACGTGCGCCAGCACTTCTTCGGCAAGTACCCGGAGCTCTTGGAGCTGGTGGCCAACATGTCCGACGACGACATCTGGCGCCTCAACCGGGGCGGCCACGACCCGTCCAAGATTTACGCCGCCTACGCCGCCGCCATGCGCCATACCGGCCAGCCGACGGTGATCCTGGCCAAGACGGTGAAGGGCTACGGCATGGGCGAATCCGGCGAATCCCAGAACCCCACCCACCAGGCGAAGAAGATGTCCGACGCGGCCCTCAAGGCCTTCCGCGACCGCTTCAACATCCCGGTGGCCGACGACAAGCTCCACGACGTTCCCTACTACAAGCCGGCTCCCGACAGCCCGGAAATGCAGTATCTCCAGGAACGCCGCAAGACCCTGGGCGGCTACCTGCCCGCCCGCCGCCCCAAGGCGGCGAAGCTGGCGGTGCCCAAGCTGGCCGACTTCGACGCCCAGCTCCACGGCACCGGCGAACGGGAAATCTCCACCACCATGGCCTTCGTCCGCATCCTCTCCACCCTGGTGAAGGACAAGGTGATCGGCAAGCACGTGGTGCCCATCGTCCCCGACGAGGCCCGCACCTTCGGCATGGAAGGCATGTTCCGCCAGCTCGGCATCTACTCCTCCCAGGGCCAGCTCTACGTGCCCCAGGACGCCGACCAGGTGGCCTACTACCGCGAATCCCAGAACGGCCAGATTCTGGAGGAAGGCATCAACGAAGCCGGCGCCATGGCGTCCTGGCTCGCCGCCGCCACCAGCTACAGCACCCACGGCGTGCCGATGATTCCGTTCTACATTTACTACTCCATGTTCGGCTTCCAGCGCATCGGCGACCTGGCCTGGGCCGCTGGCGACTCCCGCGCCCGGGGCTTCCTCCTCGGCGGCACCGCCGGCCGCACCACGCTGAACGGCGAGGGCCTGCAGCATGAGGACGGCCACAGCCACCTGATGGCGGCCACCATCCCCAACTGCGTGGCCTACGACCCCACCTACGCCTACGAGCTGGCGGTCATCGTCCAGGACGGCCTGCGCCGCATGGTGGAGGAACAGGAAGACGTGTTCTACTACCTCACGGTGATGAACGAGAACTACGTCCACCCCCCCATGCCCAAGGGCGCCGAGGAAGGCATCCTCAAGGGCATGTACCTGCTGAGGAAGGGCGATGCGAAAGCCAAGCTCAAGGTCCAGCTGATGGGCTCCGGCACCATCCTGCGGGAAGTGCTGGCCGCCGCCGACCTGCTGAAGGCCGACTTCGGCGTCGATGCCGACGTGTGGAGCGTCACCAGCTACAACGAGCTGCGCCGCGACGGCCTCGACGCGCGCCGCCACAACCTGCTGCACCCCACCGCCAAGGCCAAGGAAAGCTACGTGGAGAAATGCCTCAAGGGCCGCGCCGGCCCGGTCATTGCCTCCACCGACTATATCAAGGCCTACGCCGACCAGATCCGCGAATGGGTGCCGGGCCGCTACGTCACCCTGGGCACCGACGGCTTCGGCCGCTCCGACAGCCGGGAAGCCCTGCGCCGCTTCTTCGAGGTGGACCGCCATTACGTCGCCGTGGCCGCCCTCAAGGCCCTGGCCGACGATGGCCTGCTTCCCGCCGCCAAGGTGGCCGAGGCCATCAAGCAGTACGGCATCGACGCCGACAAACCCAACCCGCTGACGGCCTAAGGGGAGGGACGACATGGCGAACATCAAGGAAATCCGCGTCCCCGACATCGGCAATTTCAAGGACGTCGAGATCATCGAAATCCCGGTCAAGGCCGGCGATACCATCCGCGCGGACGACACCCTGCTGGTGCTGGAGTCCGACAAGGCCACCATGGACGTGCCCGCCTCCTGCGGCGGCACGGTCAAGGCCATCAAGGTCAAGGTGGGCGACAAGGTCTCCGAGGGCAGCCTGATCCTGACCCTGGAAGCGAGCGAGGAAGCCCCGGCGCCGGCCCCCAAGGCCGCGCCCGCCCCGGCTCAGGCCGCCGCTCCGGCGCCGCAGCCCGCGCCCCAGCCGGCCTTCCGCCCCTCCCCCACCGCCGAGCTGGCGGCTTCCGCCGGCCCCGCCGGCACCAAGCCCCATGCCAGCCCGTCGGTGCGCGCCTTCGCCCGGGAGCTGGGCGTGGACCTCTCCCTGGTCAACGGCTCCGGCCCCAAGCGCCGCATCCTCAAGGAGGACGTCCAGGCCTTCGTCAAGAACGCCCTGGCCAAGCCCCGCGGCGGCATGGCCGGCGGCCTCGGCCTCAACCTGCCGGAAATGCCGGCGGTGGACTTCGCCCAGTTCGGCCCGGTGGAAACCCAGGCCCTGCCCAAGATCAAGAAGATTTCCGGCCCCGCCCTGCACCGCAACTGGGTCGCCGCGCCCCATGTCACCCAGTTCGACGAGAGCGACATCACCGACCTGGAAGCCTTCCGCAAGACCATGCAGGCCGAGGCCGAAAAGCAGGGCGCCAAGCTCACCCTGCTGCCCTTCCTGATGAAGGCGGTGGTGGCGGCCCTGAAAGCCTACCCGACCTTCAACAGCTCCCTGTCGCCGGACGGGGAAAGCCTGATTCTCAAGCAGTACTTCCACATCGGCTTCGCCGTGGACACCCCGGACGGCCTGGTGGTGCCCGTGGTGCGCGACGCCGACAAGAAGAGCGTGCTGGAGATCTCCAAGGAGCTGATCGCCCTCTCCGCCAAGGCCCGGGACCGCAAGCTCGGCCCCGCCGACATGCAGGGCGGCTGCTTCACCATCTCCAGCCTGGGGGGCATCGGCGGCACCTACTTCACGCCCATCCTCAACTCGCCGGAGGTGGCCATCCTCGGCGTTTCCCGCTCGTCCCTGAAACCGGTGTGGAACGGCAAGGAATTCGCCCCGCGCCTGATGCTGCCCTTGTCCCTGTCCTACGACCACCGGGTAATCGACGGCGCCCAGGGCGCCCGCTTCACCACCCTGCTGGGAACGCTGTTGGCGGACGTGCGGCGGTTGTTGCTCTAGCCGAAGCGCGGGACAATACCCCCTTGCCCTAGCCGGATATTGAGGCCATGCCCAACTTGACGCTGCCGAAGGAAAAAGTCGCCGACTTCTGCCACCGCCACCACATCCGGCGGCTGGCGCTGTTCGGTTCGGTGCTGCGCGACGATTTCCGCCCTGACAGCGACGTGGACGTGCTGGTGGAGTTCGCTCCCGGCGAGCGGGTCGGCCTGATCCGGCTGGCCGGCATGGAAAGGGAACTCTCGAACCTGGTCCAGCGCAAGGTTGACCTGCGCACGCCGGCAGACCTCAGCCGCTACTTCCGGGACGAAGTCCTCGCCCATGCCGAGGTCCAGTATGAAGAGTGACCGCATTCGTCTCCAACACATGCTGGACGCGGCAAAAGAGGCCATGGATTTCGCCAAGGCACATGGCCGTTCCGATCTAAATACCAACCGGATGCTAACCCTGGCGCTGGTCAAATCCATTGAAATCGTCGGCGAGGCCGCAAGCAAGCTCGGCCCCGAATTACGGGCACAATACCCCGACATTCCCTGGCAGGATATCGTCGGCATGCGCAACCGCCTGATCCATGCCTATTTCGACGTGGACCTGGACCGTGTATGGGACACCGTCACCGACGACCTCCCGCCCTTGACCGCCGCCCTCGACGCGATCCTCAAGAACGAATAATTCAGGACATATCATGAGCAAGCTGATCGAAATCACCGTTCCCGACATCGGCAACTTCAAGGACGTCGAGATCATCGAAATCCCGGTCAAACCAGGCGACAGCATCAACGTGGACGACACCCTGCTGGTGCTGGAGTCCGACAAGGCCACCATGGACGTGCCCGCCTCCCACGCCGGCACGGTCAAGTCCGTCAAGGTCAAGGTGGGCGACAAGGTGTCCCAGGGCAGCGTGATTCTGACCCTGGAAGCGGGCGATGCGGCGGAAGCCGCGCCTGCGCCCGCCCAACCGGCCCCCGAAGCGCCGGCCCCCGCCGCCGCCCCGGCTGCCAACGGCCACGAAATCCACGCCGAAGTCCTGGTCCTCGGCGCCGGCCCCGGCGGCTACACCGCCGCCTTCCGCGCCGCCGACCTGGGCAAGAAGGTGGTGCTGGTGGAATACCACGCCACCCTCGGCGGGGTATGCCTCAACGTCGGCTGCATCCCCTCCAAGGCCCTGCTCCACGTCGCCAAGACCATCACCGAGGCCGCGGACATGGCCCACCACGGCGTTTCCTTCGGCAAGCCCAAGGTGGACATAGACAAGATTCGCAGTTGGAAGGAAAGCGTCGTCGGCAAGCTCACCGGCGGCCTGGCCCAACTCGCCAAGCAGCGGGGCGTCACCGTCATCCGCGGCCGGGGCAGCTTCGCCGCCCCCCACCACCTGAAAGTGGACACCGCCGAGGGCGAGAAGATGGTGGTGTTCGACCACGCCATCATCGCCGCCGGCTCCCAGGCGGTGAAGCTCCCCGGCTTCCCCGAGGACCCGCGCGTCATCGACTCCACCGGCGCCCTGGCCCTGGCCGACGTGCCCAAGTCCATGCTGGTCATCGGCGGCGGCATCATCGGCCTGGAAATGGCCACCGTCTACTCCGCCCTGGGGACCCAAATCACCGTGGTGGAACTGGGCGACCAGCTCATCCCCGGCGCCGACCCGGACCTGGTGAAGCCCCTCCACAAGCGCATCGAGAAACGCTACCAGGCCATCCTCCTCAAGACCAAGGTGGTCAAGGCCGAGGCCAAGAAGGACGGCATCCACGTCACCTTCGAATCCCCTGAAGGGGATAAAGGCGACAACGCCCCCAAACCCCAGGTCTTCGACAAGGTGCTGGTGGCCGTGGGCCGCCGCCCCAACGGCAAGCTCATCGGCGCCGAACACGCCGGGGTACAGGTCACCGAGCAGGGCTTCATCCCCGTGGACAAGCAGCAGCGCACCAACGTCCCCCACATCTTCGCCATCGGCGACATCGTCGGCCAGCCCATGCTGGCCCACAAGGCGGTGCACGAGGGCAAGGTGGCGGCGGAGGTGATCTGCGGCCACAAGGCGGCGTTCGACGCCCAGACCATCCCCTCCGTGGCCTACACCGACCCGGAAATCGCCTGGATGGGCCTCACCGAGACCGAAGCCAAGAAGCAGGGCATCGCCTTTGATAAAGCCAACTTCCCCTGGGCCGCCAGCGGCCGCGCCCTGTCCCTGAACGCGGACTACGGCGTGACCAAGCTGATCGTGGACAAGGAAACCCGCCGAGTGCTCGGCGCCGGCATCACCGGCCCCCACGCCGGGGAGCTGATCGCCGAGGCGGTGCTGGCCCTGGAGATGGGGGCGGATGCCACCGATCTGGGGCTGACGATTCATCCGCATCCGACCTTGTCGGAGACGTTGTGTTTCGCGGCGGAGTTGGTGGAGGGGACGATTACGGATATGTTGCCGAAGAAGCGGTAGCTTTTCGTTATTTGTTCTTGGCCTTCAAAGGGCGCAATGGTCGGTGGCTATTGCGCCCTTTGGTTTTTGTGCGCTTCGCGCGGATGATTTAGGGCGGGGGGCGCAAATCCTCGGCGGCTCAGAGGGGAGGTGCTTCAAAATCGTCGCAAATCCAACCTCCCTGCCCATAGCTACCTCAGTCCCTCACCCCTAAGCCCCTCTCCCGGCGGGAGAGGGGAACAACCCCACTCCGCCGCACAGAAACCCTCTCCCCTCGGGAGAGGGTGCGCGTCAGCGCGGGTGAGGGACCGCCGTCAAACGCAGCCGAGCAGCCAACCCACCCCGCGCGAAGCGCGACCAACCCCCAAGCCCGAAAATAAAGTTTGCTTTATTCCCCCCATACCCCCATACTGCCCTCCAGCAGCATTTTCAAGTTATGTAGTCGGCTATTAGTTACGTTACGCCGTACCCCATCAAATCGGTACCCAGTTCGTCAGCTTCTTCGTCTTGATTCTCGTCTGCCAGGGCCACGGCCCGATTTCTTCATATTTTTTAAGGACGTTTAAACATGGCAACTGGTACTGTTAAGTGGTTCAATGACTCCAAAGGTTTTGGCTTTATCACCCCCGATGGCGGCGGCGAAGATCTGTTCGCCCATTTCTCCGCCATCCAGTCCTCGGGCTTCAAGTCCCTGGCTGAAAACCAGAAGGTGGAGTTCGAAATCACCACCGGCCCCAAGGGCAAGCAGGCGGCGAACATTCGCCCGATCTAATCGGTCCCTGCCTCAAACCCACGAAGAAGCCCGGCTTTGCCGGGCTTTTTTGTTCACCTTTTGCCGGGCGCAATGGCGCCCAGGAGTGTGCCGCTATGGCCAAAGAAGAGATGATCGAACTGGAAGGCGTCGTGAACATGGTGTTGCCCGATACGCGCTTTCGCGTGACCCTGGACAACGGCATGGAAGTGATCGCCTACGTGGCGGGCAAGATGCGCAAGCACCGCATCCGCATCCTCGCCGGGGACAAGGTGTCCCTGGAAATGTCGCCCTACGACCTGACCAAGGCGCGGATCAATTTCCGCTACAAGGAGGAGCGCTCCGGCCCGCCCTCCTCCCCGCCGCCTTTCCGCCGCCGCTGAGCCCGAGGGGCTCCCCATCCGTTCTGGGCAGGAGTATTATTAGCCTTCGCTAATTCACCCCCGCCCAAGGAGGAGGCCTCCATGACCAACGCCACTTTCGACGTCGCCGTCGTCGACGACCTGCGCCGCAAGCTCGACAGTCACCCGGTCTACGGCGCCGTGCGCGCCATCGAGGACCTGCAGGCGTTCATGAGCCACCATGTGTTCTCGGTGTGGGATTTCATGTCGGTGGTGAAGTACCTGCAGAACCAGATCGCCCCCACCACCTACCCGTGGAAGCCCCGGGGCCATCCCTCGGTGCGCTACTTCATCAACCAGCTGGTGCTGGAAGAGGAATCCGACCAAGGACTGCCGGCGGCGGATGGTTCCGCCACCTTCGCCAGCCATTTCGAGCTGTACTGCGACGCCATGCGGGAGATCGGCGCCGACCCGACGGGGGTGCTGAATTTCGTCGAGACCGCCGCCGAGCGGGGCATCACCGCGGCCCTGGCCTTGGGCGTCGCCCCGGCGCCCTCCCACCAGTTCATGGAAAGCACCTTCGCCTTCATCGGCACGGGCAAGCCCCACATGGTGGCGGCGGCCTTCGCCCTGGGGCGGGAACACATCATTCCGGGGATGTTCCGGGCCTTCCTCAAGGACATGGGCATCACCGACAAGGAAGCGCCGGCCTTCCACTACTACCTGAACCGGCACATCCACCTGGACGCGGATTTCCACGGCCCCATCTCGCTGCAGCTGCTCAACGAGCTGATCGGCGGCGACCCGGTGAAGATGAAGGAGGCGGAAGATGCGGCCCGGGCCGCGGTGGAAGCCCGCATCCGCTTCTGGGACGGGGTGATGGCGGCCCTGGGCCGCTGATAGCCGGCGGGGGTCAGTCCCCGCAGGGCGACCACTCGCCGCAAGGGGGGCGGTGGGTGGAAAGGGTGATGGTTTCGACGAAATCCCTGCCCTGGGCGGCCAGCAGGCCGCACACGCCCTCGCTGTCCGCGATGACGCGGACTTGGTTTTGTTGAATCTCCCGCGCTCCGTCCCAATGGACGCAGGTGCCGCAGACCGGTTCCATCTGGTCCATGGTGACTAAGCCGTACACGGTTGTCCGTCCTCCCGATTTGTTCTTGCCGCCCGAAACAGCCTTGGCGCCGCGCCTGGGGCTGCCGAAGCTTCTGCCGATGCTGTCCGCGTATTTCCGGAACGCCCGGTCCGTCTGGGGGGAAAGCCCCAGCTCGACCATGCGGCCATCGCTCTGGCGGTATTTCTTGCTCGCGACGCCGAGATTGATCAGGCGCTTGAGCCGCCGCTGCACCGTCGCCGGCGAAGCGATCTCCAGCAGAAACAGCTGCTTCAGGGTCAGGGGCTTGCCGATTTCCTGGTGGTAGCCGATTTCTACCGCGATGGCGTAGTCCTCGTGGGACTGGAGCATGGAAAGGTGCTTTTTCTGGAAAGAAGCGATCTTCCGCAAAACCGAATATGCGCTGGACATGGGAACGATACTTTAATCAATGCCCCAGGACGCTCAATGGCAATTTGTGGTCAGATTGACCATGAAACGGACGGGGAAGGAACTCAGTTTTTTTCCTTGGCGGGCGGCGAAGGGGCCTTGCGGCTATAGACCACGACCCGGTTACGCCCCGCCTGCTTGGCGGTGTAGAGGGCCTGGTCCGCGATCTTGAGCAGGGCTTCGGGGCCCGGCAAATTGGCGTCCCGGGAAGCCACGCCGATGCTGGCGGTCAGTTTGAGGGAACCGCCGGGGAAGTCGAAGGCCGCCTTCTCGAAGGCCAGGCGCAGGCGCTCGGCGGCCAGGGCGGTGGACTTCAGGTCGGCCGCCGGGCAAATCACCAGGAATTCCTCGCCGCCGAGACGGCATACCACGTCCTCCTTGCGGATGGCCTTCCGGATCAGGGTGGCGCTTTGGCGCAGCACCGCGTCGCCGGCATCGTGGCCGTGGGTGTCGTTGATCTGCTTGAAGCGGTCGATGTCCAGCAGCATGCAGGACAGGGGCGACTCATGGCGGCCCGACGCGGCCCATTCCTCGTCGAAACGCTCCAGGCCGTAGCGGCGGTTGGGCAACTGGGTCAGGGAGTCGGTCAGGGCCGCCTCCAGCAGGCGCTGGTTGGTCACCGCCAGTTCGGCGGCGGAGCGGCGCACGTCCTCCCGCTCCAGGAGGATTTCCTCCTGCAGCTGCACCACCCGCTGGCCGGCTCGCAGCCGCGCCTTCAGGGCGCGCTCGCTGAAGGGCTTGACGATATAGTCGTCCGCCCCGGCCTCGAAGGCCTCCACCAGCTTCTCCTCGTCCTCCAGCACGGTGAGGATGATGAGGTACATCATGCGCCCGGCCCGGCTTTCCCGCAGGGCCTTGCACAGGGCCAGGCCGTCCATCTCCGGCATCACCCAGTCGGTGATGATCAGCTGGGGCTGCCACTCCAGGGCCTTGGACAGGCCGTCCTGGCCATTCACGGCGGTCCTGACGGCATGGCCGATGTCGGTCAGCAGCTTCTCCAGCAGGGCGAGAATGGCAGGACTGTCGTCCACCACCAGGACGCGCAGGGGAAATTGCTGCTTGCCCCCCAGCACCGTCGGCACCGCCGGCATGGCCGCCGCCATCTCGGCAAAGGGGGGCAGATCGTGGGTCTGGACCTGGAGGATGGTTCCCCAGTCGCGCCACTCCGCCACCACCTGGTCGGACAGGAGGTTAACCGCGTCGGCGTCCATGCCGAGGCGGGCGCCGAGCACGTAGAGACGGGGCAGCATGCGGCGCCGCGCCTCTTCGCTGAGCTGGCAAATCTCGCCCAGGTAGGCCGAAAAATGCAGGGAATGGGTAATCAGATAGGGCCGGGAGCCCTCCTCGAACTCCGCCTCCTCCGGCGCCTCGTGGTGGAACACGGCCTCCACGAAAAGGGGCGGCAGGCCCCAGTCCTGAAGCAGGGCGGAAGTCAGGTGGCGGTGGTCGATGGCGAAGCGCCCCTGCTCCAGCTTGAGCAGCTCGGCCACCGGCTTGCCCGCCGCCTCGTCCAGCACCTCGCTGTACTCCTGGGGAAAAAGAATCGCCAGGGCCAGGCGCCCCACCTGGGACAACAGGCCGCAGGTGAAGGTCTCGTCGGCGGCGGTCTGGGCCCGGTAGCCCAGCCACTGGTTGGAAATGGCGGAAGCCAGGGACCGGGACCAGAAACGCTGGAAATCGAAGCTCTTGCAGACCCCTTCCATGTTTTCCGTCAGCAGGGACAGGCCGAGGGCGACGTTGCGCACCATGGGGATGCCCAGCAGCATCACCGCCTGGGACAGGGACACCACCGGACGGCTCAGTCCCTGCCGGGAAGAATTGGCCAGCTTGAGCAGGCGCCCGGCCAGGGCGGGGTCGGACTGGACGACATGGGTGACCTCGGAGGCGGTGAAATCCTCCTGCTGGGTGAGGTTGATCAGGGCCAGGGCCACGCCCTTGGGCGACGGCAGCCGCCCCGTGGCCTTCAGCTCCTCGAATTTGTTGCGATCTTTTAATTCCATGGAACCTGCTTGACTTTCCCCTCGCCCGGCGACGCCGAGGCCGAGTGCCTAATTGTGCCACAACGCCCCGCGACACCGCCAAGGGAAAAGCGCCTTCCCGCTTCCCGCCGCCACAGTCCGTGATGTCAGGGATTTACCCTATTTCAGCCGAAGAATAGTGCATGTTATGCTGGGGCGAAAGGTTCAGACCCATGAGCGACAACAATCAGGATTTCTTTCTCGGCCGGCAGCCGATCCTCGACCGCGAGCAGAGCATTGTCGCCTACGAACTGCTGTTCCGCTCGTCCGGCGGCAGCAACGCGGCCACCATCGCCGACGACCTTTCCGCCACCGCCAGCGTCATCCTCCAGGCCTTCACCGGCCTGGGCATCGACACCGTCCTCAGCAGCCACCGGGGCTTCATCAACGTCAGCGCCGACCTGCTGATGAGCGAAATGGTGGAACTGCTGCCCCGGGACAGGGTGGTGCTGGAACTGCTGGAAACCATCGCCATCACCCCCGAGGTCGTTGAACGCTGCCGGGAACTGAAGTCCAAGGGCTTCCACCTCGCCCTGGACGATTTTCTCTTCGACGACGTCTACCTGCCCCTGTTCGACATCGTCGACATCATCAAGATCGACCTCCTGGCCCTGAAGCCGGGGCAGCTGGAAGTGTACGTCAACCGCCTGCGCCACTGGCCGGTGCAGCTGCTGGCGGAAAAAATCGACACCCCGGAACAGGCCCGGCACTGCATGGAACTGGGCTTCGAACTGTTCCAGGGCTATTACTTCGCCAAGCCGGCGATCCTCTCCGGCCGCCGCGCCGACCCCGCCCACCTGGCCCTGCTGAAGCTCCTCGGCCTGGTGCTGTCCGACGCCGAGACCAGCGAACTGGAGCAGATATTCAAGCGCGACCCGGGCCTCACCTACAACCTCTTGAAGCTGGTGAACTCGGTGGCCATGGGCATGCGCCAGAAGATCACCTCCCTCAACCACGCCATCGTCGTCCTGGGGCGCCACCAGCTGCAGCGCTGGCTGCAACTGCTGCTCTTTGCCCACCACGGCGCCGGCAACCTCAACGACCCCCTGCTGCAGCTCGCCGCCACCCGCGGGCGGCTGATGGAACTGCTGGCGGCCCGCGTCGCGCCCGGCAACCGCCAGATGGAAGAGCAGGCCTTCATGGCGGGCATCATGTCCCTCATCGACACCCTCCTGTCCATGCCCAAGGAGGAAATCGTCGAGCAGCTCAACCTGCCCGACGCGGTGCGGGACGCCATCCTGCAACGGCAAGGCGTGCTGGGGGAGATGCTGCGGCTGGGCGAGGTCATGGAACAGGATGATTACGGCGCCGCCATCGAAATTCTGGCCCGGCTGCCCGGCTTGGGCCTGGCGGCCGCGAGCCGCGCCCAGATCGAGGCCCTGGCCTGGGCCGCCAGCCTGAGCGTGGCGGCCTGAAACCAACACCCGAGTAGACCGAAAGGAAAACAGTCATGGAAGAACACGCTCTCCCCCCCGGTTCCACCGCCCAGCGCCCCGACCTGGATTGGAGCCAGGTGAGGGAAACCATCCTGATGATGGAACTGGCCGTGGCCCAGATCGAAACCGCCATGAAGGACAGCGACGGCTCCGTGGGAGTGCTGGCGGACTCCTTCACCTCCATGATGGATTCCATCCGCCTCATCAACGACGAAGTGCGGGCCCTGCCGGACGACGAGAAGAACCACGCCATGCACCAGGCCATCAGCGGCCACTGCGAGGAGGTCATCTCCCGCATGCAGTCGGTGATCATCGCCTTCCAGTTCTACGACAAGCTGACCCAGCGCCTCAACCACGTCAGCCGCAGCATCGACGGCCTGGCGAACCTCATCGGCAGCCCAGGCCGGCTCTACAACCCGGAGGAATGGCGCAAGCTGCAGGAGCTGGTGCGCTCCAAGTACACCATGGAAGAGGAGCGGGTCATGTTCGACGCCATCACCCGCGGCATGAACATCAGCCAGGCCCTGGCCCTCTACCACACGGCCATGCAGGAAAAGAAAAAACGCGAAGAAGGCGATATCGAGCTGTTCTGACGCTCCTTGCCCCTTAACCTACCATCGAGGCTCAAGCATTCATGAAAATCACGTTTCACGGCGCCGCCGGCGAGGTCACCGGCTCCTGCTATTTTGTCGAGACCGCGGAAACCCGCTTCCTGGTGGACTGCGGCATGTTCCAGGGGGGCAAGGAGGCCCGGCGCAAGAACCTGGACGCCCTGGACTTCAACCTGGACGCCCTGGATTTCGTCCTCCTGACCCACGCCCATATCGACCACTCTGGCCTCATCCCCCGCCTCACCGCCCTGGGCTACAAGGGGCCGATATTCACCACCCCCGCCACCCGCGACCTGCTGGAGGTCATGCTCCACGATTCGGCCCACATCCAGGAGAAGGAGGCGGAAAAGGCCAACTACCTGCGCCAGAAGTCCGAGAAGAAAAAGCGCCGCGACGTCGCCCCCCTCTACACCGTGATGCAGGCCGACGCCTCCCTGCGCTTCATCCAGGGAGTGGAATACGGCACCGAGTTCTCCCCCCACCCCAGCATCCGCTGCCGCTTCCGCGACGCCGGCCACATCCTCGGCTCGGCCATCGTCGAACTGTGGGCGACGGAAAAGGGCAAGACCCGCAAGATCGTCTTCTCCGGCGACCTGGGCCAGCCCGGCCAGCCCATCGTCGAGGACCCCACCCCCATCGAGGAGGCCGACGTGCTGCTGGTGGAGTCCACCTACGGCAACCGCCACCACAAGGGCTGGGAGGACACCGTCAACGAAATGGTCTACGCCATCCGCGACACCCTGGAGCGCAAGGGCGGCAACGTGGTCATCCCCGCCTTCGCCGTGGGCCGGACCCAGGACATCCTCTTCCTCCTCTACGACCTGGTGCGCCAGAAGCGCCTCCACGACCTGGACGTGTACGTGGATTCGCCCATGGGCCTGAAGGCCACGGAAATCACCATGCAGCACCAGGAGCTGTGGGACGAGGAAGCGAAGAAGGTCTTCTCCTGGGGCAACCACCGCCACAACGGCATCCGGGTCCATTTCGCCGAGCAGAAGGAAGACTCCATGGCGATCAACGACATCCGCCGCGGCGCCGTCATCATCTCCTCCAGCGGCATGTGCGAAGCGGGCCGCATCAAATACCACCTGCGCTACAACCTGGGGCGCAAGGAATGCAGCATCGTCTTCACCGGCTTCCAGGCCGGCGGCACCCTGGGGCGGCGCATTGTCGACGGCGCCAAGATGGTGCGCATCCACAAGGAGGAAATCCCGGTGCGGGCCGACCTCTACACCCTCGGCGGCCTGTCCGCCCACGCCGACCAAAGCGACCTGCTGGGCTGGCTGGGAAAATTCCGCTCGCCGCCGAAAAAAACCTTCGTCATCCACGGCGAGCTCAGCGTCGCCCAGCAGTTCGCCAAGCTGATCGGCAAGGAGCTGGGCTGGAAAGGCGTCACGGTCCCGGCCCTCGGCGCCACGGTGGAGCTCTGACCGTGGCCCGCCGCCTGCTGTGCGCCCTGGCCTTCGGCCTCGCCTCCCTGTCCGCCGCCGCCCAGTCCCTGCCCCCGCCGGTGGCCCAGGCCCTCGCCGACGCGGGCATTCCCGAAAACAACGTCGGCGTCTTCGTCCAGGACACTTCTGAATCCAGGCCCCTCCTGGCCCTCAACGCGGAATGGGCCATGAGCCCCGCCTCCACCATGAAGCTGGTCACCACCTACGCCGGCCTGGAACTGCTGGGGCCGGCCTACACCTGGAAGACGGAGGTCTATCGGGACGGCGAGCTGGACGGCGACACCCTCAAGGGCAACCTGATCATCAAAGGAGGCGGCGACCCCCACCTGACGGAGGAGGATTTCTGGCTCCTCCTGCGCCGCCTGCGCCAGCAGGGCCTGCGCCATATCCGCGGCGACCTGGTCCTGGACCAGAGCCGCTTCGGCGTGGACGAGGGCGACCCGGGCGCCTTCGACGGCGAACCCTACAAGGCCTACAACGTGCTGCCCCAGGCGCTGATGGCGGGCTTCCAAGTGGTGAATTTCCGCCTCCTGCCCGACCCGGAGCGGCAGACGGTGAAAATCGTCGCCGACCCCCAGTCCCCCCGGCTGAAAATCGTCAACCGCCTCAAGCTCAACGGCGGCGGCTGCGACGCCTGGAGCGCCAAGGTCAGCGAGGACGGCGACGGCGTCAGCGTGAGCTTCGACGGCGGCCTGTCCGCCGCCTGCGGCGAACGGGGCACCCACCTGCGGGTGTTCTCCAACACCGCCCACCTGGACGCCCTGTTCCGCCAGCTGTGGCAGGAGGCGGGAGGAAGCCTGTCAGGCAAGACACGGGTCGGCGCCGTCCCGGACGGCGCGGTGCTGCTGGCCGCCGCGCCGTCCCACCCCCTGGCGGAAATCGTCCGCGACATCAACAAGTTCAGCAACAACACCATGGCCCGCAGCCTGTTCCTGACCCTGGGCGCGGAAGCCTCGGGCGCCCCCGGCACCCCCGCCAACGCCGCCGCCGCCGTGCACTGCTGGCTCGCCGCCAAGGAGCTGGAATTCCCGGAGCTGGTGCTGAAGAACGGCTCCGGCCTGTCCCGGGCGGAGCGCATCAGCGCCGGCCACCTGGGCGAGCTGCTGCTGGCCGCCTGGCGCAGCCCGGTGATGCCGGAATACGTCTCCTCCCTGCCGGTGACGGCCCTCGACGGCACCATGAAAAAGCGCCTGCGGGAGGAATTCGTCGCCCGCATGGCCCACGTCAAGACCGGCACCCTGGACGGGGTCAAGGCCATTGCCGGCTACGTCCGGGACGTTCGCGGCCATTACCTGGCGGTGGTGTTCCTCATCAACGACCCCCGCGCCAGCCTCGGCGGCAAGGCGCAAGACGCCCTCCTCGACTGGGTCTATAATCCCTCGCCATGACCCTCAAACGCCTCCTTCCCCTCCTGGCCGCATTATCTGCCGCGCTCGCGGCGGGGGGACTGGTGGCGTACCTCGACAGCCTGGAGCAGGTCCGTTACCAGCAGGAAGTCCGCTCCAGCGTGCTCAACAGCGCCAGCGCGGTGAGGAGCCGGCTGGAGAGCGCCCTCAACTCGCGGGTGTTTCTCGCCCGGGGACTGATGGTGTATGTCTCCACCCACCCCGACATCACCCAGGCGGAATTCGCGGACTTGGCGGCCTGGCTGCGGACTCCGGAAAACGAGACCGTGGGCCTGCGCCTGGCGAAAGACAACCGGGTGAGCCATGTCTACCCGCGGCGGGACAGCGCCGCCGTTCTCGGCTTCGACATCCTCGCCGACCCGGAGCGCGAGGGTCCGGCCAAACGGGCCATCGAAAGCCGCCGCATCGTCTTCGCCGGCCCCCTGGACCTCAAGTCCGGCGGCAGGGGATTCGTCGCCCGCATGCCGGTGTACCTCACCCCTCCCGGCGGCAAACCGGGCGGCGGGCGCTATTGGGGGTTCGCCCAGGTGGTGATTCTCCAGGACGCGCTTTTCCGCGAGGCCGGCCTGCTGGACCCCGGCTCCGGCCTCGACTTCGCCCTCCGCGGCAAGGACGGCGAAGGCGCCACCGGCAGCGTGTTCTGGGGCAATCCCGAGCTGTACGGCGCCGACCCGGTGCTGCTGGACATCAACCTGCCCCACGGCAGCTGGCAACTGGCCGCCACCCCCAAGGGAGGCTGGCGCGCCAGCCCGGCCATCCATCGGCTCGACCTCATCGGGGGGATACTGACCCTGGCGGTGGCCGTTCTGGCCTGGTTCGTGACCCGCAATCCCCTCCGCCTGCGGGAACTGGCCGACCAGGCCAGCCGGGCCCTGGTGGAAAACGAAATCCGCATGAAGCACCTCTTCGACCAGGCGCCGGTGGGCATGGTGCGCCTCGACACCACCGGGCGCATCACCGACTGCAACCGCGCCTTCCTCGAAGCGGTGGGCGGGCAGCGGAGCGAGGCCATCGGCTTCAACATGGCCACCCAAGCCCGCGACGCCACCCTGGTTCCCTACATCCGCCGCGCCCTGGCCGGCGAGGCGTCCACCCTGGAGACGGCCTATACCTCCACCCTCGGCGACAAACGGGGGGATTACCGCTTCTTCTTCCAGCCCATCCTGCTCCAGCAGCGGGTTACCGGCGTGCTGGTGTTCGTGGAGGACATCTCCGAGCGCAAGGAAGCCGAGCGGAAGCTGCGCGAGATCCACGCGGAACTGGAAAACCGGGTGGCGGCGCGGACCCGCGAACTGACCGAGGCCAACCGCATCCTCGAAACGCTGATCCAGGAACGGGAACAGGCCGGCCAGGCCTTGCAGGAACAGCTCCACTTCAACCAGGCCCTGTTCAACGCCATTCCCAACCCGGTGTTCTACAAGAACCGGGAAGGCCGCTACCTGGGCTGCAACGAGGCTTTTTCCCGCCTCTACGGCCTCCGTCCCGAGGACCTGGCGGGCAAGACGGTTTACGATGTGGCCCCCCCGGAAGTCGCCGACACCTACCGGCGCATGGACGACGCCCTCTTCGCCGAGCCCGGGCTGCAGATTTACGAATACGCCGTGCCCCTTCCCAGCGGCGAAATGCGTTCCCTGATGTTCAACAAGGCCACCTTCAACGATTCCGACGGCCACGTGGCCGGCCTGGTGGGGGTGATCGTCGACCTCACCGAGCGCAAGCGGGAGCAGGAGCAGCTCGCCGAGGCGGAAGCCCTGTTCCGCGGCCTGGTGGAACAGTCCCTGGCCGGCATCTACATCATCCAGGACAAGCGCTTTACCTACGTCAACCCGCGCATGGCGGACATCTTCGGCTATTCCCCGGAGGAGATGCTGCGCCTGGGCCCCTACGACATCGTCCTGCCGGAGGATCACGACCGGCTGAAGCAGAACATCCGCAAGCGCAGCGAAGGGGATACCGCCGCCTCCCGCAACATCTACCGGGCCTGGCGCCAGGACGGCAGCCTGATCGAGGTGGAAGTCCACAGCCGGCCCATGGAATACCAGGGCCGCCCCGCCCTGATCGGCATCCTGCTGGACATCACCGAGCAGCAGAAGGCGGAGCGCCAGCTCAATTTCCTGGCCTTCTACGACGTGCTCACCGGCCTGGCCAACCGCACCCTGTTCCTCGACCACCTGCGGCTGGCCATGGCTGGCGCCAAGCGCCACGACACCCTGATGGCGCTGCACTTCCTCGACCTGGACCGCTTCAAGGAAATCAACGACACCCTCGGCCACCACGTGGGCGACCTGCTCCTGCAAAGCGTCGCCGCCCGCCTCCAGGAATGCCTGCGGGACACGGACACCGTGGCCCGCCTCGGCGGCGACGAGTTCGCCATCATCCAGACCGACCTGGAGGGCATCGAGGGGGCCGAGACCCTGGCGGCGAAGATCATGGAAGCCCTCGCCAGGCCGTTCACCCTCGACGGCAACGAAGTCTATACCAGCACCAGCATCGGCATCACCGTCTATCCGGTGGAGAACGCCGACCCCGAGCAGCTGCTGAAGAATGCCGACATGGCGATGTACGCGGCGAAGAACCAGGGGCGCAACAATTTCCAGTTCTTCTCCGCCTCCATGAACGTGGAGACCCACAGCCGCATGAAGCTGCAGGCCGGCCTGCGCCAGGCCCTGGAAAACGGGGAATTCGTGCTCTTCTACCAGCCCAAGGTCAGCCTGCAAAACGGCCAGATCGTCGGCGCCGAGGCCCTGCTGCGCTGGCGCGCCGCCGATGGCAAGCTGGTCCCCCCCAACGACTTCATCCCCGTGGCGGAGGAATCCGGCCTCATCGTCCCCATCGGCGAGTGGGTGCTGGCCGCGGCCTGCCGCCAGACCCTGGCTTGGCAGGAAACGGGCTACCCCGCCCTGCGCATGTCGGTCAACCTGTCGCCGGTCCAGTTCAAGCGCAACAACCTGATCGAAACCGTCACCGCCGCCCTGCGGGAAAGCGGGCTCCCCCCCCATGCCCTGGAGCTGGAAATCACCGAGAGCCTGCTGATGGACAACGACCGCGCCGCCCTCGACGCCCTGGAATGGCTGCGGGAGCTGGGGGTGCGGGTGTCGGTGGACGACTTCGGCACCGGCTATTCCTCCCTCAACTACCTCAAGCGCCTGCCGGTGGACACGCTGAAGATCGACCGCAGCTTCATCGACGACATTCCCCACAATTCCGACGACGTGGCCATCGCCCGTTCCATCATCAGCCTCGGCCACCACCTCAACCTGAACATCGTCGCCGAAGGGGTGGAAACCGCCGCCCAGGCGGAATTCCTCCTCGCCCACGGCTGCGACGAGGTGCAGGGCTTCTATTTCAGCCGGCCGGTGCCCGCGGAAGAATTCGAAACCCTGCTTCGCGCCGGCGCCTTGCCCATGCACTGAAAAAGCGCCGGCGCACCATAACGGTACCGCCCAGCCCGCGCCGCAACGCGCTATCCCACTGAATAGACAAGGCAAGACCCACTGGCACAGCCCTTGCATTCCCTCCCGGCAACCGGGTTTTCCAACGCATCCAGCCATGAATTTCGCCAGCCATCTCAAACAGATCGCACGGGACTGCGCCGACCCCCAGGACCTGAACGAGGACGAAGCCTACCACCTGTTTTCCGCCGTCCTCGACGGCGGCGTGCCGGACCTGGAACTGGGCGCCCTCCTGGCCGCCCTGCGGATGAAAAGCGAATCCCTGGAAGAGCTGCTCGGCTTCCACCGCGCCCTGGCCGAGCGGGTCGGCGCCATCGAGCCGCCGCCGGGGAAGCCGGGGGCGATCGTCATTCCCAGCTACGGCGGCGCCCGCCACCAGCCCAACCTGCTGCCCCTGCTGGCGCTGCTGTTGCAGCGCTTCGGCGTGCCGGTGCTGGTCCACGGCACCCTCGAGGGTTTCGGCCGCGTCACCAGCGCCCACATCTTCCGCGAGCTCGGCATCATGCCCAGCCTCAGCCTGGACCAGGCCCAGGACTCCCTGCACCGGGAGCACCTCGCCTTCGTTCCCGCCGGGGTCCTGTGCCCCAACCTGCAATCCCTTCTGGCCCTGCGCGCCCGCCTCGGCTTGCGCACCAGCCCCCATCACCTGGTAAAGCTGATCGACCCCCTGACCGCCGGAGGCATTCGCCTGATCGGCACCAGCCGGCCGGGCTACCTGGAAAAATACCGCCGCTTCCTTGCCCTCACCCAGGCCCACGCCATCCTGCTCGAGGGAACGGAAGGCGAGGCCTTCGCCAGCCCCTCGCGCCGCCCGCGGCTGGAATATTTCCGGCAAGGGGAAGGACAGGTGCTGTTCGAGGCCGAGCCGGAATCGGCGCGGCACCATGCCGGAGCACCGGCCGATTGCAGCGCCGCCGCCACCGCCGACTGGATACGCCAGACCCTGGAAGGCAAAATCCCTCTCCCCCTCCCCCTGGTCAACCAGATCGCCTCCTGCCTCTATGCCTGCGGCTACACCACCGACATGAACCAGGCCAAGGCCATCGCCGCGGTGGAGACCGGCAGCCTGGCCGGCAATTGACCCCCATTAGGGGTTTTCCTCATTGCCCCCCTCCCCGCCGTTTTGGCATCATGGGGCCATGAAGATGATCCCCGTCACCCTTGACCAGATTCCCCTCGGACAAGCCTTGCCGTGGCCCCTCTACGACAAGGAGGGGAACGTCATGTTCTACGACGGCGAGGAGATTTCCGCCCAGCAGGTGCAGCTGCTGTCCAGCGTGCTGGAGGACGGCCTGTTTCGCCGCGAAGGCGAAGCGGCGGCCCCTGCAGACGGCCAGGAAGAATCCCCGAAGCCGAAGGCCAAGGCCAAACCCGCGGCGGCCGAGAAACCCGACCTCGCTCCGGGGGAGCTGTTTCCCCCGCCCGGCATCCGTCCCCAGGTGGGCGAGCGGCTCCAGCTCCGCCTGCTGAACAGCGGCGCCAATTACGTTTCCCGGCTGGTGGGCTACATCAAGGGCCACAGCATCATCGTCACCACCCCGGCCGATCAAGGGCAGCTGATCGAATTCATCGACGGCGAACAGGTGGAAGTGCGCATGCTCACGGGCAGCGAAATCACCCTTTTCCGCTCGGCCATCCTGCGCAGCTGCATCAGCCCCACCCACTATCTGCACCTGGAATATCCCGCCAAGGTCAGCCGCCAGAAACTGCGCCAGTCCCCCTGGGTCAAGGTGGACATCGGCGCCGACGTGGTGGGGGCGGCCGGCGCCCAGACCCGGGGCCGCATCATCAATCTCTCGGGCAACGGCGCCAAGCTGGTCACCACCGGCTCCGTGGGGATGGAGCGCGACACCATCCACCTCGCCTTTCCGGTGAGCATCGACGACATCCGCGCCGACCTTTCCCTCGACGCCGTCATCCGCCGCGCCGCCGCCGGCGAGGGAACGAAGGGGCGGAAAATCCTCGAATACGGCGTGGAATTCAGCCACATTCCGCCCGAACAGGTATTGTGGCTGCGCTGCCTGGTATTCGAACGCATCGCCAAGGGCCACCTCGCCTAAACACCGCCCGGGGCGGTTGGCATATAATCCGGGTTTCGCCACCGCCACCCTCCCACCGTGCCCCCTGCCCCCGCCACCATCGGCCGCTTCCGCATCCTCCAGGTCCTCGGCCAGGGGGCCCAGGGCACGGTTTACCTGGCCGAGGACCCCCGCCTGCAGCGGCGCGTCGCGATCAAAACCGTGCTGCTGGGAGACCAGCGGGAGCAGGAAGTCCAGACCCTTCTGGCCGAGGCGCGCACCGTCAGCCGTCTCCAGCACCCCAACATCGTCACCCTCTACGATGCCGGCGAGGAAAACGGCGTCCCCTACCTGGTGTTCGAGTTCGTCGAGGGCGACACCCTGGCCAGGCAGATCGCGGACAAGGGGCGTCTTCTGCCCGCCCGCGCGGCGGAAATCGCCATCCAGGTCCTGGAGGGGGTGGGGTATGCCCACCAGATGGACGTCCTCCACCGGGACCTGAAGCCCGCCAACATCATGATCGACCGCAAGGGCATGGCCCGGGTCATGGATTTCGGCATCGCCAGCCGGGTTTCCTCGCCCCGCGACGGCGGCGAGGAAATGTTCGGCACCCCCCTGTACATGGCGCCGGAATACATCGAGGAACGGCAGTCCACCCCCCAGGCCGACATCTTCGCCATCGGCATGATCCTGTACGAAATGCTCACCGGCCACGCGGCAGTTTCGGGCGGAAACCTCTACGAAATCCTGCACAAGGTGGCGCACGCGCCCTTTGCCCCGCCTTCGCGCCTGAACGGCGAGGTGGACCGGCGCCTGGACGAGATCGTGATGCGCGCCCTGGAGAAGTCCCCCGCCAGCCGCCCCCATAGCGCCGAGGAGATGGCGGCCGCCCTCAAGGACTATCTCGCCCCCCGGCAGCAAACCGTCCCCGCCGGCAACGGCAAACAGGTGGCCCTGGATTTCCTCCTTCTCAAGATGCGGCGCCAGAGCAATTTTCCCACCCTCTCCCGCACCGTGAGCGTGGTCAACAAGATCATCGGTTCCGACCAGCAGAGCGCCTCCACCCTGTCCAACGCCATTCTCAAGGACTTCGCCCTCACCAACACCCTGCTGAAGCTGGTCAACACCGCCTATTACCAGCAGTTCGGCGGCAACATCAGCACCGTTTCCCGGGCGGTGACCATCATCGGCTTCGAGGCCGTGCGCAATCTGGCCATCTCCCTGGTGCTGTTCGACAAGCTCCAGGACAAGGACCTGGCCGCCCACCTGCGGGACGAGGTGATCGCCGCCTTCTTCTGCGGCATCCTGGCCCGCCGCCTGGCGCCGATGCTGGGCTTCGCGGCGATGGAGGAAGCCTTCATCTGCGCCATGCTGCACAATCTCGGGCGCCTGCTGGTGATGTTCTATTTCCGCGAGGAATACGCCGAAATCCTGCGCCGCATCGCTGAAGGCGAGGAGCCCCAGCAAGCGGCCGCCAGCGTGCTCAATCTCAATTTCGAGGAAATCGGCATCGGCGTCGCCCAGGCCTGGCGCTTTCCGGACAAGATCATTTACAGCATGCGCAAGCTGACCCTGGACGGCCTCGCCCCCCCCTCCCCCGAAGACGAGCGCCTGCGCCAGATCGCCCTGCTGGCCAACGGCCTTGGCGATACCGTGCGCGCGGCCTCGCCGGAGGAGCGGGAGCAGCCCCTGGCGCGGCTGGTGGAGGCCTTCAGCCGCCATTTCACGCTCAACGCCGAACAACTCACCGAGGTGGTGGAAAAAGCGGTGCAGGACATGCTGCGGGAAGCCGTGGCGCTCAACCTGGACCTGCTGCAAAGCCCCTTTTTCAAGCAGGTCAGCGCCTGGTCAGCCGCCGCCGTCCAGACCATGGACCGGCTGGCGGCGGAATCCCTCCACGGCACGCTCCCTCCTGCCGGCGAAGGCTCCCCGCAGCTGGCCCCCGACCCCCTCGCCGTGCTCTCCGCCGGCATCCAGGACGTGACCAACACCCTGATGGGGGCCGATTACAAACTCAACGACATCCTCCACATCATCCTGGAAGCCATGTACCGGGCCATGGATTTCTCCCGCATCCTGCTGTGCGCGGCGGACCCGCAACGGCACGTGATGTGCGGGCGCTTCGGCTTTGGCCGTGATATCCCCCGCCTGCTGGCCGATTTCAGCTTTCCCCTCGCCTATGCCCCGGATATCTTTCACCAGGCCTTGCAGCAACGGGACTACCTGCTGGTGAAGGATATCGACGCCGAGGAAATCCGCGACCACGTTCCCGACTGGTACCGCCGCCTGGTCCCCGCCCGAACCGTCCTCCTCCTTCCCCTGACCGCGAACCAGCACCCGGTGGGCATGATTTACGCCGACAAGGACCGGGGCAGCGAATTCAGCATCGGCCCCCGGGAACTCAACCTCCTGCGCACCCTGCGCAACCAGGCCATCCTGGCCCTGGAAAAGAAGCACCCCGCCCATTGACAAGCGCCGCGAATTCTCGTATAAAACGTTAAAAAACTGGTGTAACCCTCAGTTACACAATGTCATTTCCCAGGCACCGGTTTTCCCGTGGTATACTGCCGGTGTTTCTGGAGAGGGAGGCAGTGTGCAAAAAAAGCTGATTTTGACCGTGGCGCTGGCAACCGCCTTGTCCACTTTCGCCGCGGCGTCCAACGCCAAGGACCGCTACCACGTTAAGCTGCGCCACGCCGCCAAGCCCGCCGCCGCGAAGCACCTCCACGCGGCCAGGAAGCATTACGCCCCCACCGAGGAAACGGTGGCTCACCTGGCCCTCAAATCCAGCTCCGCCCTGGTCCTCGACCAGAAAAACGGCTCGGTGCTGTACTCCAAGAACGCCAACGAACAGCGTCCCATCGCCTCCATCACCAAGCTGATGACCGCCATGGTGGTGCTCGACGCCAATCTCCCCCTGGAGGAGCGCATCACCGTCGAACCCGAGGACGTGGACACCCTGCGGGGCTCCGGTTCCCGCCTCGCCGTGGGCACCACCCTCACCCGCCGCGAGATGCTGCAGCTGGCGCTGATGTCGTCGGAGAACCGCGCCGCCGCCGCCCTGGGCCGCAACTACCCCGGCGGCATCCGCGCCTTCGTCGCCGCCATGAACCACAAGGCCCAGCAGCTAGGCATGAGCAACAGCCACTTCGCCGACTCCACCGGCCTGCATTCCGCCAACATGTCCACCGCCAACGACCTGAGCAAGATGGTCAAGGCCAGCTACCACTACTCCCTGATCCGGGCCATCACCACCACGCCCGAATACGAAGTGGCCCTCCCCAGCCGCACCCTGGAATACCGCAACACCAACGCCCTGGTGCGCGCCGGCCACTGGGACATCGGCCTGTCAAAAACCGGCTTTATCAACGAGGCCGGCCACTGCCTGGTGATGCAGGCCAAGATCGCCCACCGCCCGACCATCATCGTGCTGCTGGACTCCCTGGGCAAGAACAGCCGCCTCGGCGACGCCAACCGCATCAAGAAGTGGCTGGAAGCCAGCGCCCCGGCCTTCACCGCCCGCTCCAAGACCCTCGCCAGCAACTCCTGACGCTGGGCGCGGCGCCATGAGAAAAGTTGTAGAAGTTCAGACTTGATCTGACAGTCCCCGTTTTGCGGTGCCCGATTGTCAGATCAATTCAGGTGTTGCACTTTTTCCTTCCAGACCTCCTTTCCCGCAGTCAGCGTTTGCAGGGGAGTTCTGCCGCAGCACATCTTACCCTGATGGGTCCGCTCCTGGTTATAGAAGCTGATCCAGGCGTCGAGATCGGCCTGGAGTTCCTCCAAGGAGCTGTAAATCTTGCGGCG
>JAJZVC010000012.1 GCA_021845865.1 Pseudomonadota bacterium | reverse complement strand
TCGGTAATTTGCTTGATGGCTTCAAGCTTGAATTCTTCTGTGTAACGGGGACTGCTGCTCATAAACACCTCCAAGATTGCGGTTAGTTTACCGCTCTGTGGTGTCTATGAAACCGGGGGCGATTCAATTACTGAGTACTATGACGGTACACCCCCCAGTTTTTCTAATCGTCGTTAAATTGCGCTAACTTACTGTTTTTGTGTAACGTTGCCTTTCGCTAGGTTTTGCTGTGTTTTGTTTGTTTATCAGTAACGTATTGTATTACCGTGGAATTTGTAATCAGAAGGTCGCGGGTTCGATTCCTGCTGCCGGCACCAACAGTTCGCGGCTTCCATCGATGGGAGCCGTTTTTCGTTTAAGTTTCGGTCGAGGGGCTTGGCGTGGATGATTCCCTTCTATCGCTTTCTGCCCGGCGCGGAATGCCATCATTGAGACAGATGGCGCTAACCATCGAGCCGCTGGCCTATCGTCTTGCGGTTTTCCTGCTGATGGCGCTGATGGATGACGCGGCGATGCTGGCGATGTGGTTCTTTTGACGCGCTTCCGATGGCGCCGAGATTCCTGAGAGGGAAACCGTGGCGTTTCCCGCGGACGGGGGGGGCGGTGTCCGCTGTCGCGCTTGGTTGAACGGGCGGAGGCGGGCGGTGAAATGAATAAGCCCCGCATTGCCGCGAGGCTTTGGATTGGTGGGTCGTGAGTGGCTCGAACACTCGACCTACGGATTAAGAGTCCGCTGCTCTACCAACTGAGCTAACGACCCGATGATTCTTCGCAGAAAAACCGGAATTCTGGTGGGTCGGGAGAGACTCGAACTCTCGACCAACGGATTAAAAGTCCGCTGCTCTAACCAACTGAGCTACCGACCCGAAAACCGCGCATTTTAGGGAGAAGAATCGGGCTCGTCAACCCCCGCCGCGCTCTTGGTTGATTAAGCCGGGTGTTTCGGGGGGGCGGCAATCACGGTTAGAATAGCTCCTTTTGTCGATTGCGCTCCTCCATGATACGCACCCGTTTCGCACCCAGCCCCACCGGCTACTTACATATCGGCGGCGCTCGCACCGCGCTGTTTTCCTGGGCTTTCGCCCGCAAGAACAAGGGTACCTTCGTGCTCCGCATCGAGGACACCGACCTGGAGCGCTCCACGCCCGAATCGGTGCAGGCGATTCTCGACGGCATGAACTGGCTGGGCCTGGATTACGACGAGGGGCCGTTCTACCAGATGCAGCGCATGGACCGTTATCGGGAGGTCATTCGGCAGCTTCTCGACGAGGGCAAGGCCTACCACTGTTATTGCAGCAAGGAAGAACTGGAGCAAATGCGCGAGGACCAGATGGCCGCTGGCCTGAAGCCCCGCTACGACCGCCGCTGCCGCGACAATCCCAACGCCGCGCGCCCCGGCGTGCAGCCGGTGGTGCGTTTTGCCACCCCCCTGGACGGGGTGGTGGTCTTCGACGACATGATCAAGGGCAAGATCGCCGTCCATAACAGCGAGCTGGACGATCTGATCATCGCCCGCCCCGATGGCACGCCCACCTATAACTTCTGCGTGGTGGTGGACGACTGGGACATGAAAATCAGCCACGTGCTGCGGGGCGACGACCATGTTTCCAACACGCCGCGCCAGATCAACATTCTCAAGGCGCTGGGGGCTCCGGTGCCGGTGTACGGCCATATGCCAATGATTTTGGGCGCGGACGGCGAGCGTCTTTCCAAGCGGCACGGGGCCGTGAGCGTGATGCAGTATCAGGAAGACGGCTACTTGCCCGAGGCGCTGTTGAACTACCTGGCCCGCCTTGGCTGGGGCTACGGCGACGCGGAAGTATTCGGCATGGACCAGTTCGTCGAATGGTTCGATGTTTCCGATATCAGCAAATCGCCGGCCAAATTCAATCCCGAAAAGTTGTTGTGGCTGAATCAGCAGTACTTGAAAGCGGCCGACAGCCAGCGCTTGGCCGAACTGGTGAGACCCTTCATGGCGACGGATTGCTGCGATCCCGAAAAAGGCCCTGCCCTGCCGCCGGTGATGGAATTGCTGAAGGACCGGGTTAGCACCCTGGAGGAATTGGCCGATGCGTCGGTGTATTTCTATCGCCCCCTGGAGCCCTCTCCCGAACTGATGGCCCAGCATGTGACGCCGGAAATTCTGCCGGTGGTGGAAGAACTGGCTGGCCGTCTGACGGCCGTGGAATGGACGCGGGAAGCCCTGGCGGCCTTGTTGAAGGAGATGGTGAAGAGCAAGGGGATCAAGTTTCCCGCCCTGGCCATGCCTTTGCGCCTGATCGTGACCGGCGAAACCCAGACCCCATCCGTGGATGCGGTGCTGGAACTGATCGGGCGGGAAGAGGTGTTGCGCCGCATCGCTGGACATTTGGGGCGCGCGGCTGTCTGAGCTTCGTGGAGCGGCGTGGGTGCCGTTTGCTTCCGGCACTTAACGTCAAAACATCTTGTGTAAGTTTAGCTTGCAAGTCTAACTTGTTGATGTTAAGTTAAATCCAAATATGGAGTTTGCTTAATAAGGAAGGCAACGTGCGCTACTCGAAAATAACCCTCGGAGTTTATGCCGCCCTGTCACTGATGGTTTCGTCCTCCGCCGGCGCGACCGGCCTGGGGAGGCTATCAGTGCTATCCAATCTCGGCGAGCCTTTGCGGGCGGAAATCGAGGTGTTGGACGCCGCGACCGTGGACTTGTCCACCCTGAAGGCGCAACTGGCTTCCAGCGACGTGTTCCGTCAGGTGGGCGTGGAGCGCGCGCCCACCTTGTCCTCCTTGCGTTTCGAAGTGGAAAAGAAGCGGAGCGGCGGCGCCGTCATCAAGGTGTCTTCCTCCCAGTCGATCAACGATCCTTTCGTCGACATGCTGATCGAACTCCAATGGCCTACCGGTCGCCTGGTACGCGAATACACCATCCTTCTCGACCCGCCGGGCTATGCCAAACAGGAAGCCGTGGCGCCCGTGAGCCTACCGGCGATTGCCGACAAGACGACAAGTCAGGCCGAAGCGGCGCCGGTTCCCGTTCCGCTGCCGGCGCCTGAAAGCAAGCCGGCGGAAACGGCCAAGGCCAAGCCCGTGGAAGAAAAGCCCCGTGCCGAAACAGCCAGGCCGGCACCGGTGAAAAAACCGGCGCCCGCGGCGGTGAGCAGGGCCCAGACGGAGAAGTACGGGCCGGTCAAGAAAGGGCAAACCCTCTACCAGATCGCCGGCGAGCTGAAGCCGGCGGAAGTCAGCCTGGAAGAGATGCTGGTCGCTCTCTACCGGGCCAACCCCGATGCGTTCGCCGGCAAGAACATGAACCGCCTGGTGACGGGCAAAATCCTCAACGTGCCCACGGCTGACGAGGCGGCCACCATCGGCGAGACCAACGCTTCGCGCGAAATCCGCGCCCAGGTTTCGGACTGGAAGGCCTACCGACAGAAGCTGGCGGCGGCGGTGGAGGCCACTCCCGCTCCCGCGGCGAAGGAAGCGGCGCCCAAGCAGGCGGCGGCGGGCAAGATCACCGCCAAGACCGAGGAAAAGGCGGCGCCCAAGCCGTCCCAGGACGTGCTGACGGTTTCCAAGGGGGAGGGCAAGGGCGGCGACGGGCGCGTCAAGGCGCTGCAGGAGGACCTGGTGGCGAAGGAAAAGGCCATCAAGGACGCCAACGAGCGCATCGCCCAGCTCGAAAAGACCGTCAAGGACATGCAGCACCTGCTGGACGTGAAGAGCCAAGGCATGGCCGCGATGCAGAAACAGGCCCAGCCTGCGCCCGCTGCTCCCGAGGCGAAGAAGGAAGCCGCCAAGGCGGAAGAGCCGCCCAAGCCGGAGGCCAAGGAAACCGCCCAGCCCGCCGAGGCGAAGAAACCCGAAGAAAAGAAAGCGGAAGCCAAGCCGGCGGAGAAACCCAAGAAACCCCCGGTGAAAAAGCCGGAACCGGCTCCGGAGCCCTCCCTGGTGGACCAGGTGATGGAAGAGCCGATGTACCTCGGCGGTCTGGGGGCGCTGGTGCTGCTGGTTATCGGCGGAGCCCTGGCGGCGGTGCGCAAGATTCGCGAAAAGCGCATGGCCAGCTTCGATAGCGGCATGATGAGCAGCGGCGACCTGGGCGCGCCGGCGGCAAAGGTCGGCGCCGCGGCGTCGGATACTTCCTTTCTGACGGATTTCTCCCAGGCCGGCCTGGGCACCATCGACACCAACGAGGTCGATCCCATCGCCGAGGCCGACGTCTACATGGCCTACGGCCGCGACGGGCAGGCGGAGGAGATACTCAAGGAAGCGATGACGAAGGAACCCCATCGCTACGAAATCCACCTCAAGCTGCTGGAAATCTATGCCGGCCGCAAGAACGTGGCGGCCTTCGAGACCCTTGCCACCGAGCTCTATGCCGCGTTGGAGGGGCAGCAAAGCCCGATCTGGGACAAGGCGGCTCAGATGGGGCGGACCCTCGACCCTCACAATCCCCTATACGGCACGGCCCCGGCTCCGGCGGCGGAAGAGGACATGGAAAAGACCATGGTTCTCAGCCCCGAAAAAATGGAGGCCATGCAGGAACCCGCCGCAGAAAGCGGCCTGGCCGACCTGGACTTCAACCTCGACGCCGGAGAGATGCCGGCCGCGGAAGCGCCGGCGCCTGCCGTGGATATCGACCTGGGCGAGGCCAAGGCGCAGGCGGAAGAAGAAATGCTGGATGTGTCCGCGCCCGGGGGCGAGGAGGCCTTGGACCTGGTTCTCGGCGAGAGTGCCGAGGCGGCCCCGGTCGCGGCGGCTGAGCCGGAAGAACCCGGCCTCGATTTCATCCTGGAAGAACCGGCGGCTGCCGAGGCCGCGCCTGCCGCGCCGGTGGCCGAGGCAGCGCCTGCTCCCGTTGCCGATATCGATGCGCTGGATTTCGATTTCGGAGCGGTGTCGGCGCCTGCCGAACCGGCCAAGGAAGCCGAAATGCCTGCTGCGGCGCCCGCTGCGGAAGAAATGCTGGATGTCGCCGGATTCGAGGCGCCCGCCGCGCTGGAAGAGGCGCCGCCGGCGGAAGCTCCCGCCGAGGAAGCCAAGCCGGAGGCAGCCGCTGGGGACTTGGGCATGGATTTCGATCTTTCCGCCATGGACGCGATGCTGGCCGAAACCCCCGCCGCCGCGCCCGCGGTTGAGGCCGCGCCCGCAGCCGCCGAGCAGCCCGCCGAGGAGGTTATCGAAGCGGCGCCCGCGCCCGCTGAGGATTTGGATATTTCCGTCCTGGATTTCGATTTCAACCTGGATGAGGCCGCTGCCGCCCAAGAGACGCCGGCGGCAGCCAAGGCCGAAGCGCCTGCCGTGCCCGATATGGATTTCGGCGGCATCAGCCTGGACCTGGACGAAGCCGCCACGGCTCCGTCTCCAGCCGCCGAAGCGGCTCCGGCCATGGACGAAAGCCGCTGGCAGGAAGCCGCCACCAAGCTCGATCTGGCCAAGGCCTACATGGAAATGGGCGATCGGGAAGGCGCGCGGGAAATCCTTCAGGAAGTGCTCGGCGAAGGCAGCGATCAGCAGCAGGACGAAGCGAAATCCATGCTGGCCGAGCTGGGTTGACGCGTTGCGGGGGCGCGCCCCCCGCTGACATTGCATGAATCTTCATCCCGCCACCCGCATTTCCGCCTGGCTCGTGTTCGCGCTCTTCGTGGGATGGCTTGCTGTCCCGGCCCTGGCGGTGGCGAGCCTGGCCCTCGCCGCCCTGCTCGTTGGCCTGCGGCAAGCCCCCCTGTCCCGCTTGTTTCGCCGCGCCCGCTGGCTGCTGCTATCCCTGCTGCTGGTTTATTCCCTAACCTACCCCGGCCGCCTGCTTCTGCCGGAGCTGGGGGCCTGGAGCCCCACGGCGGAAGGATTGCAAGCCGGGGCGTTGCAGGCCTGGCGCATGGCATTGCTGCTGGCGGGCCTGGCGGCGCTTCACGGTTCCTGCGGGCGCGAATGCCTGATCGCCGGCCTTTTTCGCCTGATGTGGCCGCTGCATTGGCTGGGGGTGAACGTGCGCCGGGTGGCGGGTCGGGTGTGGCTGACCCTTGAATACGCCGAGGGCTCCGAAAAATGGACCCGGGAAGATTGGCATCGGCTGCTGGCCGGTGAGCTGGACGGCCTCGACGGGAATTCCTCGCGGCGTATCGCCGTTACGGTGGGCGCGATGAGGGGGCGGGATGCCGCCGCGTTGCTGATGTTGCTGGCCATGATGGGAGGGCTGGCCCAATGGTGAGAATCGCTCTGGGGCTGGAGTACGACGGCGGCGGTTTTTGCGGCTGGCAAAGCCAGCCGGAGAAATGCGGCGTGCAGGACGCCCTGGAGCAGGCGCTTTCCGGCATCGCTGCCGAGACCGTCCGGGTGGTGACGGCGGGGCGAACGGATACGGGCGTCCACGCCCTGCGCCAGGTGGCGCATTTCGATACCACCGCCCGTCGGCCTGCCAGCGCCTGGGTGCGGGGGGTGAATGCGCTTTTGCCCCAGGGCGTTGGGGTGCTGTGGGCCCAGGAGGTGGCGGAGGATTTCCACGCCCGCTTCAGCGCCGTGGAGCGGCGCTACCAGTACCGCCTGCTCAACCGCCCCGTGCGCCCCGCCCTGGAGGCCGGGAAGGTGGGCTGGTTCCACCATCCCTTGGACGTGGAGGCGATGGCCCAGGGAGCCGCCCATCTTCTCGGCGAACACGACTTTTCCGCTTTCCGCGCCGCCGAGTGTCAAGCCAAGTCGCCGGTGAAGGAGTTGCGCCGGCTCGATATCCGCCGCCACGGCGAATTGATTTTGTTCGACTTGGCGGCCAGCGCCTTTCTTCACCACATGGTGCGCAACATCGTCGGCTGCCTGGTCTACGTGGGCAAGGGTAAATACCCGCCGGAGTGGATGGGCCAGCTGCTGGCCAGCCGGGACCGCCGCCTGGCCGCCCCCACCTTCTCTCCCGACGGGCTGTACCTCGCCGGCGTCGGCTACGACCCGAAGTGGGGGCTGCCGGCGTTTTGAGGTATAGTTTCGCCTCCGGCTTTCTCTCGGTTTCCCGTCAACCTCATGACCCGCATCAAAATCTGCGGCATCACCCGCGAAGAAGACCTGCTCGCCGCCGCCCGCCTGGGGGCGGATGCCATCGGCCTGGTGTTCTACCCGAAAAGCCCCCGCTACGTCACGCCGCAGCGGGCGGCGGAACTGCTGCGGACGCTGCCGCCCTTCGTCACCAGCGTCGGCCTGTTCGTCAACGCCAGTCCCGAGGAAGTGCGGGCGACCCTGGCGGTGGCCCCCCTGGACCTGCTCCAGTTTCACGGCGACGAGGAGCCGGAATACTGCGCATCCTTCGGCCAGCCTTACCTTAAGGCGGTTAGGGTCAAACCGGGGGTGGATTTGGTACAATACGCAGCCCGCTACGCCAGTGCCCGGGGTCTGCTGCTGGACGCCTTCGTCGAGGGAATTCCCGGCGGCACCGGCCTGTCCTTCGACTGGAGCCTGATCCCCGGCGGCCTGCCCCTGCCGGTGGTGCTGTCCGGCGGGCTCGACCCCGCCAACGTGCAACAGGCCGTGGAGCGGGTGAAGCCCTGGGCGGTGGACGTCTCCAGCGGCGTCGAGGCGAGCGACGGAATCAATACCCTGAAGGGCATCAAGGATGCGGCGAAGATCGCCGCGTTCGTGCAAGGAGTGCGCAATGCAACAGTATGACCAGCCGGACCAGCGCGGCCATTTCGGCCCCTACGGCGGCGTTTTCGTGGCGGAAACCCTGATGGGGGCCCTGGACGAGCTCAACCGGGCCTACGAGGCCTGCCGCAACGATCCCGCGTTCATGGCCGAGTTCCGCAGCGAGCTCAAGCATTACGTGGGCCGCCCCAGTCCCATCTACCACGCCAGGCGCTGGTCCGAACACCTCAACGGCGCCCAGATCTACCTCAAGCGCGAGGACCTCAACCACACCGGCGCCCACAAGGTGAACAACACCATCGGCCAGGCCCTGCTCGCCCGCTACATGGGCAAGAAGCGGGTGATCGCCGAAACCGGCGCCGGCATGCACGGCGTGGCCACCGCCACCGTGGCCGCCCGCTACGGCATGGAGTGCGTGGTCTATATGGGCGCCGTGGATGTCAAGCGCCAGGCGGCAAACGTCTACCGCATGAAGCTCCTGGGCGCCACCGTGGTGCCGGTGGAGTCCGGCTCCAAGACCCTCAAGGACGCCTTGAACGAGGCCATGCGGGACTGGGTGACCAACATCGAGAACACCTTCTACGTCCTCGGCACCGCCGCCGGCCCCCATCCCTATCCCATGCTGGTGCGGGACTTCCAGACCGTGATCGGCAAGGAAGCCATCGAGCAGATGCCGGAAATGGCCGGCCAGCAGCCGGACGCCGTGATCGCCTGCGTCGGCGGCGGCTCCAACGCCATCGGCCTGTTCCATCCCTACATTCCCTTTGAGGACGTGCGCCTGATTGGCGTCGAGGCCGGTGGTTTCGGCATCGACAGCGGCAAGCATTCCGCGCCGCTGAACGCCGGCAAGCCCGGCGTGCTCCACGGTGCCCGCTCCTACCTGATGCAGGACGCCAACGGCCAGATCATCGAAACCCATTCCATTTCCGCCGGCCTCGACTATCCCGGCGTGGGCCCCGAGCACAGCTACCTCAAGGACATCGGCCGCGCCGAGTACGTGACCGTCAACGACGACGAAGCCCTGCGCGCCTTCCACGACCTGTGCCACCTGGAAGGCATCATCCCGGCCCTGGAATCCAGCCACGCCCTGGCCTACGCCGCCAAGCTGGCGCCGACCCTACCTCGGGACAAGGTGCTGCTGGTCAACCTCTCCGGCCGTGGCGACAAGGACATGGCCACCGTGGCCGACCTGGTCGGCATCAAACTCTAGGAAGCGCTGTATGTCCCGATTCGACGCCACCTTCTCCCGTCTCAAGCAGCAGGGCAAAAAAGCCCTGATTCCCTTCATCACCGCCGGCGACCCGGCCCCCAAGCACACCGTGGCCCTGATGCACACCCTGGTGACCTCTGGGGCCGACGTGATCGAACTGGGGGTGCCGTTCTCCGACCCCATGGCCGACGGCCCCACCATCCAGCGCGCTTCCGAGCGGGCCCTGGCCCACGGCGTGAGCCTCGCCATGGTGCTGGAAATGGTGGCCGAATTCCGCAAGAAGAACGCCGACACCCCGGTGGTGCTGATGGGCTACGCCAACCCCATCGAGGCCATGGGGGTGGCGAGCTTCGCCGACCGGGCCTCCGCCGCGGGCGTGGACGGGGTGCTGGTGGTGGACTATCCGCCGGAGGAAAGCGCCGACTTCGCCGCCGCGCTGCACGCCAAGAACCTGGCGCCGATTTATCTCCTGGCGCCCACCTCCTCCGCCGAGCGCATCGCCCAGGTGGCCAAGCTGGCCCGGGGATTTGTCTACTATGTGTCCCTGAAAGGGGTCACCGGCGCCGCCAACATCGACACCGCCGAGGTGGAGCGCAACGTGGTCCGGCTCAAGGCCGCCCTGCCTTTGCCGGTGGGCGTGGGTTTCGGCATCCGCGACGCGGCTTCCGCCAAGGCGGTGGCAGGGTTCGCCGACGCGGTGGTGATCGGCAGCCGCATCGTGCAGGAAATCGAGGGCGCCAAGGTTTCCGAATTGCAAGACAAGCTGGCCGCCTTGGTCGCCGGGTTCCGCCAGGCCATCGACGCAGCCGCATAACGATAGAACGATAGGGAGAGACACCCATGAGCTGGTTCCAGAAACTGCTGCCGCCCAAGATTCAGCGCAAGACCGAAGGGGGCGCCAAGAAAGCCGTTCCCGAGGGGTTGTGGTCCAAGTGCCCGACCTGCGTGGCGGTGCTGTACCGCGCTGACCTGGAGAAGAATCTCGAGGTTTGCCCCAAGTGCGGCCACCATCACCGCATCAACGCCCGCACCCGCCTGGATTTCCTGCTGGACCCGGAAGGCCGCTTCGAGATCGGCGCCGAGGTGCAGCCCACCGACAGCCTCAAGTTCAAGGACAGCAAGCGCTACCCCGACCGCCTCACGGACGCGCGCAAGCAGACCGGCGAAACCGACGCCCTGGTGGTGATGCAGGGCGCCATCAAGACCATCCCGGTGGTGGCGGCGGCTTTCGAATTCAGCTTCATGGGCGGCTCCATGGGGTCGGTGGTGGGAGAGCGTTTCGTGCGCGGCGTGCAGCAGAGCCTGGAGCACCACGCTCCCTTCATCTGCTTCTCCGCCAGCGGCGGGGCGCGGATGCAGGAGGGCCTCAGCTCCCTGATGCAGATGGCCAAGACCAGCGCCGCCCTGACCAAGCTGTCCGAGGCCCGGCTGCCCTTCATTTCCGTCCTCACCGACCCCACCATGGGCGGCGTGTCGGCGAGCTTCGCCATGCTGGGGGACGTGATCGTCGCCGAGCCCAATGCCCTGATCGGTTTCGCCGGTCCCCGGGTGATCGAGCAGACGGTGCGGGAGACCCTGCCCGAAGGCTTCCAGCGGGCGGAATTCCTCGTGGAGCACGGCGCCGTGGACCTGATCATCGACCGCCGCGAAATGCGCGACCGCCTCGCCAACCTCATCACCCTGATGATGGGCCTGCCGCCCGCCAATGCCTGATACCCTGGCGGGCTGGCTTTCCTACCTGGAAGGCCTCCACCCCAAGACCATCGATCTCGGCCTGGAGCGGGTCGCGGCGGTGAAATCCCGGTTGGGGCTGGAGCCCGCTTTTCCCCTCGTTACCGTCGGCGGCACCAACGGCAAGGGTTCCACCTGCGCCTTCCTGGAGGCCATTCTCGCCGCCGCCGGCTACCGCGTCGGTCTTTACACTTCCCCTCATTTGCTGCGCTACAACGAGCGGGTCCGCGTCGCCGGCCGGGAGGCGGACGACGGCGCCCTGTGCCGTGCCTTCGCGGCGGTGGAGGCGGCCAGGGGGGAGACCGCCCTGACCTATTTCGAGTTCGGCACCCTGGCGGCCATGTGGCACTTCATGCGGCAGGACGTGGATGTCGCCGTGCTGGAGGTGGGCCTGGGAGGGCGCCTGGACGCGGTGAACGTTTTCGATCCCGACTGCGCCGTGGTCACCGGGGTGGCCATCGACCACACCGATTACCTGGGGGACGACCGGGAAAGCATCGGCTTCGAGAAGGCGGGCATTTACCGCGCCAATCGGCCCGCCATCTGCGCCGACCCGGAACCGCCGGCCAGCCTCGTGCGGCATGCCGAAGCCATCGGCGCCAAGTTGTGGCGCATCGGCCGCGAGTTTTCCTGCCAGAGCGGCGGTGGAACCTGGGATTACGCCAGCCCTGCGGCCCGGCGCAAGAGCCTGCCTCGCCCCGCGCTGGCGGGGGCTTTCCAGCTGAACAACGCGGCGGCGGCCCTGGCGGCTCTGGATGCGCTGGCCAAGGGCTTGCCGGTGGGGGAGGAGGCCATCGCCGATGGTCTGCGGGCGGCCCGGGTGGCCGGGCGCTTCCAGCTTTTGCCGGGAAAGCCGCCGTGCATCGTCGACGTGGCCCACAACCCCCAGTCCGCCACCGCCCTGGCGGACAATCTGGGGCGGGAGAGGGGCGCGGGCAGGACCCTGGCCGTCTTCGCCATGCTGGGGGATAAGGATGTCGCCGGCGTGGCGGCGGCGCTGAAAGGGGAAGTGGACCATTGGCTGGTGGCGGGGCTGGATGTTCCCCGGGGCGCGTCTGCCGAGGCCCTGGCCGAGGCGCTGACGAAAACGGGGACGCGGGCGCCGGTGGAACTCTGCGGCTCCGTGGCGGAGGCCTATCGGCGTGCCTGTGAACTGGCGGGGGAAGGTGATAGAATAGCCGCCTTCGGCTCCTTTTACACGGCGGCGGCGGTCCTGGCTCTGCGTGCCGGGGTGACAGAACATGGCTCAATCTCTTAGCGACGAAGAAATTCAATTGCGTGGCAAGGCCCGCCGCCGTTTGGTGGGGGCCATCGCCCTGGTCCTGTTGGTCTCCGCCGTCCTGCCGATGGTGCTGGATAGCAAGCCCAAGCCCGCCGGCACCCAGGATATCGCCATCGATATTCCCAAACAGGACGACAGCGGTTTCGCTTCCCGCGTTGTGCCGACCGTGCCTCAATCCACGACTCCTCCCGTTGCCGAGGCGCCGAAACCTCCCGTCGCGGCGGCAGCCGAAAAACCCGCCGAAGCGGCGGAAAAGCCGGTGGCGAAGCCCGCCGATAAACCTGCTGAAAAGCCTGTCGAAAAAGCCCCGGTGAAGCCGGTGGAAAAACCCGCTGCCAAGGAAATGCCGAAAACGCCCGAGAAGGCGGCGGAAAAGGCTCCGGCCAAGGCGGTGGAGAAGAAGCCCGCCGAGGCGCCGAAAGCGGCCAAGACGGACAAGGAGGCGAAGCCCCTGGCCGGTGCTTATGTCGTGCAACTGGGGGCCTTCTCCAATGCCGAGAATGCCAAGCAGTTGCAGGCCAAGTTGAGCGCCAACCATATCAAGGCTTACACCGACACCCTGAAAACCGCGTCCGGCGAGCGGACGCGGGTGCGGGCGGGCCCCTACGCCAGCCGCGAGGAGGCGGACAAGGCGCTGGCCAAGATCAAGCAGCTCGGCCTTGATGGCAAGGTCGTCCCCAAATAGACGTTCTGACGGAGTGAGCCTCCGGGAGCGCATTCAAGCATGACGGTATTCGACTACGCAGTCTTGGCGGTCATCGGCGTTTCCGTGCTGCTGAGCGTGCTGCGGGGCGTGGTGAAGGAGGTACTGGCCCTGTTGTCCTGGGTGGTGGCGTTCTGGATCGCCAGCACTTTCGGCCCGGATGTGGCCCTGATGCTGCCCAAGGACGTGCCGGGCGAGACGGTGCGCCTGCTGGCGGCTTTCGCGGGGCTGTTTTTCGCTTCCCTGCTGCTGATGAGCCTGGTGGCCATCGCCGCCGCCGAATTGGTGAGCACCCTGGGCCTGGCTCCCCTGGACAAGGGCCTGGGCGCGGTGTTCGGCCTGGCGCGAGGCGTGCTGGTGGTGTGCGTGCTGGTGATGCTGGGGGGGATGACCACCCTGCCCCGTCAGCCTGCCTGGCAGAACGCCATGTTCAGCCCGCCCCTGGAGGCGATGGTGACGAACCTGAAGGTGTGGCTGCCGCCGGATTTTGCGCGGCGCATCCGTTTCGACTGACGGGGCGCCGGATTGATTTTCTTTTGACCTGAGTGTGAGCGGAATATGTGCGGGATATTGGGGGTTGTGGCGAAGGGCCCGGTGAACCAGCTGTTGTACGACGGCATGCAGGTGCTTCAGCACCGCGGCCAGGATGCCGCGGGCATCTGCACCGCCGAGGGCAATACCTTCCACATGCACAAGAACATGGGCCTGGTGCGGGACGTGTTCCGCACCCGGGACATGCGCAACCTGACGGGTAACATGGGCATCGCCCACGTGCGCTATCCCACCGCCGGCTGCGCTTCTTCCTCCGCCGAGGCCCAGCCCTTTTACGTCAACTCGCCCTTCGGCATCGTCCTGGCCCACAACGGCAACCTCACCAATACCGAGCAGCTGCAGCAGGACCTGTTCCGTCAGGACCTGCGCCACGTCAACACCGGTTCCGATTCCGAGGTGCTGCTCAACGTCCTGGCCCACGAGCTGCAGGAGAACGTCACCAACTCCCGCCTGGATGAGGCGGCGGTCTTCGCCGCCGTGGCCGGGGTGCATCGCCGCTGCCGCGGCGCCTACGCCGTGGTGGCGATGATCGCCGGCTACGGCCTGCTGGCCTTCCGCGACCCCCACGGCATCCGTCCCCTGGTGGTGGGGCGCTGCGACACGCCCAATGGGTCCGAGTACCTGGTGGCCTCCGAGAGCGTGGCGCTGGATACCCTCGGCTTCGAGCGGGTGCGCGACGTGGCGCCTGGCGAGGCGGTGTTCATCGACATGGAGGGCAAGCTCTCCAGCCGCCAGTGCGCGGCGAATCCCTCCCTCAACCCGTGCATTTTCGAGTACGTCTATCTGGCCCGCCCCGATTCCGTCATCGACGGCGTTTCCGTCTACGAAACCCGTCTCCACATGGGCGAATTCCTCGCCGACAAGGTGAAGCGCCTGCTGCCCGACGAGAAGATCGACGTGGTCATCCCCATCCCCGACACCAGCCGGCCCAGCGCCCTGCAGCTCGCCAACAAGCTGGGCGTGCCTTACCGGGAAGGTTTCATCAAGAACCGCTATATCGGCCGCACCTTCATCATGCCCGGCCAGGCCCTGCGCAAGAAATCCGTGCGCCAGAAGCTCAATGCCATCGGCATCGAATTCAAGGGCAAGACCGTGCTGCTGGTGGACGACTCCATCGTGCGCGGCACGACCAGCCGGGAAATCGTCCAGATGGCGCGGGATTCCGGGGCGAAGAAAGTGATTTTCGCCTCCGCCGCGCCGCCGGTGCGCTACCCCAACGTTTACGGCATCGACATGCCGACCCGGGCCGAACTGCTGGCCACTGGCCGCAGCGACGAGGAAATCGCCAAGGAAATCGGCGCCGACGCCGTGGTCTACCAGGACCTGGGTGCCCTGAAGGAGGCGGTGAAGATGGGCAATGGCGGCATTCAATCCTTCGACTGCTCCTGCTTCGATGGCATCTATATCACCGGCGACGTCACTGCCGAGTACCTGGCCCAAATCGAGAATGCCCGCAGCTGCGGGACCAAGAGGGGGGGCGAGAGCCAGCAGCTGGACCTCAACCTCACCGCCGGGAGGGATGCCAACGGTTGACAGCCGGCCCCCGGGCGGGGTAAGTTTCAAGGGCGCCGATTTGAACATCAGCTTGCGGGCGCGTTATAAATACCGCTAAAGCGTGGTCAAAACCCGGTTTAGCGCGAGCTGACCGGGTTTTTTCGCGTCTGCGGGACACACAGGATAGGACTGAAAATGGACAACGATTGGGATTTGGAAACCCTGGCGGTGCGGGCAGGCATCGAGCGCAGCCAGTTCGGCGAACACTCCGAGGCGCTGTATCTGACCTCCAGCTTCGTTTTCGGCAGCGCCGCCGAGGCGGCGGCGCGCTTTTCCGGCGCGGAGCCGGGCAACGTCTATTCGCGCTTCACCAATCCCACGGTAAAGGTGCTGGAGGAACGGCTGGCGGCCCTGGAGGGCGCGGAGCGCTGCGTCGCCACCGCTTCCGGCATGTCGGCCATCCTCGCCACGGTGATGGGGCTGCTGTCCGCCGGCGACCATATCGTCGCCTCCCGGGGCCTGTTCGGCGCCACGGTGCAGCTGTTCACCAACATCCTGGCCCGTTTCGGGGTGGAGACGACTTTCGTTTCCCCCACCGTCCCCGCCGAGTGGAAAGCGGCGCTGCGCCCCAACACCAAGCTGCTGTTCACCGAGACGCCCTCCAACCCCCTGACGGAAATTTGCGACATCGCCGCCCTGGCCGCCATCGCCAAGGAGGCGGGGGCCTGGCTCGCCGTGGACAACTGCTTCTGCACCCCCATTCTGCAACGGCCCCTGGAACTGGGGGCGGACATCGTCATCCACTCCGCCACCAAATACCTGGATGGCCAGGGCAGGGTGCTGGGCGGCGCGGTCCTGGGGCGCAAGGAACTGATGGAGCCGGTGTTCGGTTTCCTCCGCACCGCCGGGCCGACCCTGAGCGCCTTCAACGCCTGGGTCATCGCCAAGGGGCTGGAAACCCTCAAGCTGCGCATGGAAGCCCATTCCCGCAACGCCTTGGAACTGGCCAACTGGCTGGAGGCCCAGCCCCAGGTGGCGCGGGTCCTCTATCCCGGCCTGCCGTCCCACCCCCAGCACGAACTGGCCATGAGGCAGCAGAAGAGCGGCGGCGGCATCGTGTCCTTCGAGGTGAGGGGCGGGAGGGAGGCCGCGTGGCGGGTGGTGGATGCCTGCCGCCTGCTGTCCATTACCGCCAACCTGGGGGATGCCAAGACCACCCTCACCCATCCCGCCACCACCACCCACGGGCGCCTTGCGCCCGAGCGGCGGGCCGAGATGGGCGTCGGCGAGGGGCTGCTGCGCATTTCCGTCGGGCTCGAGGCGGTGGCGGACATTCAGAGGGATTTGGCGCGGGGGTTGGGGAGCTAGCCTTGCCTTTAGCCGCAGCGGCTAAGTTATGCTGCTAGAATAATTCTACTTTTGCCGAATGCTGATCCTCGGCCAGACCGTTCGGGAGGGATCATGAGGATAGGGCAAGCAGGCATGGCGGCAGTGTTGGTTTGGGCGCTGGTGGGCTGTAGCGCCAAGGAGGAGGCAGCGGCGCCGGCTCCTGCGGAAGCGGAAAAGATCGTCGCCTCGGAGCAGGCGAAAGCTGTCGCGGAAGAGGCGCGGGCGAAAGAGGAGAAGGCGGCAGCGAGTGGCGATGCCGCGCGGAGGGGAGAGGCGGCCAAGCCCGGTCGGGGTCCGGCATCCGCCGCAGAAGGCGTTGCCGGGGAAGGCCAGCCAGGCGCTGAGCCGCCTCCCGCGCCTGATGGCGGAGCTACTCTGACGGAACGCATGGATGCCTATCTCGCGGAACTCCGCCGGGCCTCCTACGCCTTCAACGTTCCTTCTCCCATCAAGGTGGCCAAGCCGGTCACCGTCCATTTCTGGCTCGATCCCCGGGTCTCGTCGCAACAACTGGCCGCGGACCTGGCCTCGGCGCTGAGAGCCACCCAGCCCGGAGACACGGTGGAGTCGGGCGTGGTGAAGGTCTCGTCGAAAATGCGGGCGACCCTCAAGGGAGACGATTTCACCATCACGCCGGTGACGGAGGAGGTCCAGCCGATCAGCGCCGTGGAGCGTACCCATTGGGCGTGGGAGGTGACGCCGAAGCGCCCGGGCCACAAGCTGCCCCTTTATCTCTCCCTCGATATCGTCCTGCCCCAGGAACTGGCCGGGCGTGGCGTCATCGCCCCGCCCCTGGACAAGCGCATCGATGTGGAGGTGACGTGGTGGTGGCTGCTGGACACTTATTGGGAGAAATACTGGCAGTGGCTCCTTGGCGGGCTGGGAACCGCCTTTGCCAGCGTCGTGGCATGGTGGTGGAAGCGTCGGCAGGGGGCTGCCTGAGGGGGGCTGGAAAGCGGCCTGGCAATCCGGGCAGGATATGCTAGCGTGAAAAAACCAAAGGAATGGAAAGGAGGTGCGTCATGGACATTTCCATTGCCGATTTCCTGGTTCACGTGGATGAGGATTTGCAGGCGGGGCGGATGGGCGTGCTGGAGGAGTGGGTGCGCGCCGACCCCTGCGTGGTGTCGGCCAGCGTGTCCCGCAAGGACTCCCACCTGATGCTGGTGGCCTACAACCCCGCCTGCACCAGCCGCGCCCGCATCATGGAGCGTTTCGCCGAGCAGGGCGTCCACGCCGAAGCGGTGGGGCTGTAAGCCTCCCGGCGCATGATGCGCCGGGAAGGGAAAGGTCAGTAGCCTTTCTTGCCGTGGGCCTCGGGCAGGACCTTGTCGTCCGCCATCAGCGCCCACACCATGCGGGCGATGCTTTCCGGGGCGATGACGGTATGACGGTTGCCGGAGGAGTGGAGCTTCTCCCGCAGTTCCTTGCGCACGTCCGCGCTGCCGGTGAGGTCGAAGATCACGTCCACTTTCTCGCCTTCCGCGATCAGCTGGTCGATGGTCACGATTTGGACATGGTAGGTTTCCGCCACCTTGCGGGCGGGGGTGTCGTTCTGCTCGACGGCGTAGGCGACCTTGATCCCCTTGTCCACCACGCACATCAGTTCCTCCAGGAAGGCGCCGCCAACACGGCCCAGGCCGACCACGGCCACGATTTGCTTGCTCATGTTTCCCCTCTCGTTAAAGTTGTTATGTCAGCAGGGACATTCTAACGGAATATTTCCGGGCTGGAAGGGGGAATGAACGATGAAAATTAGCGCGGCGGTGGCTGGGCGATGCAAAATAGCCGCCGGAGGAACGACGATGAAAACTGGATGGTGGCTGTTGTTGTCGGCGCTGGCGTTTTCCGCCGCGGCACGGGATGGATTCGACCAGCGCCGGACGCTGTTCGCCGACCGTCTGCGGGCGGAGTTCGTGGCGGCGGACAAGGACGGCAGCGGCAGCCTGAGCAAGGAGGAGGCCGCCGCCATGCCCTTCGCCGCCCAGCGCTTCGCCGACTTGGACGCCAACCAGGATGGAGAGATTACCTGGGCGGAAGTGGGCGGCTATGTGGAGCGGGCCAAGGCGGCCCGGGAAGCGGGTTTCGAACAGCGGCGCCAGGCGATGCTGAACCGCGGCGCGCCGGCGACCGTCCCCGGGGCTACGGCGCCTTAGGCGCCAGCACCAGCTCGGTGTCCCGGTTGAGGCCGATGTTGTCCTCGATGGGCGGGGAGTCGGCGGTGATGAGCTCGGCGGGCCGCGCCAGCAAGTCCCGGACGAAATTGGGCAGGGCGAACACCGCCCGGTGGGTGGCGCCGTTGTAGTATTGCAGATGGCCGAGACGGCGCTCCCGGATGCGCCGTTCCACTTCCTCTTCCGCCAGGGCCGTCGGGTCCGTGTCCACCGAGGCCGAGACCATGCCCCACCAGGTGCCGTAGAGGGGGATATAGACCAGGTAGGGACGGACGATGGGGAACACCGCCTGCAGGGTCTTGACGATGCGCAGGTAGGTTTCCGGCCGGGAAATGGGAGATTCCACATGGAGGGAGAGGAGCCCGCCGGGGGCCAGGACCTGGCGGCAGGCGGCATAGAACTCCCGCGTGTACAGGGCCTGGGACGGGCCGTGGGGGTCGGTGAGGTCGAGCACGACCAAGTCGAAGCGGTCTTCCGTCTCCTCGATGTAGGCCTTGCCGTCCATGATGCGCACCGCCACCCGCGGGTCGTCGAAGGCACCCCGGTGAATGGCGGCGAGGTGCTTCCTGGCGGCTTCCACCACGCCGCCGTCCAGTTCGGCGATGACCACCTTTTCCATGGACGGGTGCTTGAGCAATTCCTCCGCCGAGCCGCCGTCGCCGCCACCGACCACCAGGGCGGTTTTCGGACCAGGGTGGGCGATGGCGGAGGGATGGACGATGTTCTCGTGGTAGAAGAATTCGTCCTTCTCCGAGGTCATGAACACCCGGTCCAGGCGCAGCATGCGCCCGAACATGGGGGTGTCGAACACTTCCATGTCCTGGAAGCGGGTGCGTCCCGCCTCGATGGGCTCCGTGGCCCGCAGGTAGTAGCCGTAGTTGTCGTTGAGCTGTTCGACGATGTAGCGGCTATAGGGCGAAGACGGGCTCACAAGCTATTCCCGGTCCACGGAGCGGATGTGGGGGTTCGCCGGGCGGAACAGTTCCACCACGGCATTGAACAGCTGCCGCGCCTTGGAGCGGTTGTTGCTGGTGTAGTTGCAGACATAGACGTCGAGGGTGACGTAACGTTTTTCCGGCCAGGTGTGGATGGCGAGATGAGACTCGGCCAGGACCACGGTGCCGGTGACGCCGCCGTCGTCGCCGAACTGATGGAAGAAATCGCCCACCGCCGTCAGCCCGGCTTCGCCGACCAGTTCGATGCAGGCGTCGCGCAGGGCCGAGGCGTCGAAAAAGAACTTGCCGTCGCCCTGGCACTCGTACAAGTCGCCAAGCAGATGAAGACCAACATTGGCCTTTTCAGGCCGCAGAGAAACCACCGCATTATGCGCCATCGTTTACCCTCCTAAAGCTCCGGGGAGCAAGAAACGACTGCGACGAGGCATCTCAGCCTCGACCGCCCCAGCGGGGTTCGCACCCGCCAAAACGTACACTCCCCGCGGGGAGCCGGTGGCCGTGAGCAGGAAAGCCGGAAGCCGGCGCCTGCCGCTTGGCCTGGGAAGGACTGGGCCGTTCCCGGTTTTCTTTTCTAAATCCGTTGCTTACGCATGGCTGTCGGATCGTAGAAAAGCCCGTAACTTTAAGCACTTGGCGAAGTCTTGTCAAATCGCTGTCATGGAGACGACAAGAAGGAGATTTTGTTGCGTTCGCGACATCGCCATCCTATTCGGTTGGTTTTTGACAAGATATTGAGTTAAAAGGATAAACAGACATTTTTATGCCGTGGCACGGTTGTTGCAGAACAGGGGCCGAAGCAACGATTTCGGGAGCGACAACAATGCAAGCCAGGATTATTCCGATTTTCGAGCACAAGCCCGTCGGCGGTTGCGGCGCCACGGGTGGCGCGGGCAAGTCATCCTGCGGTTCCGCCGCGGGGAAGGGCGACCTGCCGCCGGAGGTGTGGGAGAAGGTGAAGAACCACCCCTGCTACAGCGAGCAGGCCCACCACCACTTCGCCCGCATGCACGTGGCGGTGGCGCCGGCGTGCAATATCCAGTGCCATTACTGCAACCGCAAGTACGACTGCTCCAACGAGAGCCGTCCCGGCGTGGTGAGCGAGAAGCTGACCCCGGAACTGGCGGCGAAAAAGGTGTTGGCGGTGGCGGCGGAAATTCCCCAGCTCACCGTGGTGGGCATCGCCGGCCCCGGCGACGCCCTGGCCAATCCGGAAAAGACCTTCAAGACCTTCCAGCTGATCCAGAGCAGCGCCCCGGATATCCGTCTGTGCCTGTCCACCAACGGCCTGGCCCTGCCCGACTACGTGCAGACCATCCAGGACTTCAACGTGGATCACGTCACCATCACCATCAACATGACCGATCCGGAGGTGGGCGAGCGCATCTACCCCTGGATCTTCTACAAGCACAAGCGCTGGACCGGCCGCGACGCCGCCAAGATACTCGCCGAGCGCCAGATGGAAGGCCTCGAGATGCTGACCGCCAAAGGCATCCTGGTGAAGGTCAACTCGGTGATGATCCCCGGGGTCAACGACGACCACCTAGTGGCGGTGAACCAAGCGGTGAAATCCCGCGGCGCCTTCCTCCACAACATCATGCCCCTGATTTCCGAACCCGAGCACGGCACCCACTACGGCCTCACCGGCCAGCGGGGACCCTCCGCCCAGGAGCTGAAGGCCCTGCAGGACAAGTGCGAGGGCGATATGAACCTGATGCGCCACTGCCGCCAGTGCCGCGCCGACGCGGTGGGCCTGCTGGGGGAGGACCGCAGCCAGGAATTCACCACCGACAAGGTGGCTGCCATGGAAGTGAACTACGACGCCGACGCCCGCAAGGCCTACCAGGCCTTCGTGGAGAAGGAGCGGGAAGACCAGCAAGCCGCCATGCAGGCCGAACTGGCCGGCCTCGCCGAGGAAGCCGGCCACGCCAACGTGCTGGTGGCGGTGGCCACCAAGGGCAGCGGCCGCATCAACGAGCACTTCGGCCACGCCGGCGAGTTCCAGGTGTTCGAGTTGACGGCCGCCGGCGCCAAGTTCGTCGGCCACCGCCGGGTGGACCACTACTGCCAGGGCGGCTACGGCGAGGAAGAGACCCTGGAGACGGTGATTTCCGCCATCAACGACTGCGCCGCCGTGTTCGTCGCCAAGATCGGCCTGTGCCCGAAGAAGGACCTGGAGCAGGCGGGCATCGAGGCGGTGGAGGAGTACGCCCACCAGTACATCGAGCAATCCCTGGTGGCTTGGTTCAAGGGCTACCTGGCCCGCCTGCGCAGCGGCGAAGCCGTGGCGGTGGAGCGGGGCCAGGGGTCGCTGCGCCAGGGAGCTTTCGTCGCCTGACGGACGGAATTATTTTCACATCTCGATTCAAGGAGAAGACCATGCCGTACAAAATCGTTGCCGAGGAATGCACCAACTGCGCCGCCTGCGAAACCGAGTGCCCCAACGACGCCATCCTGGAGAAGAAGGGAACCTTCGTCATCCTGGCCGACAAGTGCACCGAGTGCGTCGGCCACTATGACGACGCCCAGTGCGTGGAAGTGTGCCCGATTCCCGACTGCGTGGTGATCGACGAGCGCCTGCCCCGCTACGCCGCCTAAACAAGGAGCGCGACATGAACCTGACCGTCACGCCCAAGGCCGAGAAATTCATGCAGCGCATGGTCCGTTTTAGCGGCAGCGGCGCCAGTGCCGGATTCCGCCTGGTGGTCAGCCCCGGCGGCTGTTCCGGGCTCAGTTCCGAATTCACGGTGGAAGCCAACCCCCAGGCCGGCGACAAGGTGCTGGAGCTGGAAAGCCTGAAGGTCTTCCTGCCCATGGAAAGCGCGCTGCTGCTGGACGGCTACACCATCGACTTCGCCGATTCCATGATGGAAACGGGACTCAAGTTCCACAACCCCAACGCCCGCGGCGTGTGCGGTTGCGGCAGCGGCACGCCGGGCAACACCGACCCCACCGTGGCGACGGTGAGCCTGGGCAGCATCGGGCGGCGCTGACGCATGGAAGCCGGGCGGGCCGAGACTAACGACGACCTGTCCTGGCTGGAACGGGCCTGTCTCGGGCAGGACTTGCCCCCCGCCGCCGAGTACTGCCTGCAAAAGGCCGCCAAGGCCTACGGCACGCCGGACGAGGCGGAGCGCTTGCTGCACCAGGCTTTGTCCCTGGCGCCCCAGCATGCGGCGGTCTACATCGCCTTCTACCGCTTTCATTTTTACCGGGGAAGGCTGAAGGAGGCGCTGCCCTATGCCGAGCTGTGCCTTTCCCTGGCGGCCCAGGAGATGGGTCTGGAGCGGGATTGGCGCCAGGTGGCCCCCGGCGGCGCCGATTTTGGCGGTTTCGCCGCCTACGGGCCGCGGTTCTTTCTCTTCAGCCTCAAGGCCTACGGCTACCTGCACATGCGCCTGGGGAACCTGGAGGAAGGGCGGCGCGCGGTGGAGAAAGTGATCGAGCTGGACCCCCGCGACCAGGTGGGGGCGTCGGTACTGTTGGGCGTCTTGGAACGGGGCGGCCGGGATGATGACGACTGAGCGCCGGCAGGAGGCGGAGACGGCTGGCCAGGAGCCGCTGATCGACGAGGCCCTGGACTGGCTGGGCAATCCGGTGCGCTGCGAGGCCTGCGGCCATCGGGCGCTGTTGGCGGCGGGACGCTGCCAGCTGCGCCGGGCCTGCGTGCACGACCGCTACGCCAAGCGCATCGACCGCTTCTTTTACTGGAACCGGGAGCTGGCGGACGGCTACCTGACGCACCCCTATTTCGAGGTGCGGGCCATCGCGGCCAAGTTCGCCGACGTGTTCCACTTGCCGCCGCTGCTGGACGACCCGGACGAGACGGTGCGCTTTTCGGCGGTGATCCGCCTGCCGCGCCGGTATCTGCTGCGGATGCGCCACGACCCGGACCGGGAGGTGCGCATCCGCGTGGCCTACCGCCTGGAGGGCAAGGATTTGGCGGAAATGCGCGCGGACCCCGACTACTACGTGCGCCTCATCGTCGCCAGGCGCCTGCCGCCCGCCATGCTGCACTTGCTGGCGGGGGACGAGGACCGGGAGGTGAGGCTGGAAGTGGCGCGGCGCATCGGACCCGACGGGCTGCCCCGGCTGGCGGCGGACGAGGACGCCGACGTGCGGCTGGAGGCCGCCCGCCGCCTGGATCCGGAGTCTCTGGCGAAGCTGGCCGGGGACACGGACTGGCGGGTGCGCCACGAGGTTGCCAGCAGGGTGGGAAAAAACCATCTGGCACCGCTGCTGGAAGACGAGGACGAAATGGTGCGGGAAATGGCCCGCAATCGATTGGAAGGAGGTGAACCATGAACATCGCCCGCGACAGCGACATCGTCGAACTCGACGGCCCGCCGGACTTCGAATACGGCCAGAAGGTGCGTTCCCTGAAGAACGTCCGCAACGACGGCACCTTCCCCGGCAAGGAGATCGGCGACATCCTGGTGAAAAAGGGCGACGTGGGCTATGTCGCCAGCATCGGCACCTTCCTGCAGCAGTTCTACATCTACGGCGTGGACTTCTACGAGCGGGGCTACATCGTCGGCATGAAGGGGCGGGAACTGTTGTCCGCCGAGGAGGAGGCCCATGTTTGAGCCGCGCCAGCCCAAGTACCGGTGGGGGCAGAAGGTGAGCTGCGCCGCGGACATCCGCAACGACGGCTCCCACCCGGGGTTCGCCGAGAATGCCCTGCTGGCGGCCATCGGCAGCGCCGGCGAAGTGGTCAACGTCGGCCACCATGCCGAGGCCAATATTCCGGTGTACTTGGTGGAGTTCTCTTCAGGCGTTGTCGTGGGCTGTTTCGAGGAGGAACTGACGGCGGTTTGAGCCAGGCATTGACAAGCAAGGAATAAAACGGCGCCGCCTAGCAGAACAAAATTCAAGGCGCCGTACTGGAGGATGAACCACGGCCCGTGGCCGAGGCTATTCACAGGAGGGGATATGGCGACGTACAAAGGAATCGAACTGGACGACGGACTGGCGCAGGTCGTCCGGCACATGAGCAGCGTGGAGGAGTACCGGGAGACCTTGCAAAGCCTGCAAGGGGTATGGGACAACCTCACCCTGCTGGGGCAGTTGTCGGGTACCGGCACCGACATGAGCGCCACCCGGCAGGCGTTTCATCAGTTGACCAACGGCCTGCTCAACAACCTGGGCAACGAAACCCTGAAGAAGACGGTGCTGGAGATGAAGTCCAAGGCCCAGGTGGCGGTGGACATCATGATCCGCAACCTGTTCGAGCGCACCGCCGACATCGGTTTTCTCGCCACCGACGACGACATCCGCGGCTATGCCGCCAGGGCGCCAGATTTCCTGGCGCGAATCCGCCAGGGGTTCGGCAGCGAGAAGGAGCGCCTCCAGGAAGAGCTGGAACGGATGACCGCCAGCCTCCAGCAGCGCTTTCGGGAATACGTGCAGAAGTATTCCGTTTACCACAACATCATCCTCCTGGACTGCGACGGCAACGTCCTCATCCAGCTCGACCAGACCAATCCGGTGGAGCGTTCGGACGACCCCCTGATCGGCGAGTCCCTTCACACCCCCCGGGAGTACGTGGAAACCTTCCAGCATTCTGACCTGCTGCCGGGGGAAGCCAGCAGCCTGATCTATTCCTACCGCGTTACCTCGCCCGAGGACGGTTCCCCCCTGGGGGTGCTGTGCCTGTGCTTCCGTTTCCGCAACGAGACCGCGGGCATTTTCGCCAATCTGCGGGAGGCGGACGACTGGAGCGTGATCACCTTGCTGGATCACGAAGGACAGGTCATCGCCAGCAGCGACGAGTGGCACATCCCCATCGGCGCAACCATGGAGCGGGTGCTGGACACGGATTACCGGGTGGTGCGCTTCAACGGCCGCGAATACCTGGCGGCGACCCGCCCCACCAGCGGCTATCAGGGCTACACGGGCCTGGGCTGGCATGGCCATGTGATGGTCCCCCTGGAGCATGCCTTCGGCAAGGACGCCTCGGACCGCCTCAGGCTGGTCTCGGCCCGGATGCTGGAAGACGTGATGAGCAACCCCTCCCTCTTCAGCGACGGCCTGCGCAACATCCCTTTTCAGGCGGACAAGATACAGCGCGAGCTGAACCGCTCGGTGTGGAACGGCAACGTGCGCCAGAGCAGCGACAAGAAGGCCCTCAACCCGGCGTTTTCCAAGATTCTGCTGTGGGAGATCAGCAACACCGGCCTCAAGACCAAGGACGTGTTCGAGCGTTCCATCGGCAACCTGCACCAGACGGTGGTGTCCACCATCCTCCAGGACAGCCAGTTCCTGGCGTCCCTGGCCATCGACATCATGGACCGCAACCTCTACGAGCGGGCCAACGACTGCCGCTGGTGGGCCCTGCGCAGCCATTTCCGCGAACTGCTGGCCCAGCCGGAGGTGAACGAGGAGGATATCCGCGGCATCCAGGCCGTCCTCAGCCACATCAACAGCCTCTACACGGTGTACGGCAACCTGGTCCTGTTAGACCGCCACGGGCGCGTCCTGGCGGTGTCCAACCCGGACTGCCAGTCCTTCTGCGGCAAGCCGCTGACCGACGAATGGGTGCGGCAGACCCTGAGCCTGAAGAACTCCCAGAGTTATGCCGTGTCCGCCTTCGAGCCCACGCCTTTGTACGGTGGCCGGCACACCTACATCTATGGCGCCGCCATTCATGATCCGCAAGGCAGCGGGAGGGTGGTGGGGGGCATCGGCATCGTGTTCGACGCCGAACCCCAATTCGAGGCCATGCTGCGGGACGCCCTGCCCCGCGACGAGAACGGCGGCATTCTCCCCGGCTGCTTCGGCATCTTCGCCGACCGCCAGCGGCAGGTGATCGCCTCCACCCACCCGGACATCCGGCCCGGCGGCCGCCTCGACGTGGACGACAAGTTTTTCGGCCTGCCCAATGGCGGCGGCCTGTCCAATATCGTCGAACTGAACGGCCTCTACTATGCCGTCGGCTCCCGTCTTTCCAGCGGCTACCGGGAATACAAGGGCCCCATGGACGGCTACAAGAACGACGTGGCGGCCCTGGTTTTCGTTCCCCTGTGCCCGGCTGAAAGCGCCCATCCGCTGGCCGGGGACGGCGGCCGCAACAGGTGGCAGCTCCAGGTCGGGCGGGCGTCGGAGTTCGGCGAGACGGTGGAGATCGCCACCTTCTTCGTGGACGAGAACTGGTTCGGCCTCTATTCCGAAGACGTGGCGGAGGCCGTGGACCTGGCAGGCCTCACTCCGGTGCCCGGCGCTCCCAGCTATCTGGTCGGCTATTTGCTTTACAACAATGGCCCGGTGCCGGTGGTGGATATCCGCCGCCTCTTGCCCAACAGGCCGGAGGTGGCCGAACTGGCCGGCAAGCAGGTGGTGCTGGTCCGGGTGCGGGAAGGGGAGCTGCTGGGAATCCTGGTGGACGCCCTGGGGGAAATCCCCGAGGTGGCGCACCACCGGGTGGAGGCCCTGTCCTCCATGTTCGCCAGCGAGGGCGTGATCGCCGATTCGGTGGTCAAGCCGGACCCCGCCCGCGCAGCGGGAGAACTGCTGCTGGTGCTGAACCCGGAGAAAATCTGCCAGCGCATTTTGGCCATGGGCAGTCTGGGCGGGACGGTTCAAATGCCGGGCTTGCCGCCGGCCAAGGGCAAGGTGGCGGAAATCCGCCCAGCCAGCTGAGAATTCAAACCAAGCAGGAGTAACGCCATGAAAGTCATGATCCGCAAATCCGCCAGCGGCGGCCTCACCGCCTACGTGGCGAAGAAGGACCTGGAGGAAAACATCGTCGAGATGGAAAAACCCGATATGTGGGGCGGCAACATCAAGCTGTCCAACGGCTGGGTGTTCGCGCTGCCCGAGATGGCGGCGGATACCCGGCTGCCCATCACCGTCGAGGCCCGCAGGCTGGAAGGGGACTGAATTGAGTCTCGATGACGCCCTGGTCGGGGAGATAGCCAGCAGCCTGGAAAGCCTGCTGGCCGAAGGGAAGAAACCCCTGGCGGAAATCCGCCGCCGCTACCCCGGCCTGCACTTTTCCCAGTGCGATGCCGCGGACATGACCGATGAGCCTTTCCGGGCCGGCAGGCGCTTCGACCTTTACCTGGTGGACGGGCGGAGCGCCTGCCTTCACCTCACCCACGATCTCGCCGAAGCCACCGGCCTGGTGCTGGCGATGCGCTGACAAGGAGACGAGCATGAACACCCTGGACGAAATTCGCGCCGCCCTCGCCGAAGGCGCGGCCGTGCCCTACCTCGGCCCCGAGGTCCTGGCCCTGTGCGGCGACAGCGGTTTGCCCGTCACGGCGGAAGCCCTGGCGGACAGGCTTTCCGCCAAGGCGTCGGTGCCGTTCAAAATCCGCCGCAACCTTACCGCCGCCGCCCAGTACATCGAGAACTTCAAGCACCGCAAGACTCTGGTGGGGCTGATGAGGGAAGCCTTCGCGACCCGCGCCGAGCCTTCCTTCCTCCATTGCTACCTGGCGGCCCTGCCCTTGCCGCTGGTGGTGGAAACCTGGTACGACGGCACCTTTGCCGAAGCCTTGGGCAATCGCGCCGACTGGGGCCGGGTCCAGGGGGTGAGCCGGGCCGAGCACCGGGAGCAGTGGGTCAGGCACTACGCCGCCGACGGCAGCGATGCGGGGGAGGAAGACGCATTGGCTTGGACCACCCTGCTCTATCAGCCCCTTGGCGCCGCCCGCCCGGCGGCCAACTTCATCGTCTCGGATTCGGATTACGTCGAGGTGCTGACGGAAATCGACATCCAGACCCCCATTCCGGACCGGGTGCGGGAATTGCGGGTGGGGCGGCGGTTCCTGTTCCTGGGCTGCCGCTTCAACAGCCAGTTGACCCGCGGCTACGCCCGCCAAGTGATGAAACGCTCCAGCGACGGCCCCCACTGGGCCGTGGCGCCGGGCGAGCTGACCGCCAACGAGGCCAGGTTCTTCGCCGAGCAGAACATCGTCCGCCTGGACATGGAACTGGCTGAGTTCGCCGAGGCGCTCCGCGGCGAGATGCCCGCCGCCGCCTGAGCGGTCCATGCCTCAAGCCGTGTTCGACGCCGCCCGGGAAGGGGATATCCCGGCCATGGTGGGGCTGCTGGGGGAGCTGTTCCGCCTCGAGAGCGATTTCGAGCCCGATGCGGCGAAGCAGGAGCAAGGATTGCGGCTGATCCTCGAACAGCCCCTGCTGGGGCGGCTGTTCGTCGCCCGAGTGGAGGACGAGATTGCGGCCATGGCCAGCCTGTTGTTCAGCGTCAGCACCGCCGAGGGCGGGAGGGTGGGATGGGTGGAAGACGTGATCGTCTCCGCCTCATGGCGGGGCAAGGGGCTGGGACGCGGCTTGATGGGCCACGTAAGCGACTGGGCGCGGGCCAACGGCTGTTTGCGCCTGACTCTTCTTGCCGACCGCGAAAATATGCCGGCCCTGGGTTTTTACCATCGACTCGGTTTCCAGCGTTCCGCCATGGTCGTGCTGCGGCGCCGAGCATGAAGCGGGAATGTTTTATGCCAATGCGCTAAACAGGCGAAAATCCAATTGATTCGATTGGGAATTGTTCTACAATAGAACTGTGAAGTTCCCGAAAGGGGGTGCGCCATGCTCTCCGCCATCAATCAGTACAACAGCGTGTATAGCCTCTACGGGGGGTCCCAGGCCAGTCCGGCGTCCTCCTTGTATGGAATCAGCGGACAGGGAGTGTTTGGCTCTTCCTCCTCGCTCTACAGCTTGGGAAAACAGGAGGAGAGCTACAAGGTCAAGCTTTCCGCCTATGGCCAGTTGCAATCCGCCTTCGCCGACTTCCAGAAATCCCTGGACAAGCTCAACAGCGGACAGGAAGTAGCGCCTTACAAGGCGGTTTCCAGCCAGGAGTCGGTCCTGAGCGCCGCGGCTTCCAAGGACGTGAAAAAGGCGGGCACCTACAGCGTCGACGTCAGCCAGCTTGCCACGGCGCAGACCTTGAAGAGCGCCACCGTTGCCGACAGGGATTCCACCATCGTTGGCACCGGGTCGCTGAAGATACAGGTGGGCACCTACAATTCCAACCTGAACACCTTCACTCCCGGCGCGGCGAAGGAAGTGACGGTCAACATCAATCCCGGCGATGGCACCTTGAGCGGCATCGCCAACGCCATCAACCGCTCCGATGCCGGCGTGAAGGCCAGCGTGGTGGCGGCTGACGGCGGGGGCTATCAGCTGCAGCTCACCGCCAAGAACACGGGCTCCGACAATACCGTGAAGATCACCGCGGCTGACGCCTATGGCAATGTGCAAACCGGAACCACGGGCCTCGGACAGGTGGCCTACGATCCCACGGCGGCCAGCGGCAGCGGCAAGAATCTGACCCAAACCCAGGCCGCCCAGAATGCTCAGCTGACCGTGGACGGCCGGGCGGTGACGAGCCAATCCAACGCCGTTTCGACGGCGATCGAAGGCGTGACCTTGACCCTCGCCACCACCGGCGCCAGCTCCGTGAAGGTGGACGTCAACCGCGATGCGGCGGCCTTCGAGACGGCGGCCAAGTCCTTCGTGGACGCCTACAATACCTTGCAGAAATCCGTCGCCAACCTCGCCAAGGCGTCGCCGGCCAACGCCTCGCCGCCCCTGGTCAACGATGCCTTGTCCGCCAAGCTTATGGGCCAGGTGAAGGAGGCCGTGGGCCAAGCCAGCACCGGCTACGGCAGCAATAAGCTTACCCTGGCCGACGTGGGCATCGCCCGCCAGACCGACGGCACCCTGTCCCTGGACAAGACCAAGCTGCAAGGCGCCTTCAAGGCCAACCCCGAGGGGGCGACCACGCTTCTGGCCAACACCTCGCAGAAAGTGGCGGATATCGTTACCCGTGGCACGGGCACAACCAGCGAGCTGAAGTACACCACTCAGAACATCGAGCAATCCATCCAGGGGCTGGAGTCCCGCAAGGCGGTGCTGCAGAACTACACCGCCACCACGGCTTTCGGTCTGCCCACGAATTATTCCTTGTTCAGTTACATGTTTTCCAGCGGCACCTCTGCGGGAATTTCCCAGTACGCGCGTATCGCCCGCATGTGAGAATGGCGCTGCGGCAAAGCCCCTTCCTGCCGGAAGGGGCTTTTTCATGCCCTTCTCTTTGTCTATGAGCCATATGCGGTTATTATCGCTACCACGATGCGCAAGAATTCCATGAAAACAAAACTGTTTCTCCTGACGTGCCTGCTCGCGGCCAGCCAAGCCTGGGCCGCCGCGCCGGTGGAGGAGCGAGAGGTGGCGGGCGACCGTGTCGAGGCCGCCCAGCGCCGCGCGGATTTTGCCTGGAAGCAGATGGACGACGCCGAACTGCAGGTGCGCCGCGCCGAGCAGGATGTGGCGGAAGCCGAGCGCCAGGAACAGCAGGCCCGGCAGCGTGCCGAAGAAGCCGCCCGCAAGTTGGAGCAGGCGAGAAAGAATCTCGTCGACGCCCAGGCCCGCCGGAAGGCGGCCCAGGAACGCTGGGAGCGCACCTCTCGGGACGTGGGGCAGGCTTGGGACGGCAAGGGAAAACCCGGCGCTCGGTAACCCTGGCTTGTGGCGCGGGAAGGCAAGAGGGCCGTCGCGGGACGGCCCTTTTTCATGCGATATCGGCTGAAGGAGCGCCGGTCGCCGGACAGGGTTTTCCGTCCGCGCCCTTGGGACAGCCCTCCTTCACGTCCTCGGAGGGCAGCGGGCCGAGCCAGGCGGCGATGAGAGCGGTATCGAAACCCGCTTCCCTGCGGTCGCCGGATTCCAGGAGGGGGCGGCGGATCAGCAAGGGGTCGGCCAGCATGGCGGCGATGGCCTCGGCGGCTGTCATTCGCTCCGGCGCCAGGGAGCCGTTCTTGATGCGGGGGGCGGAGCGGTTGAACCAGTCCGCCACCGGGCGGGCGCCAAAGAAGCGCATCAATTCCGATTCCGTCCAGGGGTGGCCGAGCAGGTCGCGTACTTCCAGCTCGTGGCCCGCTGCCGTCAGCAGGGCCTTCTGTTTGGCGTTGCCGCCGCAGCCCGGTTTTTCATAGAAGATGATTTTGGCCATGGTGCGTGCTTTCCAGGGAAACAACTAACAAATTGTTGGCAAAGGGAAATTGATGGGTTTAGAATGGCCGGGATAGGTGAAAGTACTTATCGATGGAGTGCTGTCCCAGCAGATCCGGGAAAGTCGTTCCGAACGAAAGGGTTCATGAACGAGGGGGATATGCTGCTGAAAAGAATCAACGAGAAGCTTTGCATTACCTGCGGCAACTGGGAAGGCGAGAGAAAAATAGTCGAAACGCTGTACGGCAGGCCGGCAACCATGGTGTTTACGGTGCTGAATGCCGGCTTGTGCAACCGGGACAGCCTGAATCCTGAAGTAAAGCCCGTGCGCAAGCACTGCGACCATTGGTCCCAATGGGAGCAAGATTCCATCATCGCGTAACGGGGGCCAGCTGCAGCAGGCCGTCCACCTGCTGCTCGATTTGCTTCACCACGTGGAAATCCAGCTTGTTCAGCCAGCGTTTCGGGATGGCCGACGCGCCGTAGAGGGCGCCCGCCAGCATCCCCGCCAGGGCGCCGGTGGTGTCGGCGTCCTCGCCGCGGTTGACGGTTTCCACCACGCAGGATTCGAAGGAGTCGGTGTAGAAAAAGTGATGCAGCACCGTCTGTACCGTGTCCACGATGTAGCCCGACGCACGGCCAGGGTAGGGGTCGAACCTGAATTGGCGGTGTTCCTCCTGCAACTGGTTGGCGATGGGGCGGCAGCCCTTCACCCCGCCTCCGCGCAGCAGCATCTGCACCATGCGGCCCAGGGCCAGCGTGCCCGCGTCCGACAGGGGGTGATGGTGGGTGATGTGGGCTTGTTCCAGGGAGTAGCGCGTCAGAAGGTCGTCGTTGCCGAGGGTGAAGAGGGCCACCGGCAGGTTGCGCATGGCGGCGCCGTTGCCGCCGTCGGTGTCCGATTCCGGGCCGTGGACGGCGCCTTGCAGCATGTAGCGGCGGATTCCCCGGCGGCAGGTGGCGCCCACGTCCACCGGCTTGGATTTGAGCCAGGCGACGAAGGCATCGGCCACGGCGGCGAGGTTCCAGCCCTTGGAGTCGAGGATGGCTTGGCCGAGATAGAGGGACATCTCGGTATCGTCGGTGACCTGGCCGGGTTTGAGCCGCAGCCAGCCGCCCCCGCTCAGCTCCTTGTGGACGCCGAACTGAGCCTTGATTTCCCGGGCGGTGAGGAACTCCACGGTCGCGCCCAGGGCGTCGCCGCAGGCGAGGCCGAGGTAGGCGCCGAGTGCGCGTTCGCGCACTGAAGGATGAAGGATGAGGGATGAAGGATGAAGAGATGTCCGCTGCGCGGTCTGGGGTTTATTCATCCTTCATCCTTTCGCCTTCATCCTTGCCTTTTAGACCGGCCGGTTGTCATACACCTTCACCGGCCCCATTTCCGCCACCACCTGTTCGAAGCCGGCCTTGGGTAGGCCGCCCTTGTAGTTCTTGGCGGTGTCGGTGAGGATGTCGAGCTTTTCTTCCATGCTGGCCTTTTTCAGGTCGCCCTTTTCCAGGTACAGCAGGTCCAGCAGCTCGTTGTACACGGTGCCCTCATCCAGGGGGAAGGCGTAGAAGGTGGCGCCCTTCATTGCCACTTCGTACTTCTTCAGCAGGTCGATATTGCTGGCCCAAACGAAGTACTTGCCGTCGGCGGCGAGCCAGGGCTCCAGCATGTCGGCGATGAGACCCAGGGATTCGATGGAGTCCACGTAGGAGGCGTAGAAGGTCACCTTGTCGCCCTCGGTGGTCATGAATACCTGGTCGGTCTTCACTTCGGGGGGGCGCTTCTCGCCGGCGGTGCTTTCCGCCAGCTTGAGGGCGATCTCGCCGCGGAAGCCGAAGCGGCCCGCCTTCTTGGTGGCGCCCTTGCACACGGGGGACAGCAGGCGTTCGGCGCCTTCCAGCTTGCCGAGGGGGGAGGAGAGGTAGTCGGTCATGGTCGTGCTCCTTAGGGTGGGTTAAAAGTAACTGAAACGGACCTTGTAGTCGCCGCCGATCACCAGGTATTCCCCCTCGCCCTTGAGGGTGGTGCCCGCGATCAGGGCGTTGAAAAACAGAATCTTCACCGTTGGCACCTGGGCCTCCAGGATGCAGTCGCCGAATTCATCGGCCCGGCTGCGGTCGCTGGTGAACGACACCAGGTTGTTCTGCCGCACCACGGCGGTGTTCTTTTCCAGGTGCTCGACGATGGCGTGCTCCTCGAAGCCGTTCACCCCACGGTACAGGGCCAGGTGCTTCCTGCCCGGCGCGAAGTGTCGCCCCAGGGCCCACTGGCAGTATTCGTACAGCAGGTCGAGCTGCAAATTGATGCTGTTGTTGTGGAAGCGGCTCGACATCTTTTCTTCCACGTAGGCCACCCACGCCTTCGACGGGTAGCGGGCCAGGGGCGTCTTATGGAAGCTGGGGAAGAGCCCAAAGCGGCTTTCCACCCAGCCTTTCAGCACCGCCCCTTCCGGCCCGTTGGAGTCGAAACCCCAACCCTGCAGCAGGCGCAGGAAGCTGCTCTTGAAGCGGCGGTTGCTGTTCGACTGTTTCACCCGCTGCTCCAGATCCAGGCCGAATAGGGCGCCCATGTAGCTTTGGAACGCTTCCGACGCATCCTCCGCGCTGACCGAGCGCTCCAGCATCTCGAACAGCACCTTGTTCATTTCCCGCACGCCGTTGATATGCAGGGCGAGGGGATAGTCGTTGAACGTGGCGCTGGCCAGCAGCCCGGTTGGGATGCCGACCAGGTTGGTGCTGTGTCCCGCGAAGCCGGGGTGGCCTGTTTCCTGTGTCATAACCCTACGGGAGCAATAACTATTCCCGATGTGTTTTTATTGTTTTTAAAGGAAATTTTGTTTTTGTCGGAAAAGGCGGGCGGTGGCCTTTTTCCTACAGCCGTCAGGGTTTTGTCAGCTTTGCGACAGGCAGGCAAAACCGTCGGCGAAAATTTTTAGTCGCATATATTCAATGCGTTAAAGATTTTTTTCGGGGCTGGCACGGTCGTTGCAGAAAGGGGGGCAACCAAAGCGATTTGGTCCGGTTTGCAAACATCATCCTGAAAGGAGACTGAAATGAGCGGTTTGAGACAGATTGCTTTCTACGGCAAAGGCGGTATCGGCAAGTCCACCACTTCCCAAAACACTCTGGCGGCTCTGGCTGAGCTGGACCAGAAAATCCTCATCGTCGGCTGCGACCCCAAGGCCGACTCCACCCGTCTGATCCTGCACGCCAAGGCCCAGGACACCGTGCTGTCCCTGGCCGCCGAGGCCGGTTCCGTGGAGGACCTGGAGCTGGAGGACGTGCTCCGCGTCGGCTACAAGGACATCAAGTGCGTGGAATCCGGCGGTCCCGAGCCCGGCGTGGGCTGCGCCGGCCGCGGCGTGATCACCGCCATCAACTTCCTCGAAGAGAACGGCGCCTATGACGATGTGGACTATGTGTCCTACGACGTGCTCGGCGACGTGGTGTGCGGCGGCTTCGCCATGCCCATCCGCGAGAACAAGGCCCAGGAAATCTACATCGTGATGTCCGGCGAGATGATGGCCATGTACGCCGCCAACAACATCTCCAAGGGCATTCTGAAGTACGCCAACGCCGGCGGCGTGCGCTTGGGCGGCCTGATCTGCAACGAGCGCAAGACCGACAAGGAATGGGAACTGGCCGACGCCCTGGCGAAAAAGCTGGGCACCCAGCTCATCCACTTCGTGCCCCGGGACAACGTGGTGCAGCACGCCGAACTGCGCCGCATGACCGTGCTGGAGTACGACCCCGAGTCCAAGCAGGCCGACGAGTACCGCCAGCTGGCCAAGAAGATCCACGCCAATGCCGGCAAGGGCGTGATCCCCACCCCCATCACCATGGAAGAGCTGGAAGACCTGCTGCTGGAGTTCGGCATCATGGAGAAGGACGACGAGTCCATCGTCGGCAAGGCCAAGAACGCGGCGTAATCAGGGCAAGGATGAGGGATGAAGGAGAAAGGATGAAGGGTGGTCCGCTGCGTGGGCACTTTTCAGGAAATCGCGGCGCCGCCGCACCGAACTTCATCCTTCATCCTTCCGCCTTCATCCTTATCTAAGCGATAGGAGTTTGAAATGAGTGCAGAAACCAAAGCCCGGAACCAGGAGCTGATCCAGGAAGCCCTGGCCATGTATCCGGAAAAGGCAGCCAAAAAGCGGGCCAAGCACCTCAACGTGTACGAGGAAGGCAAGCCCGACTGCGGCGTGAAATCCAACATCAAGTCCCTGCCGGGGGTGATGACCATCCGCGGCTGCGCCTACGCCGGTTCCAAGGGCGTGGTGTGGGGGCCCATCAAGGACATGGTCCACATCTCCCACGGTCCCGTGGGCTGCGGCCAGTATTCCTGGGGCACCCGCCGCAACTACTACGGCGGCATCACCGGGGTGAACAGCTTCGTCGGCATGCAGGTCACGTCCGATTTCCAGGAAAAGGACATCGTCTTCGGCGGCGACAAGAAGCTGGACAAGCTGATCGACGAAATCACCACCCTGTTCCCCCTGGCCAACGGCATCTCCATCCAGTCCGAGTGCCCCATCGGCCTGATCGGCGACGACATCGAGGCGGTGTCGAAGAAGAAGACCAAGGAAATCGGCAAGACCATCGTTCCGGTGCGTTGCGAAGGCTTCCGCGGCGTGTCCCAATCCCTGGGGCACCACATCGCCAACGACCAGGTGCGCGACTGGGTGCTGGACAAGGCCGAGTCCACCCATGAGGCCGGCCCCTACGACGTGGCCATCATCGGCGACTACAACATCGGCGGCGACGCCTGGTCCTCCCGGATTCTTCTGGAGGAGATGGGCCTGCGCGTGGTGGCCCAGTGGTCCGGCGACGGCACCCTGAAGGAAATGGAGAAGACCCCCAAGGTCAAGCTCAACCTCCTGCACTGCTACCGTTCCATGAACTACATCTCCCGCCACATGGAAGAGAAGTACGGCATTCCCTGGGTGGAGTACAACTTCTTCGGCCCCACCAAGATCGCCGCCAGCTTGCGGGAAATCGCCAGCCACTTCGACGACAAGATCAAGGAAGGCGCCGAGAAGGTGATCGCCAAGTACCAGCCCATGGTGGACGCGGTGATCGCCAAGTACAAGCCGCGTTTGGACAAGAAGACCGTGATGCTCTACGTCGGCGGCCTGCGTCCCCGTCACGTGGTGGGCGCCTATGAGGACCTGGGCATGGAAGTGGTCGGCGCCGGTTACGAGTTCGCCCACGGCGACGACTACCAGCGCACCACCCACTACGTGAAGGACGGCACCCTGATCTACGACGATGTCACCGGCTTCGAACTGGAGCACTTCGTCGACAAGATCCGGCCCGACCTGGTGGGCTCCGGCGTGAAGGAAAAGTACATCTTCCAGAAGATGGGCGTGCCCTTCCGTCAGATGCACTCCTGGGACTACTCCGGCCCCTATCACGGCTACGACGGCTTCGCCATTTTCGCCCGCGACATGGACATGGCCATCAACAGCCCGGTGTGGAGCATGAACAAGGCTCCCTGGAAGAAGTAACTCCCTGTCCCTTCCTCTCCCGCGGGAGGGGGAGGGCGAGGTAAATCTGGAGCAGGGGCGCGCCTAGGACGGCAACCTGACGCCCTCTGCCAACCGGCGGGCTGGCGCAAGAGTCAAACCCGCTCATGAAAGGAGAATCACCATGCCACAGAATGCCGCTAGCGTTCTCGACCACAACCAGCTCTTCAAGGAGCCGGAGTACAAGGCCCTGGTCGAAGCCAAGAAGGTGTTTGAAGACGCCGTTCCCGACGCCAAGGTCAAGGAAGTCGAGGATTGGACCAAGAGCTGGGAATACCGCGAGATCAACTTCAAGCGCGAAGCCCTCACCATCAACCCCGCCAAGGCCTGCCAGCCGCTGGGTGCGGTGCTTGCCGCCGCCGGCTTCGAGGGCACCCTGCCCTACGTGCACGGTTCCCAGGGCTGCGTGGCCTACTTCCGCAGCCACTTCAACCGCCACTTCAAGGAGCCCAGCTCCTGCGTCTCCGACTCCATGACCGAGGACGCGGCGGTGTTCGGCGGCCTCAACAACATGGTGGACGGCCTGTCCAACGCCTACGCCCTGTACAAGCCGAAGATGATCGCCGTCTCCACCACCTGCATGGCGGAAGTGATCGGCGACGACCTGGACAGCTTCATCAAGACCGCCAAGCAGAAGGAAGTGATTCCCGAATCCTTCCCCGTGCCCTTCGCCCACACCCCGTCCTTCGTCGGCAGCCATGTCACCGGCTACGACAACATGATGAAGGGCATCCTGACCCATTTCTGGGAAGGCAAGGAGCGCAAGGCCGGCAACAGCGTCAACATCATCGGCGGCTTCGATGGCTACTGCGTCGGCAATAACCGCGAACTGAAGCGCATGCTGGGCCTGATGGGCGTGGACTACACCATCCTCTCCGACCCCAGCGACGTCTTCGATACCCCCGCCGACGGCGAATTCCGCATGTACGATGGCGGCACCAAGCTCGAGGACGCCGCGGCGGCCCTCAACGCCAAGGCCACCTTCGCCATGCAGGGCATCAGCGCCGCCAAGACCCTGGAATACGTGGCCGGCACCGGCCAGGAAGTGGTGGAGCTCAACTGCCCCATCGGCGTTGCCGCCACCGACGCCTTCCTGATGGAACTGTCCCGCATCACCGGCAAGGCCATCCCCGAGGAGCTGGAGAAGGAGCGGGGCCGCCTGGTGGACGCCATGGCCGACTCCCAGGCCTACCTCCACGGCAAGAAGTTCGCCCTCTTCGGCGACCCGGACATGACCATGGGCCTGACTTCCTTCCTGCTGGAAATGGGCGCCGAACCGGTGCACATCGTCTGCACCAACGCGCCCAAGGCTTGGGAAGAGAAGATGCGGAAGCTGCTGGATGCCAGCCCCTTCGGCAAGGAAGCCAAGCTGTATCCCGGCAAGGACCTGTGGCACATGCGTTCCCTGCTGGCCACGGAGCCGGTGGAGTTCCTCATCGGCAGCACCTACGGCAAGCTCCTGGAGCGTGATTGCGGCGTGCCCCTGATCCGCATCGGCTTCCCGATCTTCGACCGCCACCATCACCACCGCTTCCCCATCTGGGGTTATCAGGGCAGCCTGAACGTGCTGGTGAAGGTGCTGGACAAGATCTTCGACGAGCTGGACGCCAAGAGCCGCGACGACATTGACTTCGACGTCGTCCGCTAAGCCGGGTTGCCCCGCCCCCCTCACGAGGGGCGGGGTTTTTGTTCGCAGAGCGAAAAGGAATTGCCGATGGCCAACATCACATTCAGCTCCCCCGCCATGAAGAAGGACATCACGGTCTACGCCGTGGCCGGCGACCGCCGCAGCCTCCTCGCCGTGGCCCAGGAGAATCAGGTTCCCATCCACTACGAGTGCCAGGACGGCGAGTGCGGCTCCTGCGCGGTGCAGGTGCTGCCCCTCTCGGGCAAGGGCCCCAAGGGCGTGCACCTGACCGAAAAGGAAAAAACCGTGCTGCTGCTTTCCGGCAAGGTGAGCAAGGAAGAACTGGCGCGCCTCGAAGTCACCGACGTCGCCCCCGAGTGGCGTCTGGCGTGCCAGTACATGCTTCTCGACGACGATATCCTGGTGAAGTTCTAAGCGCCTACGAAATGCGGATTGCGCTAGTTGCCCCCGGAAACGGGGGCTTTTTTTCCTGGTTTTTCCAGGGGTGGGGTCCGCTTAGGCGCCCAGGGGGCAGCGCACGGTGAATTCCGCGCCGCCGTTGATGTTGCGGGCGTCGATGCGGCCGCCCATGTTTTTCTCGATGATGATCTTGGACATGTACAGGCCGACGCCAGACCCTTTGTCCTTGCTGGTGACATAAGGGTCGAAAATCTTGGGCAGCATGGCCTGGGTGATTCCGCCGCCATTGTCGCTGATCTTCAGGACGCCCTCGCCGTTTTCCGCATAAACGCTAACCCTGATCCAGCCATCGGGGATGTTGTTATCCCGAATGGCCTCCTTGGCGTTGGTAATCAGGTTGAGCACAACCTGGGCGTACTCGTTGGGCAGCCCCGTCAGGATTACGTCGTCCTGGATGTCTTCTTCCAGGCGGACGCCGTGGTTGTTCAGGCTGCCGCCGATGATGGCGTTGACCTCCCGCAGTATCTCGCGGAGGTTGAAGGACGATTTCTCCTTGTTCGGGCGGTAGAAGTTCCGGAAATCCTCCATGGTCTCGGACATGTTGGCGATGACATGTTGGCTTTGGGCCACGGATTGCGCCATATAGCTCGCGTCGAGTTCGCCGTAATCGAAGGCGTCCTTGATGTCGTTGATCAGGATGGACAGGGCGTTGAGCGGCTGTTTCCATTGATGGGCGATGTAGTGGATCATCTCGCCCATGGCCGCCATCCGGGATTGATGGATCATGAGCCGTTCCTGGTCCAGGTTTTTCTCCACCTCGGCCTTCACCCGTTGCTCCAGGTTGGCGTTGAGCCGCTGCAAGGCCGCCTCGGCTTGTTTGCGCTGCGAAATTTCCTGCTGTAGGCGCGTGCTGAACTCGATTTCCGCCGGCAATGCGCTCAACGCTTCCTTGATGAGGTCGGCGGCGGGCAGCGCGACCGTTTCCACGCCCAGCCAGGGTAACGGCTCGATGAGGCCGGCAGAGCGGTGCACGATGGCGAACTGGCCGTGGGCGTCGGCTTGCCCGATGAAGGCGGGCTTGGTGACGTGGTGATTGGGGAGCAGGGTGATTTCCCCCATCGGCCCGAGGAGTTTCCGTCCCACGGCGGCCTGCCTCACGGCGGCGGGCTCCGTGCTGCGGGCGGCTCGCACGGCGTCGGCCCAAAGGAAAACCTGGCTGTAGGCGGAGGCGATGGGATCGGAGGTCACGCGCTGTTCGCCGAAGCGAGCCCGGAAGGCGGCGACGAAATCCCGGTTGGCTGGGCCCTCCAGGCTCTGAAAGTACCCCCAGCAGGCATAATGGCCAGCGATGGCGGTGCCGATGGCGGCCGCTTCTTCCTCCGCGACGCTGACCGCCGTGACGGGGAGGCCTAAATCCGCCTCGCTGAGTTGCCGGTAAAAAGCGATATTGCCGTTGCCGTTGAGGGTGTTGAAGATCACCGCCGGGCGGGCGGCGCGAATCGCCTCGATGGCGCCGGAAAAGTCCTCCTCGCTCAGGCTGGCGTAGCTCTCGCCGATGATTTCTCCGCCGTGAAGCTCGACCAGGGCACGGACCAGGCGGTTTGCCGTGCGGGGAAAGACATAATCCGAGCCGAGCAGGTAAAAGCGTTTCCCCAAGCGGTGCAGGCACCATTCCGTGGCGGGTTCGATCTGCTGATTCAGGGTCGTCCCGAAATAAAAAATGTTCGGGGATTGCTCCAGCCCTTCATACTGGACGGGATACCAAAGGAGCGCGCCGGCTTCTTCCACCACGGGTTTGACGGCCTTGCGCGAGGCCGATGTCCAGCAGCCGAAGAGGGTGCGGAGACCGTCCTCTTCGATGAGCCTTCGCGCCTGGACGGCGAAGGTTTCGGGGCAAGAGGCGCCGTCCGCGACAATCATTTCGATGCTTTCCCCGAGCAAGCCGCCCTGGGCGTTGAGTTGCTCGATGGCCAGTCGAACTGCATCCACCAGCGGCCGTTCGCTCATGGCCATCGGGCCGCTCAGTGAGTGCGCCACGCCGATGCGTATCATTTTTGGGGTGTCTCCGTGTCGTCGCACTAAGCATAGCATCCAGGATTCCGCCGCCGGCGGCGATTTCGAAATCCGAGTTCCGCAATCAATGTGTCAACCTTTTTCAGCTTGCCTCGTTACTCTTTCTATGGGGGTTTCCCACAAATCAAGAGGAGAAAGGATAATGGGCAGTCTGAGTAAGGAATCTTGCGACGAATTTCTGGATTCCCTGAAACAAGCAGGGATCGATATCAGCAACGAGGCCGAGTTGCGCGCACGCCTGGGAGAGGTCAGCCACTGGCGCTATGCCTTTACCACCCTGGCCGCCAACGGCAGTCAGCTCGGCATCCGCTTCCGGGACCGGAGCCAGGGCCGCAACAGCGAGGCCATCCGCCGCGCTTTCGCCGACTACCACTTCGCCGCCAATTCCGAGGTGATTTTCGCCGCCAGCCTGAAAACCGACAACTGACCTTATCCGACGCCGTCCTCCGCCGCAGGCGGGGGGTGGCGTTTTGTCGTCCGGGATGTTTCGAGGGCGCCTCCGGTTTCGGCTTGATACTGGGCCGGGCCTGATGCGCCCGCTTCGTTTTGTGTGACAAATTGTCGCATTTCCGACAGGAGGGAGCGGGACGGAATTGCCCCATGGTTAATTGTTAATTTATTGTATTAAAATGTAAATATCGTATTGGCACCGAATGTGCTTTAACTCGTCCGAAGCGGTTAATGACGAGGTAAGGCGAATCATGGGTGCTCTCAACGACAAAGTCGCCAGCGTGATGGAAGAGCCGGCCTGCGCCAAGAACCAGGGCAAGGACGGCAAGGAGCGCAAGAAGGGTTGCGGCAAGGCCTTGACGCCGGGAGCGGCGGCGGGGGGCTGCGCCTTCGACGGCGCCAAGATTTCCCTTCAGCCCATCGCCGACGTGGCCCATCTGGTCCACGGCCCCATCGCCTGCGAGGGCAACTCCTGGGACAACCGCAACACCCCGTCATCCGGCCCACAGCTATTCCGCACCGGCTTCACCACCGATATGGGCGAGCTGGACGTGATCTATGGCGGCGAGAAGAAGCTGTTCAAAGCCATCCGCGAAATCATCGAGAAGTACGACCCGCCGGCGGTGTTCGTCTCCAGACCTGCGTGCCGGCCATGATCGGCGACGACATCGAGGCGGTGTGCAAGGCGGCCCGGGAGAAGTTCGGCAAGCCGGTGATTCCGGTCAACATCCCCGGCTTCGTCGGCAGCAAGAACCTGGGCGCCAAGTTGGCCGGGGAAGCGCTGCTGGATTACGTCATCGGCACCGTGGAGCCGGAAATCACCACCCCCTACGACATCGCGGTGATCGCCGAATACAACGTGGCCGGCGATTTCTGGGCGGTGAAGCCCCTGCTGGACGCCCTGGGCATCCGCGTCCTCGCCAACATCTCGGGGGATGCCCGCTACAACGACATCGCCTGCGCCCATCGGGCCAAGGCGGCGATGATGGTGTGCTCCAAGGCCATGATCAACGTGGCGCGGAAATTAGAGGAGCGCTACGGCATTCCCTATTTCGAGGGCTCCTTCTACGGCATTTCCGACACCTCCGACGCCTTGCGCCAGATCGCCAAGCTGTTGGTGCACAAGGGCGCGCCGGAGGAGCTGCTGGCACGCACCGAAGCGCTGATCGCCCGGGAAGAAGCCAAGGTGTGGGCGGCGATCGAGCCCTACCGCGAAGCCCTCAAGGGCAAGAAAGTGCTGCTGTTCACCGGCGGCGTGAAGTCCTGGTCGGTGGTGTCCGCGCTCCAGGAGGCTGGGATGGAGGTAGTGGGCACTTCCATGCGCAAGTCCACCAAGGAGGATCGGGAGCGGGTGATCGAGATCATGGGCACCGACGCCCACATGTTCGACGAACTGCCGCCCCGGGAGATGTACCGCATGCTGAAAGCCAGCGAGGCCGACATCATGCTTTCCGGCCCCCGCTCCCAGTTCGTGGCGCTGAAGGCCAAGACCCCCTGGCTGGACGTGAACCAGGAACGCCACCACGCCTACGCCGGTTACGCCGGCTTCGTCACCCTGGTGGAGGAAATCCACAAGTCGATCACCAACCCGGTGTGGCAGCAGGTGAAGCAGCCCGCCCCGTGGGAGCGGAACGGCAAGGATGAAGGCGTAAGGATGAAGGATGAAGACAATCGTCCGCAGGATACCGCCCCTCATCCCTCATCCTTCATCCCTCATCCTTAGGAGGCGTTGTCCATGGCCACCCTCACCCCCCACAAGAAAGCCTGCACCGTCAACCCGCTCAAGATGAGCGCCCCCATCGGCGCCGCCCTGGCCTACCTCGGCGTGGACCGGGCGATGCCGGTGCTGCACGGTTCCCAGGGCTGCACCGCCTTCGGCCTGGTGGTGTACGTGCGCCACTTCAAGGAAACCATCCCCCTCCAGACCACCGCCATGAACGAAGTGAGCACTATCCTTGGCGGACTGGAGAACATCGAGCAGGCCGTGAGCAACATCTACCAGCGCGCCAAGCCGGCCCTGTTGGGGCTGGCTTCCACCGGCCTCACCGAGACCAAGGGCGACGACGTGGAGGGCTACCTCAAGCTGATGCGGGACAAGCACCCGGAGTGGGAGGGCATGGAAGTGGTCTACGCCTCCACCCCGGATTACGTGGGCAGCCTGGAAACCGGCTGGGCGGCGGCGGTGACCGCCATGGTGGAGCGCCTCGCCGAGCCGGCCAGCGAGCGCCTGCCCACCCAGGTGAACATCCTCGCCAACTGCCACCTGACGCCGGGGGACATCGAGGAAGTCCGCGACATCGTCGAGAGCTTCAACCTCCAGCCCATCATCCTGCCCGACCTGTCGGGCTCCCTGGACGGGCACATCCCCGAAACCTTCGTTCCCCACACCCTGGGCGGCACCAAGGTGGAGGAAATCCGGGCCATGGGCCGCTCCTGCCACACCCTGGTGGTGGGCGAATCCATGCGGGGCGCGGCGGAGGCGCTGAAGGCCAAGACCGGCGTGGACTACACCCTGTTCGACCGCCTCGCCGGCCTGGAGGCGAGTGACCACTTCGTCCAGTGCCTGATGGACCTCACCGGCCACCCGGCCACCAAGAAGGTGAAGAAACAACGCAGCCAGCTGCAGGACGCCATGCTGGACGGCCACTTCTACTTCGGCGGCGTGAAGGTCGCCATCGGCGCCGAGCCGGACCTGCTCCACGCGCTGGGCTCCTTTCTCACCGAGATGGGGGCGGAGATCGAGGCGGCGGTGACCACGGTGGAATCGCCGATCCTGGAAAAGCTCATCGCCAAGGAGCTGCTGGTGGGGGACCTGGAAGACCTGGAGCGGCGCGCAGCCCATTGCGGCCTGCTGGTGACCCACTCTCATGGCCGCCAGGCGGCGGAGCGCTTGGGAATACCCTTTTATCGCGCCGGTATCCCCATGTTCGACCGCCTCGGGGCGGCCCACAAAGTGACCGTGGGCTATCGGGGCACGCGAGAACTGGTGTTCGAGCTGGCCAACCTGCTGCTGGCCAATCCCCACGAACCCCATCCCGATGACTGGCGCCTGCCGGAGGATGACCATGAAACTACGCAAACTGTCGCTCGTCACTGACGGCGGGAAAGGAAGCCCTACCATGAAAATCGCCTTTGCCACGGAAGACATGCAGCGGGTGGACGCCCACTTCGGTTGGGCGAAGAACCTTGCCATTTACGAAATTTCCCCCGAGGGCTACCGCTTCCTGGAGGTGGTGCAGTTCGACGGCGACCTCAAGGAGGACGGCAGCGAGGACAAGCTGGCCCCCAAGATCGACGCCGTGCGGGACTGCGCCATCGTCTACGTGGCGGCCATCGGCGGCTCGGCGGCGGCCAAGGTGGTGAACGCCAAGGTTCACCCGGTGAAGGTGCCCACCCCCCAGCCGATCACCGATATCCTCGACAAGCTCCGGCAGGTGCTCCAGGGCACCCCGCCGCCCTGGCTGCGCAAGGCGATGATGAAGGGCCGGGAACGCAGTTTCGATTTCGACGAAGAGGAGGTGGAACGTGTCTGAGGTCATGGAGGCATTCGATATCAAGGCCTCGCCGTTCCTGACGGAACTGGTGAAGCAGTGGCGCGCCCAGGATTCCTACGGCGCCTGGGAGGGCAAGTCCGACGAGGAGCTGCTGGCCCCCTACATCATCACCAAGGAGCAGCGGAAGGAAATCCCCATCATCGGCGATCCGGACCCGGAAACCCTGTGGCGCCTGGAGTTGTTCTACAACGCCGTCGGGCTCGCCATCGAGCGCCGCACCGGCATCATGGTGTCGCCGATGATGAAAATGTCCCACGAGGGCTTCGGCAAGATGGTGCTTTTCGCCGGCCGCCTGGTGGTGCTCAACAAGAGCCTGCGGGACGTGCACCGCTTCGGCTTCCTCAGCCTGGAAAAGCTGGCGGAGGAGGGCGGCAAGCTGGTGGATGCCGCCGTGGCGATGATCGAGAAGTTTCCCGAAGTGGCCAACTACGGCTGAACCCTCTCCCCGGCCATCCCCCGCCCGCGGGGGATGGGGGGGCATTCAAGGAGCGCGCATGGCTGACATGGAAGAACTGAAAGCTCGGGTGAAGAAGCTGAACGCCCAGGCGACCCAGCTCAAGATGGATCTGCACGATCTGTCGGAAGAACTGCCCACCAACTGGGAAAAAATCCCCGAGGTGGCCCGGAAAACCTTCGAGGCCTACCAGGCCCTGGCCGAAGCCCGCAAGCAGATGGCGGGCGGTTGATTCAATTAAAGGAGCGAATGATGTCGGTATTTTCCGTAACCCTGCCCAGCGGCGTGGTCTGGGTGCCCCAATTCGTGAAGGCGGTCAACGCCGAGAAGTGCATTGGCTGCGGCCGCTGCTTCAAGGTATGCGGCCGGGACGTGCTGCAGCTGATGGGAGTGGACGAGGACGGCGAGCTGATCGCCGTGGACCCGGACGACGATGACGACGACGAGTACGAGAAGAAGGTGATGACCGTCGCCAACGGCCAGAACTGCACCGGCTGCGAGGCCTGCGCCAAGATTTGCCCGAAGAAGTGCTACACCCACTCGCCGACGCCGGTTTGAAGCCTGGAATCAGGCGGAAGGGAGGAATGTCATGAGCCGCGACCGTTTGCTGCTGGAATGGGCCAAGGACCCCGCCGATGTGGCCACCCGCGCCTTCGCCGGCGCCTTGAGCGTTTCGGCCGGCGTCCTGCCCCGGCCCCTGGGGCTGGTTGACGGGGCTTTCCAGGCCATGCTGGAGCGCTATTTTCCCGAGGCCGGCAACGCGCCGGAGTGGACGGCCGCGAGCTCCGGCTGCGCGCCTTTGCGGGCGGAGGAGTACGACGACCTGGTGGCGCTGCTGCTGGAACACCGCTCCCGCGACGGCGACGAAACCACCTGGCTGGCCAGCGCCGTGGCCGCCGCCTGCCTGGGCAACGACCACCTGTGGCAGGACCTGGGCCTGGCTAGCCGCGACGAGCTCTCCGCCCTGCTGCGGGACCATTTCGGCCCTTTGTTCGCCAAGAACACGGGCAACATGAAGTGGAAGAAATTCTTCTACAAGCAGCTTTGCGACCGGGCGCAGGTGAAGGCCTGCGCCGCCCCGTCCTGCGCGGTGTGCGGCGACTATCGGGTCTGCTTCGGGCCGGAGGACGGGGCGGCGAAAATCCCGGCTGTCCCTGTCGGGCAGCTTACGTGAAACTCCTCAGGGGGTGTTTGGCAACCGCCCCCAAGTGGCTCTGCCCAAAGGCGAATCCCGGTTCTCCACAAAACCTGTGGATAAGATTGTGGATTGCGGCTTCATAAAATCGTAACCGCTTTTGCCGCCAGGGAAATTTTTCCCGGCTCAGAAAATAGGCGCGACAAATAACCTTTGTTTATCAGCGCGATACAAAAAACACTGGCGGATCAAGACATTTTCGTCCCGGGGAAGTTCCCGATGTGTATAAGTTGACTTCCGTCAGGATTTCAAAGCGTCGAAAAACTCAGTTCAGGGTGGGTTTGTCAAGGCAATGATCGCGGGTGGAGAGAATGCCGGCCCGGATGGTGTCCTCCAACTGCCGGATGGTCTCTTCACGCTGGTCCTCGCGGATGGCGATGCCGATGATGCTGCCGATGGTGAAGGCGAGGAAGGACAGCTCGGTGCGGGCATCCACGTCACCCAGGTTGCGCTTTTCCAGCACCTGGCCGGTGGCGGTGATGAGCTCGCTCACCAGGGCGTAGAGCTCGGGGGACGCGGCTTGGCCGGCTGAAGGATTGTTTTCCATGTTGGGCTCCGTTTGGGGACAGTCCACTCACCATAGCAAATGCCGGTGGAATGCTCCTTAGTTCTTGAAGAAGGTTTGCAGCATATCCGGCGTAAATCCGGGGTTGTCGGCGATGGCGCCCCGCACGCGGGAATCGGCATCCCGGAACAGGGCTTTGAGCAAGTCGCCGGACGACGAGGGATTTCCGGCCACGGCCATGCGCACGGCCCAGTGGCGGTCCCTGGCCAGGGCTTGCAGCAGATCGGCGGGGGCATGGGGGTTGGTGGCGGCGAAGGCGCGGATTCCCCAATGTTCCCCGCCCGCCAGGCGTCGCAGGAGCTCTTCGGGCAAGGCGGTATTGGCGGCGACGGCGGCGCGCACGCGGGGGTCGGCATCCTGGGCCAGGGCCCGGAGGGCATTCTCGGGGGTGTTGGGATTCCGCGCCACGGCCTGGCGGATTTCCAGCCTGGGGCGGCCGCCCAGCTGCAGCAGGGTCGTGGGAGGGGTGCGCAGATTGCCGCCCACGGCGGCGCAAACCTGCCAATGGGAGTCATTGGCGAGGGCGGCCAGGAGCTCCTGGGACAGGCGGAGGTTGCCGGCGGCGGCGCGGCGCACCGCGTAATGGGAATCCTTGGCGAAACGGCGCAGCAGTTCTTCTGGCACGGCGCTGCTGGCGGCCAGCAGCATGCGGCTGATCCAGTCCTCGTTCGGGCGGGAAGGGGGCGCGGCGCGGTCCGAATCGAGGGCGGGCGACCAGCTCGGGGGGCGCATCGGCAAGCGGGAATCAGGGCCGGGCGGCAAGATAGCCGCCGAGGGCCTTGTCGTCGGTCTTGATGTGGACGGTCAGCCAGTCGGCGAGGAATTGCAGCACCCGGGTGGAAAAAATGGATTCCCCCGCCTCGAAGGAGCGCTGCAGCTTGACGATTTCAGCCATCAACTGGTCATGCTGACGCTTGTGGGCGGCATAGTCGGGGTAGGCGGTTTCCCGCATCAGCTTTTCTTCGTGCTGGAAATGCGCGACGGCATGATCGACGATGTCGTTGAAGGTGCTGTCCACCAAGCTCATGCCGCGCCCTTCCAGCATGGCGTCGTACAGGGCGTTGACGGTGGCGACAAGCTGCCGGTGCTCATGGTCCATGGGACCGTGGCCGACGCTTAATTCATCGTTCCATTCGAGAAGTGACATGCTGCGCCCAAAGGCAAACGAACTCACCAAATTGGAGCATTATAGGCCTGCTCCGGTTCCGTGGACAAAAAAACGGCCGCGTCCCGTGGGGGAGCGACGGCCGTGCGGAGGGAGGAATGGATTCGTTAAAGAATGGCCGCGGCGCCGAGCCAGTGGAGGCTGACGATCAGCCCCAGCAGCGCCCAGCCGACCATCAGCAGGTTGGCGGTCCGTTCCCGCAGATTGAGGTTGTCCAGCCGGGGCTTGAAGAAGAAATACAGCACGGCCAGAAGCGCCATCAGGGGCAGAATCAGCGTCGGGGCCCGATGCCACAGCTGCGCCATCCAGAGGGACAGCCAGCCTTCATCCGGCGCCACCAGGGCATAGACGACGCTGCCGATGCCCACGAGCAGGAGAGCGAACAGCAGCGCGTCGGTACTCAAGCGCGCCAGGGTTCCCAGATGTTTTCCCATGGCGGCCTCCTAACTGGCGACGAGGGGCCGGAGGGTATTGCCTTCCACCCGTACCTTCTGGCCGATGGCGAATTGGGGCAAGGTGGAGCGGTGGAATATCCGGTAGCTGCCGTCGCTCATGCGCACCGTGACGGAATAGCGGGTGGTCGTCTTGGTGTTTTTCTCGATTTCGTTGCCGACATAGGCGCCGCCCGCCGCGCCGAGCAGGGTGGCGGCGGCGCGGCCGTTGCCATTGCCGATCTGGTTGCCCAGGATGGCCCCGGTGACGCCGCCGGCGACCACGCCCAAGCCGCTACCCTGGCCTTTTACCTCGGTGGAGTCGATGGCCGTGATGGTGCCGCAACTGGCACAGGCGATAACCGGCGAAGATTTGCCGCGAGGGGTTGAATGGTTGGCGGTTTGCGCTGCCATGGGCGCCTGTGCCGCGGCGGCGGCCTCCGGGCGGTCGAAGACGGCGGACTGGGCCGCGGGCAGGCGACCCATCAGGGCGGCGGTGCCCAGGAGGCTGAATACCGTCACCGAAACGCCGGCGGCCACCATGATGGGATACAGAATGCCGCCGGGCTTGTAGATGTTGTGGGTTTCCATGGGGTTTCCTTTCCTTAGCAGATAGGCGCGGGAGACGTCGAGAAATGCGCTCAGGGTTTGCGGGTTCATGGCTGGAATGTCTCGAAGTTGTTTGCCCTGACTAGGGCAAGGGGCGTGCCAGGTTAGGAAAACCTAGTTATTACAATAGGATGGGCGTGTCTGGGCGGGGCGGGGCAGGATTGTTCTGTCGCCGCGCGGCGACAGAAAGGGCGGGCGTTGTTTTAACCCGTGGAAGAATAAATGTTTATTGTTGTCGCCGGGCGGAGACAGGGGCTAGGAGGCGGGCTTGAACAGGGCGGGGTCGAGGCTGTGGCGCTGCAGCAGCTTGTAGAACTCGGTGCGATTGCGTTTCGCCAGCTTCGCCGCCTGGGCGACGTTGCCGTCGGTGATTTTCAGCACCTGGATCAGGTACTCGCGCTCGAAGCGGCGGCGCGCGTCCTCGAGCGAGGCGAATTCTTCCGTGCCCTGGCGGATGGCTTCCCGGGCCAGGGTGGCGGAGATGAGGGGGGTGGTCGAGAGGGCGACGGTCTGTTCCACCACGTTGAGCAATTGCCGCACGTTGCCGGGCCAGGCCGAGGCGATCAGCAGTTCCATGGCCTCCGGCGCGAAGCCGCGGATGTCCTTGCCGTATCGCTCCGTCAGGCGGCGCAGCATGTGGTTGGCGAGAAGGGGAATGTCCTCCCGCCGTTCCGCCAGGGTGGGCAGCGAGAGGGCGACGACGTTGAGGCGGTAGTAGAGGTCCTCGCGGAAGCGGCCGGCGGCGATTTCCTCGGCCAGGTCCCGGTGGGTGGCGGAGATGATGCGCACGTTCACCGGGATGGCCTGAACCGAGCCGACCGGCCGCACCTGGCGCTCCTGGAGCACGCGCAGCAGTTTCACCTGCAGGGGCAGGGGCATGTCGCCGATTTCGTCCAGCAGCAGGGTGCCGCCGTCGGCGGCCTGGAACAGGCCCTTGTAGTCGCGGGCGGCGCCGGTGAAGGCGCCCTTGACGTGGCCGAAGAGCTCGGACTCCAGCAATTGCTCGGGAATCGCTCCACAGTTGACCGCCACGAAGGGCTTGCCATGGCGGGGGCTGGCCTGGTGGATGGCGCGGGCGAGCAATTCCTTGCCGGTGCCGCTCTCGCCGTAGAGGAAAACGCCGGCGTCGCCGGCCGCCACCAGGCGGGCTTTTTCCAGCACGCTTTCCATGGCCGGGCTGCGGGTGATGATTTCCGCGCGCCAGTCCTGGTCCTTGGGGCCCCCTCCTTCGGCGTTGAGCTTCAGCGCCCGCTCGACCTCCCCCAGCAGGGCCTTGCTGTCGAAAGGCTTGGTGAGATAGCCGAAGATGCCGCGCCGGGCGGCGTCCACGGCGTCGGGGATGGTGCCGTGGGCGGTAAGAATGATGACCGGCAGGCCGGGGCGGCTCTTCTGGACCGTTTCGAACAGGGCCAGGCCGTCCATGCCCCCCATGCGCATGTCGCTGATCACCAGGCGGGGTTGGATGACGGCGAGTTGGGCGAGGGCTTCCTCGCCGCTGCCGGCCGTGGCGACGGCGTAGCCCGCGGCGGTGAGGCGCAGGGTGAGCAGCTTGAGCAGGTCGGGGTCGTCGTCGACCAGCAGGATCAGGGGCTTGTCGTTCATGGGGCGCGGCGCTGGCGCAGCAGGCTGCGCTCGATGGATTTGAGGGCGTTGAGTTTCGCTTCCGCCTCGTCGGCGCGGCGCTGTTCTTCCTTGAGGCGGGCGCGGAGCGTGTCGGCGGACTCGTCGAGGCGCCGCTGTTCGGCCAGCTGGGCCGCGAGGAAGGCGCCGAAGCGGCGCAGGCCGGCCTCGTCGTCCTTCTGCCATCCCTCCAGCGCTTTCAGGGCGCGGCCGTCGTCGTGAAAGCGGGTGCCGGGAAGGGAAAGGAGAAGGGCGTACTGGATGCGGGTGAAGTCGCCATGGCCCCGGTTGAAGGTCTGGCGAATGGCCTCATGTTCCCGGTTCAGGTCGGCGGGGGGCAGTTTCTTCGCGTAGGCATAGTAGCGGAGCGCTTCCTCCACCGCGTTGGCGCCCAGGGCCGGACCGGACCAGCTGCTGGCGGGAGGCGCCGGTTTCAGCAGGGAGCATCCCGCGAGGAGCGCCACGATTGAAGCGAGAAGCAAGAGTTTTTTCACGTGGTTTCTCGTGGCTGGACAAGGGGGAGGCGGAGACGAAAACGGGCGCCGGCTGCGTCGGGTTCGGCCAGTTCGATGCTGCCGTGGTGCGCGTGTACCAATTCTTTCACGATGGATAGTCCGAGGCCGGATCCTTTGACATGGCTGGCGGGCTGGCGCTGCCCCTGGTAGAAGGGTTCGAACAGCCGTTCCCGGTCCTGGGGCGCTATTCCCGGGCCCCTGTCGGCGACTTCCAGCAGGGCATGTTCGGCATCCCGGCTCAGGGTGATTCTAATGGTTTCGCCGGGGGGAGAAAACTTGATGGCGTTGGACAGCAGGTTGTCCACCACCGTCCGCAGCTTGGCGCCGTCCGCCTCGATTTCGATGGCGGGGCCGGCGAGATCGAGGCGCAGGTTCTTCGCTTGGAGAGCCAATCCCTGGTTTTCTCCGGCTTCCCGCGCCAGGTCGTCCAGCTTGACGGAAGAAAGGGCGAGGGAAACGGTCCCGCCTTGCAGCGTGTTGTAGTCGAGCAGGTCTTCGATCAGCTTCTGCAGGCGCAGGGTATTGTTGCGCAGGATGCCCGTCACTTCCACCTGGGTCGGCGTAAGCTCCCCGGCCACGCCCTCGCTGAGCAACTCGGCCCCTTCCCGCAGGGCGGTGAGGGGGGTTTTCAGCTCATGGGAAATGTGGCGCAGGAAGCGGGATTTTTGCTGCTCCAGCTCCAGCAGGCGGCTTCGCATCCAGTCCAGGCGCTCGCCGAGATAACGCAAGTCTTCCGGGCCGTCCACCGAGACCGCTTCTTCCAGCTTGCCCTGGCCGAGGCGGCGGATTTCGCCGTCGAGATGGCGAATGGGTTTGACGATAAGGAAGGTGAAGCCCGCGATCAGCATGGCCGCGACCGGCACCAGGGCCAGCAGCTGCAGCGCCAGCAGGCGGCGGGTACGGCTTGCCATGTCCTGCAGGGTTTCCACCTCCCGGTCGATCTGGTCGTTGGCCTGGGTCAAAACCTCCCGGGCCTGGGCCGCGAGAGCCGCGAACTGCTCGGGCAGGCCCTGGGATTCCGGGTGGGCGACAATGGAGCGGTTGAGGGCCTCCTCGCCGGCCAGCAGGGCGGCCACTTCCTGTTGGCGTGCCGGGTCGTGGAGCAAGGCGTGCAATTCCTGCGCCGTGGCCTGGAATTTGCCGCGGCTCGCGTGATAGCTTTCGAGCAGGGCTTCGTCCCCGAGAATGGCGTACTGGCGGATGCTCCGCTCCATGGCCGTGATTTCTTCCACCAGCACCCGGCTGTCCCGGGCGATGCGGGCGGCCTGGTTGACGGCATGCTCGCTGTGGTTCGCCAGGCGGCCGATGGAAAAGGTGGCGCTGGCCAAGGCGATGGCGAGGGGCAGGGCCACGAGGACAAAGCCTATGGCAATGAGCTTGAGGAAAGACCGGGGGTAGTAGGTATGCATGGGGCCGCCGTGGGAGGGTAATTTACCACCGAAAGGCGAAGGGGGGACAGACAGCGGCGGCGGGAAGGGGTTGGCGGCGGGAGCCGTGCAGGGTTCGGTGGCTCCGCCGCCTGTCACATGGGATGTGAGCCGGGTCATAATAGAAGGGGTTGCGGCAAGGGGATATTAGGGATTTCCCCTATGACGCCTTGCCCTCTGGCCGTCGCCGCCAAGACAGGGTATATTAACCAAGTGTATTAGTCAGGAATTGTCGCCGGGACTGAACCGGCGGCCAGATAATAGGGAGAATTGCATGAGTCAGTGGAAAACCTATGTGGAAGCCAGCGCCGGCACCGGCGCTTTTGATGCGGTGGAGTTCAAGGACCTGGGCGACAGCTATGCCGGTTTTTATTTCAACCAGCAGAATCTCGCCTTTCTGTTCCTGTTCCGCAAGCATTTCGAGGAGGGCAAGGAAGTGGTGGACAACACCGTCCACCTGCCCCCCGACGTTTACCAGCGCCTCAAGGAAGAAAATCCGGAACTGCTGGATAAAATGGCCAATTCCAGGCCACTGGCCTACGTGGAGGGTTCCCGGGAGCAGTGCCTGTTTACCGACGGCCTCGGGGACCAGTACGTGTTCAACCTCGATGGGGATAAATTGCCGGTTCCCGTGGCCATGGACAAGGCGCTCCACGAAGAACTGAAAAACCGCGCCGAGGCGTTCCGCAAGGAATGGATATGGCTGGCGGACGGGCCGGAGGCGGCGTATTTCCGTCCCCTTACCGACGAAGCGGAGTGGAACGAATTTCCGGCCAACCTGAAGGCCCATAAGCGCGAAACCATGCGCCTGACGGGGGGCATGGAGGACGACACCATTCCCCGCTACTTCCACGGCCTGGAAACGGAGACGCTGAGCACCGAAAAGGCGGACGACTACAACTTGCTCAATCTGCTGGTGGAGACCCGGCACACCGCCCAGGAAATCTTCGAAAAGTGGCATTGAGCAAGGCTTTGGCCGCGCGAAAAAAAACCCGGAATGAATATCCGGGTTTTTTTATGGGGCCGCTACGGAAAAATCTTTTTGCGTGAATCGGAAAAGGGCAATATGATTAGGCTAATATCAAGCAGAACAAATACATGGAAAAGGGAGTGAAAGCGGGTTCTTCATTCTGGACGGCCGACTGGTTTGTCGGGGTCGCCGTGGCGTTGCTTTTCCTGCTCCTATCCGGCAGCAGCCTGATGCAAAGCCTGGAGCGCAAGGCCTATGACCTGGCTCTGCTGGCGGCTACCCGCGTTCCCAGCGACCGGGTGGCGGTGATCGCCATCGACGACCAGAGCATCGCCAACATCGGGCGCTGGCCCTGGTCCCGGGACGTGATGGCGAGGATGGTCGACAAGCTCTCCCAGGCCGAGGCGAAGGTGGTCGGCAATACGGTCCTGCTGCTGGAGCCCCAGCAGGACGCCGGTCTCGCCTATGTGCGCAAGCTGCGCGATTTCTACGCCAGCTCCTCCCTTAAAAATGCGTCCCCCGCCGACGAGTCGCAACGCCTCGGCGAAATGCTGCAGGAAGCGGAACGTTCCCTGGACGCGGACAGCGAACTGGCAAAAAGCTTTCAAGCGGCGGGCAACGTGGAACTCGGCATGCTGTTCCGCCTGGGCGAGCCCCAGGGGCGGCCGGACAAGCCCCTGCCGGATTACGTGGCGAAAAACGCCTTGGCGGCCAAGAGCGGGGAATACGGGCCTTTCCCTCTTGCCGCCAATGAAGCCTACGTGCCGATTCCGAAGATGGGGCAGGCGGCCGTCGGCATCGGCCACCTCAATTACGTGCCGGATGTGGATGGCGCGGTGCGCGCCGATCCCCTCGTGGTCAACTACTACGGTCAGTATTTTCCTTCCCTTTCCCTGTTGCTGGCTGCCGCCAGCCTCAACCTGAAGGCGGGGGACATCCAGGTCCAGCCTGGCGGCGTCGACCTGGGCAAGCTGCGTATCACCACGGGTCCCAGCCTGATGATGTACAGCAATTTCTATGCGGGCGCGGACGGGCGGCCCCCTTTCCCGGTGGATTCCTTCTACGACGTCTATAGCGGCAAGATACCGGCCCAGAAGTACCGGGGAAAGATCGTTCTCATCGGCGCCACCGCCGCCGGGGTGGGCGCGATGCAGGTGACCCCGGTTTCCGCCTCCATGCCGCCGGTGCTGACGCTGGCCAACTCGGTCTCCAGCATCCTCCAGCAGGACTTCTACACCGTTCCTGAATGGGCGCCCTGGGCGGAGTGGGGGGTCTTTTTGCTGGTGGCTTCGTACCTGATCCTGCTGGTCCCCCGCTTGAGGGCCGGGATGGCGGCCGCCCTGACGGTGCTGCTGGGGCTGGTGCTGCTGGGCGGCCAGTTCGGCCTGCAGATCATGGAAGGCATGTGGCTGCGGCTGATGGCGCCGCTGGTCCTGTTGCTGGTAGGGCACGCCGTCCTCACCACCAAGCGTTACCTGTTGACCGAGAAGGGCAAGCTCAAGTCCGAGGCGGAGTCCGCCGAGAGCAACCGCATGCTGGGCTTGGCCTTCCAGGGGCAGGGGCAGCTCGACATGGCTTTCGACAAGTTCCGCAAGTGCCCGGTGGACGATTCCATGCTGGACCTGCTTTACAACCTGGCCCTGGATTTCGAGCGCAAGCGCCAGTTCGGCAAGGCGACGGCGGTGTTTCAGTACATGGCCGAATACAACCCGAAGTTCCGCGACCTGGAAACCCGCCTCGCCCGTTCCAAGGCCCTGGAGGAAACGGTGATGCTGGGAGCGGCCGGCGGCCGCACCAACGTCAGCATCCTGGAGAACGGCCAGGTGGAAAAACCCATGCTGGGCCGCTACCAGGTGGAGAAGGAGCTGGGCAAGGGCGCCATGGGGGTGGTCTACTACGGCAAGGATCCCAAGATCGGCCGGGTGGTGGCCATCAAGACCATGGCTTTGGCCCAGGAGTTCGATGCCGACGAACTGGAGGAGGTGAAAGCCCGCTTTTTCCGCGAGGCGGAGACCGCCGGCCGGCTCAACCATCCCAATATCGTCACCATTTACGACGCGGGAGAGGAGCACGATCTGGCCTATATCGCCATGGAGTTCCTCCAGGGCAAGGACCTGACCCCCTACACCAAGCCCGACAGCCTGCTGCCCCTGGGCAAGGTGATGAAAATCATGGCCAAGGTGGCCGTGGCGCTGGGCTATGCCCACGCTCAGCACGTGGTGCACCGGGATATCAAGCCGGCCAACATCATGTACGAACCGGGGTCGGACACCATCAAGGTGACCGACTTCGGCATCGCCCGCATCACCGACTCGTCCCGCACCAAGACCGGCATGGTGCTGGGCACGCCGTCCTACATGTCCCCCGAGCAGCTGGCCGGAAAGAAGGTGGATGGGCGCTCGGATCTCTTTTCCCTGGGAGTGATGTTCTACCAGTTGCTCACGGGCCGGCTGCCGTTCCAGGGGGAATCCATGGCGGAACTGATGTTCCGCATCGCCAACGAGCCGCCCAGGGATATCCATGAGCTGAACCCGCGCCTGCCGGAGTGCGTGGTGGGGATTGTCGGAAAAATGCTGGAAAAGCAGCCGGAGAAGCGCTACCAGACCGGCGAGGAGGTGGCGCAGGCCATCGTTAAATGTGCGTCGCGGATTACTGCGGCGATGGGGAGGAAAGCATGAGCCTCGACAGAGCTCTGGAAATCGTCACCGTCACGCACCCAGGGATGGTGCGTTCCCACAACGAGGATGCGGTAGTGGCCGATGCCGCCCGGGGGTTCGCCGTGCTGGCGGACGGCATGGGGGGGTACAACGCTGGCGAGGTGGCCAGCGGCATCGCCGTCAACCTGATCTCGGAAGGGCTGCGAGCCGGTCTGGATGCTGGGGGGCGTAGTCAGTTGGACATGGGGGCCCTGCTGCGGGAGCAGGCGGTGAAGGCCAATGGCGTCATTTACCAAACCGCCCAGAGCCAGCCGCAATGCGCCGGCATGGGGACGACCCTGGTGATGGCGCTGTTTCACGACAACCGGATTTTTACCGCCCATGTGGGGGATTCCCGCCTTTACCGCCTGCGCGGCGAAGAGCTGGCGCAGATTACCCGCGACCACTCGTTGTTGCAGGACCAGATAGACAGCGGCATGATAACCCCGGAAGCGGCGCGGTTGTCCCATAACCGGAACCTGGTGACGCGGGCCCTGGGAGTGGACCCTCAGGTGGAAGTGGCGCTCGGCGAGCACGAAGTCCGGCCCGGGGATATTTACCTGCTCTGTTCCGACGGTCTCAACGATATGGTGGAGGACGAGGATATCCGCCTCACCTTGACGGTGATGGGGCCCAACCTGCCCTTGGCGGCGGAACAATTGATCCAGATGGCCAACGACAATGGCGGACGGGATAACGTTTCGGTGATTCTGGTGAAGGTAGTGCAGGATTTTGCCGCTCCGCGCAACGCATGGTCGCGTCTGCTGAGCTGGCTGGGGCTATGAAGGGCATGTTTTGGGGAAGATTATGGCAAAGCTGATTTTGAGTTTGGACGGGCAGACGGTTCGCGAGTATCTGATCGACAAGGAGCGGATCACCATTGGCCGCCGGCCCAGTAACGATATCCAGATCGACAATCTGGCGGTGAGCGGGGAGCACGCGGTGATCACCACCATCCTCAACGATTCCTTCCTCGAGGACATGGACAGCACCAACGGCACCCTGGTCAACGGCGAGCCGGTCAAGAAGCATTACCTGCAGAATGACGATGTGATCGAAATCGGCAAATACCGCCTGACTTACTTCACCGGACAGGCCGCGGCCGCGCCGGAAGCGGAGCCCCAGGATTTCGAGCGCACCATGATCATCCGGTCTTCTCCCTTGGCGGCGAAGCCGGCGCCCGTGGAGGAGCCCGTGGCGGCCAGCCACGCCAGCACCCAGCCGGTGAGCCGTTACGAGGAAGTGCGGACCGACGAGGAGGAGCCCGCGCCCGCGCCGGCGGCGGCTGCCGTCAAGCCTGAGGAGAACCAGCCGGTGGCGGCCATCCAGATTCTCACCGGCGCCAATGCGGGCAAGGAGCTGGAACTGACCAAGACGCTGACCTCCCTCGGCAAGCCCGGCGTGCAGGTGGCGGTGATCACCCGCCGCCCCCAGGGCTACTTCATCACCCACGTCCAGGGGGAAAGTTTCCCCATGGTCAACGGCCAGACGCTGGATGCCCAGGCCCACGTCCTGAACGACCATGACGTGATCGAGCTGGCCGGCATCAAGATGGAATTTTTCTTCAAATAGGCGCTGCGCCGCGGACGGACAGGGGGAACGGGCCGGATGCTATTTAAAAAACACGCCATGCGCGTCGCCATGGGCATGCTGGTGCTGGCGGCGTTTCTGCTCGACGCCGTGGATATCCTGCCCTTGGGGTTCGTCAGCCGTCTGGAAGCCCTGAGTTACGACCTGCGCCTCAACCTCACCATGCCGCGGACGGTGGACCCGCGCATCGTCATCGTCGATATCGACGAAAAGAGCTTGGCGCAGGAGGGGCGCTGGCCCTGGTCCCGGGCAAAGCTGGCGAAGATGCTGGACAACCTGTCCGACCACTACCGGGTGGCGGTGACGGGTTTCGACGTGGTGTACGCGGAACGGGACGAAAGTTCCGGCCTGAAGGTGCTGGAGGGCCTGGCCCGCAAGGACCTGAAGGGGGATGAGCGTTACCAGAGCGTTCTGACCCGCCTGCGTCCGGAGCTGGACTACGACGCCCTGTTCGCCAAAAAGATCAAAGACCGCTCGGTGGTGCTCGGCTACTACTTCACCAATCAGGGCAACGTCAGCGGCGTTCTGCCGCCCCCGGTTTTTCCCGCCGGCACGTTCGCCGGGATGGGCATCCCTTTTTCCACCGTGAACGGCTACGGCGCCAACCTGCCTGAACTGCAGAAAAACGCCGCCAGCGCCGGTTATTTCAGCTTCGAGCCGGACCAGGACGGCGTGGCGCGGCGCGTCAGCCTGCTGGTGGAATACCGGGGCGCCTACTACGAGGCCCTGTCCCTGGCCGTGGTGCGGACCCTGATGGGCGGGCCGCCGCTGATTGCCGGTTTTCCCGCGGATGCGGGCAATGGCGGCTATACGCTGCTGGAGTGGCTCGGCGTCGGCGACCTCAAGGTGCCCGTGGACGAGCACGTGGCCGCCCTGATCCCCTACCGCGGCCGGCAGGCCAGCTTTCCCTATGTCTCGGCCGCCGACGTGCTGCACAACCGCGTGCCGCGCGAATTGCTGGAGGGCAAGATCGTCCTCGTGGGCACCACGGCTCCGGGCCTGATGGACTTGCGGGCGACGCCGGTATCGTCGGTGTTCCCGGGGGTGGAAGTGCACGCCAACCTCATTGCCGGCATGCTGGACCAGAACATCAAGTTCAAGCCGGCCTACGTTTTGGCGGTCGAGGTGCTGACCCTGCTGGCGGCCGGTCTGTTGCTGACCCTGCTGCTGCCGCTGCTGAGCCCGGTCCGGGCCAGCCTCGTGACCTTCCTGGTGCTGGGAGGCATCGTGGGGTCCAACTTCGCCGTCTGGCAGCACGGCAACATGGTGCTGCCCCTGGCGGCGCCGTTGTTGATGGTCCTGTTGATCTACATCCTCAACATGTCCTACGGTTTCTTCGTCGAATCCCGCGCCAAGCGCCAGATCACCGGCTTGTTCGGCCAGTACGTCCCTCCCGAGCTGGTGGACGAGATGAGCCGCGACCCGGAGAAATTCACCATGGAAGGCGAAAGCCGCGAAATGACGGTGCTGTTCTCCGATGTGCGCGGTTTCACCACCATTTCCGAGGGGCTGAAGCCGAAGGACCTCAGCCGCCTGATGAACGAATACATGACGCCGATGACCCGCATCATCCACAAGCATCGCGGCACCATCGACAAATACATCGGCGATGCCATCATGGCCTTCTGGGGCGCGCCCCTGGCGGACGAGGACCACGCCCGCCACGCCGTCCTGGCGGCCATGGAGATGCAGGCCACGTTGGCGGAGCTGCGGCCCCAGTTCATCGCCAAGGGCTGGCCGGAAATCCGCATCGGCGTCGGCATCAATACCGGCGTGATGAGCGTCGGCAACATGGGATCCCAGTTCCGCATGGCCTACACGGTGATGGGGGATGCCGTGAACCTTGGTTCGCGCTTGGAGGGCATCACCAAACAGTACGGCGTGGGCATCATCGTCGGCGAGCATACCCGCGACAAGGTGACGGGGGTGGTATTCCGGGAACTGGACCGGGTAAGGGTGAAGGGAAAGGACGAGCCGGTGGCGATTTTCGAGCCCTTGGGCTTGGCGGAAGAACTGGACAAGAAGGTTCTGGATGAACTAGATTCCTTCGAGGAAGCTCTCGGCTACTACCGGAAAAGCCGTTGGGACGAGGCGGAGGCGCTATTGCGCGAACTGGCGCAACAGTCCCCTGACTGCGCGCTTTACCAGCTTTATCTCGAGCGGGTGGCGTATTTCCGCGCCAACCCGCCGGGCGAGGACTGGGACGGCGTGTTCGTGTTCAAGACCAAATAACGACAAGCGTGGATGAAGCGGATGAGACTGAAAGTACTGGGATGCAGCGGGGGTATCGGGAGCGGGATGCGCACCACGTCCCTGCTGCTGGACGACGATATTCTCATCGACGCCGGCACGGGGGTCGGGGACCTGAGTTTCGACGACCTGATGAAAATCGACCATGTGTTCGTCACCCATTCCCACCTCGACCATACCACCAGCATCCCGTTCCTGGTGGACACGGTGGGCTTTTTCCGGGACAAGCCGATAACCGTTCACGCCCTGGAAAAAACCATCCAGACCCTGCGGGACCACATGTTCAACTGGAAACTGTGGCCCGATTTCAGCGTGATTCCCAGCGCCGAGAAACCGGCCATGGCGTTTCGCGCTTTTTCCGTGGGCGAAACCATGACCCTGGGGGGGCGAAAGATTACCCCCGTCCCTGCCAACCACGTGGTGCCGGCCGTGGGCTTCCACCTCGACAGCGGCGCGGGCAGTCTGGTCTTCAGCGGCGACACCACCGTCAACGATCCCCTGTGGGAAGTCGTCAACCGCATCGGTAATCTCCGCTATCTCATCATCGAGACCGCCTTCTGCAACCGGGAAAAGGAACTGGCCATCGCCGCCAAGCACTTGTGCCCGTCCATGCTGGCGGAGGAGTTGAAAAAACTCAAGGTGCCGGCGGAAATCTATGTCACCCACCTGAAGCCGGGGGAGGTGGAGTTGACGATGAAGGAAATCGAACAGGATGGCGCGGCCTTCAAGCCGCGCATGCTGCAAAACAACCAGATACTGGAATTTTGATAGGGATAAAGATGAAAAAGACGGCGGGCGGGCTTTTGCTGGTGCTGGCCCTTTGGGGAGGGAGCGGTTCAACCTGGGCCGCCGACGATAACTTGGCTAAGGCCGCGGCCTTGCAGAGGCAAGGCAAGGCCAAGGAAGCCTATGCCTTGCTGGCGCCGCTGGAATTCGACCGTGCCGGCGATGTGGAGTACGATTATCTGCTGGGTGTCGCCGCCCTCGACAGCGGCAAGCCGGACCGGGCGACGCTGGCACTGGAGCGGGTCCTGGCGGTGAATCCCAACTTCGCCGGCGCGCGCCTCGACCTGGCCCGCGCCTATTTCGATCTCGGCGACTACGACCGCTCCAAGACGGAATTCGAGACCGTCATGAGCCAGAATCCCCCGCCCGTTGCCAGGAGCCTCGGCGAAAAATATCTGGCCGCCATCGAGGACAAGCAGCATCCCCACCCCAGCTTCACCGGCTACCTGGAAGGCAGTTTCGGCTACGACACCAACGTCAACAGCGCCGCCAATGCCAACCAGATTTACATGCCCGTGTTCGGCGCCACCTTCACCCTGTCTTCCGCCAGCGTCGCCAGCCGCGACAATTACCTGTCCCTGGGCGGGGGCTTCGAGTACAAGTATCCCCTGCGCGAAGGCTGGTCCCTCCTGGCCGGTCTCGACGGCAAGAAGCGGATCAATTTCTTCAAGGATACCTTCAACACCGACAACGCCGATTTCCACGGCGGCGCCATGCTGGAGCGGGGCGACGACACGTATAAGCTGACCGTCAACAAGGGCGTGTTCTATCTGGACGACAAGTTCAACCGCGAAACCTCGGGGGCGGTCGGCGAATGGCGTCACAACCTCGGCCGCCGCGACCAACTGGCCTTGTTCGGCCAGTACACCATGCTGCGCTACGGCCATGACAAGACCGGGGTGGATTTGTCTTCCCAGGATGTGAACCAGTATGTGATCGGCGGGGGATGGATTCACGCCCTGGACGACGCCGGGCAAAAAATTCTCTTCGCCAGCCTGTACAACGGCCAGGAGCGCACCACCGGCCCGGTGGATCGCATCGACGGCGACCAGCGTTTCTGGGGGGCGAGGGTCGGCGGCCAGATGACTTTCAATCCCAAGCTGGACGCCTTTGCCGTGGCCGGCGTGAAGTTCGGCGGCTACACTGAGAAGAATTTCCTTTTTGGCGATTACCGCAGCGACGAACAGTACGATCTGAGTGTTGGAATGAACTGGCGCCCTATTCAGAACTGGACGCTACGTCCCCAGGTAAGCTATACCCGGGTGGACTCCAACGTGGCCATCAACGATTACGACCGGATTGATGCCTCGGTGACCCTGCGGCGGGATTTCAAATGACCAGGCGTGATGAAGGAGCGAACGCCATGATGCGGAAGAATTTCGGGTGGCTGGCGCTGGGGTTGGTTCTCCAGCTGTTGTTCGTTTCCCTGGCCGAAGCGGCGGCGGGGCGCTTCCAGTTCGTGGTCGGCGAAGTGAAGGTGCTGGACGCCGCGGGCAAGGAGCGCCCCGCCCGCAAGGGCGGCGAGGTCAACGAAGGGGAGTCTATCCTCTCCGGGGCTTCCGGCACGGCGCAAATCCTGCTGGTGGACGGCGGCATTCTCGCGGTGCGCCCCGAAACCCGGATGAAGATCGACGAGTACAAGTTCGACGGCAAGGACGACGGCAGCGAGCGCAGCTTCTTCTCCATCGTGAAGGGCGGCTTCCGTTCCATCACCGGCCTCATCGGCAAGAAGCACAAGGAGAACTACGGCATCAAGACCCCGTCGGCCACCATCGGCATCCGCGGCACCGACAGCGAGACGGTGCACGTGACGACCCCCCTCCCCGGGGTGCCGGAAGGTACCTACAACAAGGTGAACACCGGCGCCACGGTGATGAACGGCACGGTGATCAATCCCAACCAGGTGGGTTATACCCCCAACCTCCAGACCCCGGCCGCCATTCTGCCGGCGATGCCGCCGATTTTCGAGGCGGCAAAGCCGGGCCAGGGTGAAAAGAAGGAGGACAAGGACAGCGGCGAGAAGAATGGGCAGCAACAGAATGGAGATAACGGTGGCAAGAAGAGCAGTTCGTCTTCCTCGCAGGATAGCCAGCAGGAGGGTGGCCAGACCACTTCTGGCAGCGGGCCGGCTTCAAGCGCGACGACTGTCGCATCAACCGTGACAACCGCTCCGCCGGCTACCACCAATATCGTTACCGGCAGCACGGTAACGAGTGGCGGGGTTGCCACGGCCACTTCATATATTGATGCGCCCTACGGCTATGGTGGCGTGGGGTCGGAAATAACCTGGCGAACGGAATGTGTGGGCTCTCCCACTTGTACCTCATACACCGGCTACTGGGCCGGGGCAGGCGCGATTGTACGGGAAGCGGGGAAAACCCAGACCATGTTGGTCAATGCTGCAACTGGGATGCCCATCCTCCTGGCAGAGCAGAACGCCTACGACAATTTCCAGTATTCGGCGGGGACGGCATCTGTCTACGGTTATGGTTCAACGACTCTTCCCTCGGGTGAAAAGGTGGCATGGGGACGGTATGTGGGGGACGATGTGATGGTTGACCACGATGGCACCCAATATCCTCTCGTGATGAACTTAGCCTGGGCCAGTTCTGCATTGAATTATCTCGAGGCGGATAGTTACGTCAACGCACTGGCGGCGAGCAAGACCTTTTCTACCCTTGTTGGCGGATCGGTCACGGATGAGCTGGGTAACGTGTATTCCACGCTCAGTGGAACCTTGACGATAAGCTACCCGACTAAGGATATTTCACTAAGCATTTCCGCCTCGGCAAGCGGCAGAACGTGGTCCTTGGCTTATGGCAACTCCGGTGAAGGAATACAGCAGTTTTATGGTGGCGGCTGCTCGACAAGCCCTTGTGGTTTGGGCTTGTTGTCGGGGTCAACATATACCTCTGGTTCGACCACCGATATCCTCGCGGCTGGCGGCAAGGGCGAGGCCCATGGTGTCTTGATCGGTTCAGGCTCCACGGTGAACGGGGCGCTGACCTCGTTCAGCGCCACGGTGCCGGGAACGGCGGCCATCAGCGGGGCGATCGTGCTCAAATGATGGGTGCAACAGTGGAAGAAAAGCATGGCTCCTGATGTGACGCAGAAACCCGACGACATCTCGGAGATCAGCTCCAAGCTGGCGTTCACCCGCAAGCTGCAGGGGGTGACCAACAAGATTCACGCCACCAAGAACGTGGACGAGATCATGCTCGAGGTGAGCA
>JAJZVC010000054.1 GCA_021845865.1 Pseudomonadota bacterium | reverse complement strand
CTGTTCGCCATTTAAAGTGGTACGTGAGCTGGGTTTAAAACGTCGTGAGACAGTTTGGTCCCTATCTGCCGTGGGCGTTGGAAGTTTGAGGGGGGCTGCTCCTAGTACGAGAGGACCGGAGTGGACGAACCTCTGGTGCACCGGTTATCACGCCAGTGGTACAGCCGGGTAGCTATGTTCGGAAGAGATAACCGCTGAAAGCATCTAAGCGGGAAACTCGCCTCAAGATGAGACTTCCCTGGGGACTCGATCCCCCTGAAGGGTCGTTCAAGACCAGGACGTTGATAGGCTGGGTGTGGAAGCGCAGTAATGCGTTAAGCTGACCAGTACTAATTGCCCGTGCGGCTTGATCCTATAACCTTAAGCACAAGATATGAATTAACTTACTTCTTCCATTTTACGGCTCGGCGAGAAACCGACGAGCCAACAGTTATGCCTGGCGGCCATAGCGAGTTGGAACCACCTGATCCCATCCCGAACTCAGAAGTGAAACGACTCAGCGCCGATGATAGTGTGCTTCCGCACGTGAAAGTAGGTCATCGCCAGGCTCCCCTACCAAACCAAAGCCCTCCTCCGGAGGGCTTTGGCGTTTCTGGGTGAGCATTGGGGTATCTGTTGTTGGTCAGGTTCCATTGGTGGAGCTTTTTTGGTACAATCTCAAAGATTTCGATGGGCTTTCAGCCCATTTTTTGTTTGTGTGGTGGCATGGATATCGGTTCGTTACTTGAATCAACATTGACTGGCCTGGGCTACGAGTTGGTGGACCTGGAGATAGTGCAATTTGGTAGAAAACGCTTGCTGCGCTTGTTTATTGACAAGCCAGACGGCGTGACTATCGACGATTGCACCTATGTCAGCAACCATGTCTCGCGTTTGTTGGCGGTTGAGTTGGATTACGATTATGACCGGCTGGAGGTTTCTTCTCCAGGGTTGGACCGGCCGCTGAAGAAGGAGAGTGATTTTTCACGTTTCGCCGGTGAGGCTGTGAAAATCAAGTTACGCATTCCTCAAGAGGGTAAGAGGAAGTTCACCGGTGTGCTGCTCGGTCTGGATAACGGGCGGATAAAATTAGACGTTGATGGCACTGAAGTCGCCATTGCGCTGGATAACCTTGATAAGGCACGCTTGGTTCCTCGGTTCTGAATGTGCCGGGCAGGGATTACGCAATTTAGCTGGAGGTGGTAGGAATGAGTCGCGAAATTCTGCTGGTTGTTGATGCACTGGCGCGGGAAAAGAATGTCGGTAAGGATATTGTTTTTGCCGCACTAGAGTCTGCATTGGCTTCTGCAACGAAGAAGCGTTTCCGTGAGGAGGTCGACGTCCGCGTTGAGTTGGACCAACAGACCGGCGACTATTCTTCTTTCCGCCGTTGGCTTGTGGTTGCCGATGAGGAACTGGAAACCCCGGACAACCAGATTCCCTTTTCGGAAGCCCAAAAGCGTGACCCGAATATCGAGATTGGTGGCTACATCGAGGAGCCTTTGGAGCCGGTAGAGTTTGGCCGCATCGGCGCTCAGGCCGCCAAGCAGGTTATTTTGCAAAAGATTCGCGAAGCGGAGCGCGAGCAGCTGCTCAACGATTTCTTGCAGCGTAAAGAGCATCTCATCACCGGCACCATCAAGCGCATGGAACGGGGCAACGCCATCGTCGAGGCCGGGCGCATCGAAGCCCTTTTGCCACGCGATCAGATGATTCCCAAGGAGAATTTGCGGGTAGGTGATCGGGTGCGTGCCTACTTGTCCAAGATTGACCGGGCCGCGCGCGGTCCTCAGTTGATTCTGAGCCGGGTTTCTCCGGAGTTTTTGGTCAAGCTGTTTGATCTGGAAGTCCCCGAGATCGAAGACGGTATTTTGGAAATCAAATCCGCAGCCAGGGACCCTGGCGTGCGTGCAAAGATTGCGGTGAAATCCAATGATCAGCGCATCGACCCTATCGGTACCTGCGTCGGTATGCGGGGTTCGCGAGTTCAGGCGGTCACTGGTGAATTGGCCGGCGAGCGCGTGGATATCGTATTGTGGTCTCCCGACCCCGCGCAGTTCGTGATTAACGCGCTGGCTCCTGCCGAGGTGAGCAGTATCGTCGTAGATGAGGACGCGCACAGTATGGATGTGGTCGTGGATGAAGAGCAGCTTTCCCAGGCCATTGGCCGCGGCGGTCAGAACGTTCGCCTCGCCAGCGAGCTTACCGGTTGGACGCTCAACATCATGACCGTCGAGGAGGCACGTCAGAAGAACGAAGCCGAATTCGAGTCCATCCGCAAGCTGTTCATGGAAAAATTGGATGTGGATGAAGAGGTGGCCGATATCCTGATCGAGGAGGGATTTAGCACCCTTGAGGAAATCGCCTATGTTCCCTTGTCGGAGATGCTCGAAATCGACGCCTTCGACGAAGATACCGTGAATGAACTTCGCAGCCGCGCGCGCAATGCCCTGTTGACCGTGGCGATCGCCAACGAAGAGGCGGCTGAGAGCGCCTCCGAGGATTTGCTCAAACTCGAGGGCATGGATGCGCAAACCGCCCACCAGCTGGCGTCCAAGGGGGTGGTGACCGCCGAGGATTTGGCGGACCTGGCGGTGGACGATCTGGTGGAAATGACCGGCATGGATGAAGAACGTGCCAAGCAACTGATTATGACGGCCCGGGCTCCGTGGTTCGCATGAATGGAGGAGGGCTGCAATGGGAAAAATGAACGTTAGCCAATTCGCACAAGAGTTGGGGCTGCAGCCTGCCCTATTGCTCGAACAACTGAAGGCCGCCGGGGTGAATAAGACCGACGTGGCGGATTCCTTGACTGAGCAGGACAAGAAACAGCTGCTGGATTATCTGCGCCGTTCCCACGGCGTGGAGGCGCCAAAAAACAAGATTACCCTTACCCGGCGGGAAACGTCCGAAATCAAAAAAGCGGACAGTACCGGCAAGGCGCGCACCATTCAGGTCGAGGTTCGCCGTAAGCGAGTGTTTGTGAAGCGCGATGCGGCGGCTGAAGAGGCGCCGGTTGCGCAGCCTGCTCCTGCTGAGGCTGAGCCGGCTCCGGTAGAGGCTCCGGTCGCTGCGCCGGTTCCAGCCCCGGCCTCGACGCCATCCCCGGTTCTGGATGCCGAACAGATTGCCAAGCGCGAAGAAGAAGCTCGCCGGCAGGCTGAACTCATCGAGTTGCAGAAGGAAGAGCTGCGCGCCAAGCAGGAAAAGGAACAGCAGGCGAAAGAACAAGCCGAAGCCGAGAAGGCGGCCAAGGAGGCCGAAGCCAAATCCACCACGCTGCATAAGCCGGCAGTGGAAGCCGGCAAGGGCGAGAAGGAAAAGAAGGGCGGCAAGAAGCAGGGCGCTGCTCCGGCTGGCGCCTGGGCCGGCGAAACCGTAGGGAAGAAACGTTCCCTCAAGGTTCGCGGAGACGTGACGCCCACCACAGGGTGGCGCGACCGTAAGGACAAGGGCGGTAAACACAAGGCTGCGGATGCCAAGCATGCCTTCGTCGCTCCGACGGAACCGCTGGTGCGCGAGGTGCTGATTCCCGAAACCATCACGGTTGCCGATCTGGCACACAAGATGTCGGTCAAGGCGGCCGAGGTGATCAAGGCCATGATGAAAATGGGTACCATGGTCACCATCAACCAGGTGTTGGACCAGGAAACCGCCATGATCGTGGTGGAGGAAATGGGGCATGTCGCCAAGCCGGCACAGTTGGATAATCCGGAAACCTATCTGACGGAAGAGCATCACGAAGCCGAGCAATTGCATCGGGCTCCCGTGGTGACGGTGATGGGCCACGTGGACCACGGCAAGACCTCCCTGCTGGACTATATCCGCCGTGCCAAGGTGGCTCACGGCGAGGCTGGTGGCATTACCCAGCATATCGGCGCCTATCACGTGGAAACTCCGAGAGGGATGGTGACTTTCCTCGATACCCCCGGCCACGAAGCCTTTACGGCCATGCGGGCGCGTGGCGCCAAGGCTACCGACGTGGTCATTCTGGTGGTGGCGGCCGACGACGGCGTGATGCCCCAGACCATCGAGGCCATTCACCACGCCAAGGCGGCCAAGGTGCCCATCGTGGTGGCGGTGAACAAGATCGACAAACCGGAAGCCAATCCCGAGCGCATCAAGCAGGAGCTGGTGGCCCAGGAAGTCGTCCCGGAGGACTGGGGCGGCGATACCATGTTCGTCGAGGTTTCCGCTAAAACCGGCCAGGGCATCGATGATCTCCTGGAAAGCGTCCTGCTCCAGGCCGAAGTGCTCGAATTGACCGCTCCCCGGGAAGCGCCGGCCAAAGGCCTGGTTATCGAAGCGCGTCTCGACAAAGGGCGTGGTCCGGTGTCTACCGTGCTGATTCAATCCGGTACCCTGCGCCAGGGCGACGTGGTTCTGGCCGGCTCGGCCTTCGGCCGCGTGCGGGCGATGCTGGATGAGAACGGCAAGCCGATCAAGGAGGCCGGGCCTTCCATCCCGGTGGAGATTCTCGGCCTATCCGACGTGCCGGGTGCCGGCGAAGACGTGATGGCGCTCCAGGACGAGCGCAAGGCTCGCGAAATCGCCCTCTTCCGCCAGGGCAAGTTCCGCGACGTGAAATTGGCCAAGCAGCAGGCCGCCAAGCTGGAAAGCATGTTCGAGCAGATGGGCGAGGGCGAGGTCAAGGTGCTGCCCCTGGTCATCAAGGCGGACGTGCAGGGTTCTTACGAAGCCCTGGCCCATGCGCTGCAGAAGCTGTCCACCGACGAAGTGAAGGTCAATATCATTCACAGTGGCGTCGGCGGCATCACCGAGTCCGACATCAACCTCGCCTTGGCCTCCAAGGCGGTGGTGGTGGGCTTCAACAGCCGTGCCGATGCCTCGGCGCGCAAGCTGATCGATTCGTCCGGTGTGCAAGTGCGCTACTACAACATCATCTACGACGTGGTGGACGATGTGAAGGCGGCCTTGTCGGGCATGCTGGCGCCGGAGCAGAAGGAAAACATGCTCGGCTTGGTGGAGGTTCGCCAGGTGTTCCGCATCTCCAAGGTCGGCACGGTGGCCGGTTGCTACGTCCTGGACGGTCTGGTCAAGCGTTCCGCTTCGGTGCGCGTGCTGCGCGACAACGTGGTGGTCCACACGGGCGAGTTGGATTCCCTGAAGCGCTTCAAGGACGACGTCAAGGAAGTGAAGGCCGGTTTCGAGTGCGGTCTGTCCCTGAAGAATTTCAACGACCTCCAGGAAGGCGATCAGCTCGAGGCTTTCGAAATGGTCGAAGTGGCCCGTACCCTCTAAGCCATGCCGAAGGACTTTCCCCGCGCCCGCCGGGTGGCTGAGCAGCTCCAGCGGGAGCTGGCGGACCTGATACGCTTCGAGGTGAAGGATCCTCGCGTCGGCCTGATGGTGACCTTGACCGACGTGGAGGTTACCCAGGACATGTCCCATGCGAAAATATTCTTCACCGTCATGGGCGATGCGGCGCAGATCACCGAGATTCAACGGGTCCTGCAGCATGCCGCTGGCTTCCTGCGCAGCCAATTGTCCCAGCGCATGAAGTTGCGCACCATGCCGCAGCTGCACTTCCACTACGACGAATCGGTTGAGCGCGGCATGCGTCTGGACAGCCTGATCGACCAGGCTGTTGCCCAGGATAGGCAGCGTTCCGGCGATTCGGAGGACTAGGCGGGTTGCAATACAGGGCGGTAAAGAGACCGGTAAGCGGCGTGCTGCTGCTCGACAAGCCTGCCGGAATCAGTTCCAACACGGCCCTGCAAAAGGCCAAGCGCCTGTATCAGGCGGCCAAGGCCGGCCATACTGGCAACCTCGATCCCTTCGCGACCGGCCTGCTGCCGGTTTGCCTCGGGGAGGCCACCAAGTTTTCCCAGTTTCTTCTCGATGCCGATAAAACCTACCAGGGACTGATCCGTCTCGGCCAGACCACGACCACCGGCGACCCGGAAGGCGAGGTGCTGACCCGGCAAGAGGTCCGGGTTGGTCTGGAGCAGGTGCGGCAAGTGCTGGAACGCTTTATCGGCAAGATTTCCCAGGTTCCGCCCATGTATTCCGCCCTGAAGCGTGACGGCAAGGCCCTTTACGAGTATGCCCGCCAGGGGCTGGAAGTGGAGCGCGCGCCGCGAGAGGTGACCATCTATGGCTTGATCCTGGAGCGCTTTGCGGGCGACGAGCTCCTGGTTACCGTTTCCTGCAGCAAGGGCACCTATATCCGCACGCTGGCCGAAGATATCGGCAAGGCCTTGGGTTGCGGAGCCTATTTGCAATCCCTGCGCCGTACCGCCATCGGGGAATTCGCAATCAAGGATGCGTTTACCCTGGAGCGGTTGGAGGCCATGACCGTCGAGGAGCGGGATGCCCGGCTGCTGTCTGGCGACTCGCTGCTGCAGGGGCATCCGCAAGTGGTGCTGGATAAGGACAGCGTTTTTTACCTGCAGCGTGGACAGGCTGTCTGGCTGCCACGCGTGACGGAGCAAGGCGTGGTACGGCTTTATGATGAAGCGGGGCTTTTCCTTGGCATAGGAGAAGTCACGGAAGAGGGAAAAATCGCTCCGCGGCGCCTGGTTGTTTTTCCGTCGGGATAAATTGTGCGGAACCGCTTGTTAAAGCGCCGTCAGGAAAGGTAAAATAGTCAATTTTGGATTTGGAGTAAAAGAAACATGGCAATCACCAGCGCTGAAAAGTCGCAAATCGTGAAGGATTACCAGCAAGGCGCCGCCGATACCGGCTCCCCCGAAGTGCAAGTGGCCATTATGACCACCCGCATCAATGAACTGACCGAACACTTCAAGGCCCACGTCAAAGATCACCACTCCCGCCGTGGCCTGCTGCGCCTGGTTAGCAAGCGCCGCAAACTGCTGGACTACCTGAAGGGCAAGAACGTTGATCGTTACCGCACCCTGATCGAGCGTCTCGGTCTGCGTAAGTAATCATGGTTGCCGCGCCTGCCGCGCGGTAGATAAAGCGGCCGGAGACGGCCTGACGGGCATCGATAGAGGACAGCGTTTTGAAACCAATCAAGAAGACCTTTGCATACGGGCGTCATCAGGTGACGTTGGAGACCGGAGAAATCGCTCGCCAGTCGAGCGGCGCCGTGATGGTGAACATGGACGATACCGTGGTGCTGGTGACCGCGGTGGGCGTCAAGGAAGCCAAGCCTGGCCAGGATTTCTTCCCCCTGACGGTGGACTACCAGGAGCGTACCTATGCGGCTGGCCGGATTCCCGGAGGCTTCTTCAAGCGCGAGGGTCGTCCTACCGAGAAGGAGACCCTGACCTCCCGTCTTATCGATCGTCCCATCCGTCCCCTGTTCCCCGAAGGCTTCTATAACGAAGTCCAGGTGGTCGCCACCGTGGTGTCTTCCAACCCCGAGGTGGATGCCGATATCCCCGCCATGATCGGCGCCTCCGCGGCTCTGGCCCTGTCCGGCATTCCCTTCATGGGGCCCATCGGCGCGGCGCGCGTGGGCTATGCCAATGGCCAGTACATCCTCAACCCCACGGCTTCCGAGCTGAGCGGAAACTGCGAGCTGGACCTGGTGGTTGCTGGCACCAAGCAGGCTGTGCTGATGGTCGAGTCCGAGGCGCTGGAACTGTCCGAAGACGTGATGCTTGGCGCCGTGGTGTTCGGCCACGAGCAGATGCAGGTGGTCATCAACGCCATCAACGAACTGGCTCAAGAAGCAGGCGCTGAGCCCTGGGACTGGACGCCTCCCGCCAAGGACGCGGAGCTGGTGAAGAAGGTCGCCGCCCTGGCCGAAGCCGACCTGGCGGCTGCCTACGGCATCAAGCAGAAGCTGGCCCGCATGGCGAAAGTGGATGAAGTCCGCAACAAGGTGTTCGGCGAACTGATTACCGCCGAGACCGACCTCCATGCCGCCAACCAGGTGAAGGCCATCTTCGGCGACCTGGAGTCCAGCATCGTGCGCGGACGCATCCTGGCCGGCGAGGCCCGCATTGACGGCCGCGACACCCGCACCGTTCGCCCGATCACCATCCGCACCGGCGTGCTGCCCCGCACCCACGGTTCCGCCCTGTTCACCCGCGGCGAGACCCAGGCCCTGGCCGTGGCGACCCTGGGCACGGGCCGCGACGAACAGATCATCGACTCTCTTCAGGGCGAGTACAGCGAGCGCTTCATGCTCCACTACAACATGCCCCCCTACGCCACCGGCGAAACCGGTCGCGTGGGGTCGCCCAAGCGCCGCGAGATTGGCCATGGCCGCCTGGCCAAGCGCGCCCTGGTGGCCGTGCTGCCCAAGGCCGATGAATTCGCCTATACCATGCGCGTGGTGTCCGAGATCACCGAATCCAACGGTTCCAGCTCCATGGCTTCCGTCTGCGGCGGCTGCCTGTCCCTGCTGAACGCCGGCGTGCCTCTGAAAGCCCACGTGGCCGGCATCGCCATGGGCCTGATCAAGGATGGCAACCGTTTCGCCGTCCTGACCGACATCCTGGGCGACGAGGACCACCTCGGCGACATGGATTTCAAGGTGGCCGGTACCGAGTCCGGCATCACCGCCCTGCAGATGGACATCAAGATTCAGGGCATCACCAAGGAAATCATGCAGGTTGCCCTGACCCAGGCCCGCGAAGGCCGGATGCACATCCTGGGCCTGATGAAAGAAGCCGTGCCGACGGCCAGCACCACCATGTCCGCCTACGCGCCCCAGCTCTTCACCATGAAGATCAATCCGGAGAAGATCCGCGACGTGATCGGCAAGGGCGGTGCCGTGATCCGTGCCCTGACCGAGGAAACCGGCACCACCATCGACATCGCCGAGGATGGTACCGTGACCATCGCCGCTGTCGGGGCGGAGGGCATCGAGAAGGCCAAGAAGCGCATCGAGGAAATCACCGCCGAAGTGGAAGTGGGCAAGGTCTACGAAGGCACCGTGCTCAAGCTGCTGGATTTCGGCGCCATCGTCAGCGTGCTGCCCGGCCGGGACGGCCTGCTGCACATCTCCCAGATCGCCCACGAGCGCGTCAACGCCGTCGCCGACCACCTCAAGGAAGGCCAGATGGTGCGCGTGAAGGTGCTGGAAGCCGATGAAAAAGGCCGCCTGCGCCTGTCCATGAAAGCCATTCTGGAGCCGCCGGCTCCCGTGGCGCCCGCCGAGCAGCAGTAAGCGGCGTTTAGCGCGAAGGAAAAGGCAGCTTGAAGCTGCCTTTTCTGTTTGTTAGGCTACTTTCTTTTCGGCTTGCGCCGTACCCATTCGATAAATCATGAGCGACGAACAACTCGATTCCCTGAAAGTGCCGCCCCACTCGGTGGAGGCGGAACAGTCCGTGCTGGGCGGGTTGTTGATGGAAAACAGCGCCTGGGACCGGGTGGCGGACGTCCTCGCGGGAGAGGATTTCTACCGTAACGACCACCGCCTGATTTTCAAGCACATCCTCAAGCTGCTGGAGCAGGCCAAGCCCGCCGATGCCATCACGGTGGCGGAGTCCCTGGAGAACGCCGGCGAACTGCAGAACGTCGGCGGTCTGGCCTATATCGGCGCCCTGGTGCAGAACACCCCCAGCGCGGCCAATATCCGCCGCTACGCGGAAATCATCCGCGAGCGCTCGGTGATGCGCCAGCTGGTGTCGGTGGGCACCGACATTACCGAAAGCGCCTTCAACCCCATGGGGCGCAATGCGCGGCAATTGCTGGACGAGGCCGAGGCCAAGGTGTTCAAGATCGCCGAGGCCAGTTCCAAGGGGCAGGAAGGCTATAAGGAGATCGGGCCGCTCCTGACCGAGGTGGTGGAGCGCATCGACATGCTCTACAACCGGGACGACCCCAGCGACATTACCGGTATTCCCACCGGTTTCGCCGACCTGGACCGCATGACTTCCGGTCTCCAGGCCGGCGACCTGGTTATCGTGGCGGGGCGCCCCTCCATGGGCAAGACCGCGTTTTCCATCAACATCGCGGAGAACGTGGCCATCGACACCGGCAAGCCGGTGATGGTGTTCTCCATGGAAATGAGCGGCACCCAATTGGTCACCCGTATGATCGGTTCCGTGGGCCGCCTCGATCAGCACAAGCTGCGTACCGGCCGCCTGGAAGAGGATGACTGGCAGCGGCTCACCTATGCCCTGGGCAAGCTCAACGACGCGCCGGTATTCATCGACGAGACCCCGGCCCTCAACCCCCTCGACCTTCGCGCCCGGGCCCGCCGCGTCCGCCGTCAGGCAGGGGAGCAGCTGGGGCTGGTGGTGGTGGACTACCTGCAACTGATGACATCCAGTTCCCCCGGCGACAACCGGGCGGCGGAAATCTCCGAGATTTCGCGTTCCCTCAAGGCCCTGGCCAAGGAATTGGAAGTGCCCGTCATCGCCCTGTCTCAGCTCAACCGCAGTTTGGAGCAGCGCCCCAACAAGCGGCCGGTGATGTCGGACCTGCGGGAATCCGGCGCCATCGAGCAGGATGCCGACCTGATCCTGTTCATCTACCGGGACGAGGTCTACAACCCGGACAGCCCGGACAAGGGAACGGCCGAAATCATCATCGGCAAGCAGCGTAACGGCCCCATCGGCACCGTGCGCCTCACCTTCCTCGGCGAGAACACCCGCTTCGAGAATTATGCCGCTGTGGCCACCTATTGATGAGCAGGGATGAAGGTAAAAGCGTGATGTGTGTCGAGGGAGGAGTTCCCTTCCTCCTTCCTCCTTCCTCCCTCATCCTTTAACCCCTCATGCGTCCCCTTCACGCCCGCATTTCCCTCCCGGCGCTTGCCCACAACCTTGCCGTGGCCAGACGCCGCGCCCCCCAGGCCAAGACCCTGGCGGTGATCAAGGCCAATGGCTACGGTCACGGCATGCTGCGGGTGGCGGAAGCCCTGAAGGAGGCGGAGGGATTTGCCGTCCTCGCTTTGGACGAGGCCCTTGCTCTGCGGCGGGCGGGCTACCGGCAGAAGCTGCTGCTGCTGGAAGGTTTTTTCGAGGCCGGCGAACTTCCCCCGCTGGCCGAAAATTGCATCGCCACCGTCGTTCATGGCGAGTGGCAGGTTCATGCCCTGGAGCGGGCGAAGTTGGCGCTGCCGGTGGAGGTTTTTCTCAAGTTCAACAGCGGCATGAACCGCCTTGGTTTCCGGCCCGGCCAGATAGCGGAGATGCTGGCGCGTCTGCGTGCCTGCCCCATGGTCGGCAACGTGACCTTGATGAGCCATTTCGCCACGGCGGACGATGCAAACGGCATCGCCTGGCAGCAGGACGTGGTGGCGAGGCTCTATCGCGAGTTTCAGTTGCCGGGCAGCTTCGCCAATTCCGCCGCCATCCTGCGCTATCCCGAGGCGCATGCCGACTGGGTGCGCCCCGGCATCATGCTCTACGGCTCTTCGCCCTTCGCCGACCGGTCGGCGGAGGAACTCGGCCTCCAGCCCGTCATGACCCTGGAAAGCCGCCTCATCGCCGTGCAGGAACTGCAGCCCGGCGACCGGCTGGGGTACGGTGCCCTGTTCGTCGCCGATAAGCCCACCCGGGTGGGTATCGTGGCCTGCGGCTACGCCGACGGCTACCCGCGCCATGCCGCAACAGGCACCCCCATTCAGGTCAACGGTCAGCGCACCCGCACCCTCGGCCGGGTGTCCATGGACATGCTGTTCGCCGACATCACGGATATTCCGGCAGCCGGCGTGGGCAGCCCGGTGGTGCTGTGGGGCGAGGGCGTGCCGGTGGACGAGGTGGCGGCCTCCGCCGGCACCATCAGCTACGAATTGCTTTGCGCCCTGGCCCCCAGGGTGCCTGTCAGCGAGGGATAAATGGCCAAGGCGAAAACCGTTTACACCTGTACCGAATGCGGCGGCCAAGTGCCAAAATGGCAAGGACAGTGCCCCCATTGCATGGCGTGGAACACCTTGGTGGAGACGGTGGCGGAGGCGGCTTCCACCCATCGCTACGCCGGCCTCGCCCAATCGAGCAAGCTGCAGCGCCTGTCGGAGGTGGAGGCCCAGGAAGTGCCGCGCCAGCCTACCGGCATCGCCGAATTCGACCGGGTCCTGGGCGGCGGGCTGGTGGACGGGGCGGTGGTGCTGATCGGCGGCGACCCCGGCATCGGCAAATCCACCTTGCTGCTCCAGGCCCTGTGCCACCTCTCCGCCAAGCAGAAGGTGCTCTACATCAGCGGCGAAGAGTCCGCTCAGCAGATCGCCCTGCGGGCCAAGCGCCTGCAACTGGATGCAGGCGGGGTCCACCTGCTGGCGGAAATCCAGCTGGAGAAAATCCTTGCCTCCCTGACGTCCCAGCAGCCCCAGGTGGCGGTGATCGACTCGATCCAGACCGTCTATTCGGAAGCGCTTCAGTCCGCGCCGGGCAGCGTGGCCCAGGTGCGGGAATGCGCCGCCCAGCTGACCCGCCACGCCAAGCAGAGCGGCACGGCGGTGATCATGGTGGGCCACGTCACCAAGGAGGGCTCCTTGGCGGGGCCCCGGGTGCTGGAGCATATCGTCGATACGGTGCTCTATTTCGAAGGCGACAGCAATTCCAGTTTCCGCCTGGTGCGGGCCTTCAAGAACCGCTTCGGGGCGGTGAACGAGCTGGGGGTGTTCGCCATGACGGAGAAGGGCCTGAAGGAGGTGAACAACCCTTCGGCCCTGTTTCTCTCCCACCACGGCCAGGACGTGGCCGGCTCCTGCGTCATGGTGACCCAGGAGGGGACCCGGCCCCTGCTGGTGGAGGTGCAGGCCCTGGTGGACGAGGCCCATTCCCCTACGCCGAAGCGCCTTTCCGTCGGCCTGGAGCAGAACCGGCTGGCCATGCTGCTGGCGGTGCTGCACCGCCACGCGGGTATTGCCTGCTTCGACCAGGACGTCTTCGTCAATGCCGTGGGCGGGGTGAAAATCACCGAACCGGCAGCGGACTTGGCGGTGCTGCTGGCCATTGTCTCCTCCCTGCGGGACAAGCCCTTGCCGCCCAAGACGGTGGTATTCGGCGAAGTCGGCCTGGCCGGGGAGGTGCGGCCGGTGCAGCGGGGCCAGGAGCGCCTCAAGGAGGCGGCCAAGCTGGGCTTCGAGCTGGCCATTGTGCCCAAGGCCAACCGGCCCAAGCAGGGGGTGTCGGGGATGGAAATCGTGGCCGTCGAGCGCTTGGCCGATGCCGTTGCCTACTGCCGCGGATAAGGGCATATAATGGGCCGTAGCCTAAGCCGATAGACGAGTTCCGCCATGCCTTCCCGTTTGATTGTGTACGAGGACGATGCCATCGTCGGCGAGCATGCCCTCGATCGGGAGCGCGTGCGCATCGGACGCAAGCCGCACAATGATCTGGTGCTGCCCCACACGGCGGTGAGCGGGGAGCACGCGGTGGTGATCACCGTGCGCAACGATTCCTTTCTCGAGGACCTCTACAGCACCAACGGCACCTGGGTGAACGGCAAGGTGGTGACCAAGTGCCTGTTGAAGGATGGCGACGAAATCCGCATCGCCCGTTATGTGCTGAAGTACCGCCAGGAGCTTGGCGGAACGGAAGAGGAAGGCGCCGGCGAGCCCCCGTCTTCCGTGGGCAGCACGCTGCGGACCGAGGTGACCGACATGGAGGCCTTCGTCCGGACCACCAAACAGCCTGGCTTCCCGGTGGCGGAGGGAAATCACGCCAAGCCGGCCACGGACGAAAACCTGCTGCCCCTAGGCGCGCTGCGAGCCATCAGCGGACCGGTGGCCGGCAAGGAAATGGAATTGACCCGTCCCCTCACCACGCTGGGGAAGCCAGGCCTCCAGATGGCGGTGATTGCCCGCGCGGAGGACGGCTACTTCCTGG
>JAJZVC010000084.1 GCA_021845865.1 Pseudomonadota bacterium | reverse complement strand
CGAGCACGTGTTTGCCCGGCAGAAGGGACCGATGGGGTTGTTCGTCCGCACCATCGGCATCGCCCGGGCCACCACCAAGATCGGCCTCGCCAATCTCGCCTACAACATGCAGCGCCTGGCCTGGCTCGACAGGCGAACTGCGCCCGCCTGACCGAAATCGCGCTGGTCGGAGGCAGATATTCGCTCCGCCAGTCCAGAATTCAGCACCAGACACCGCCCAACTCACCCCCATCAACGCCCCAACCCCGGCAAGCCATCCCATGTCGCCGCCAAAACGACGAAAACCCACGGTTCTTCGAGGTGTCCATCTTGTAGGCCAGCCGCCTCACCCAACCCCAGCCGTCGCACGCTCAGCACGCCAGCCTGGGTGAGATACCGTAATGGGCCTGGTGCCAAGCGGTAGCCAGACTGGGAGGCTGTCCCACAGAATGATGGTGGATCGAACGGGGTCCGGTTTCCCGGGCCCAAGCATCACAGGGGACAGCCATGGAGTACTATGCCGGAATTGACGTGTCGTTGGAACAGAGCAGCGTGTGCATCGTGGACAAGGGCGGCAAGATCGTTCGGGAGGCGAAGGTGGCCAGCGAGCCGGACGCGCTGGCGGCCTTCCTGCGGGGGCTCGGGCTGGCGCTGACGCGGGTCGGGCTGGAGGCTGGCCCGTTGTCGCAATGGCTGCACGCGGGCCTGTCGGCGGCCGGGTTGCCGACGGTGCTGCTGGAAACCCGGCACGTCAAGGCGGCGCTGTCGGCGATGACGGTAAAGACCGACCGTAAGGACGCGCGCGGCATCGCCCAGCTTCTGCGGATGGGGTGGTACCGGCCGGTGCATTGCAAGTCGCCGCCATCCCAGGATGTCCGCGCCTTGCTGACGGCAAGGAAATTGCTGCTCGGCAAGGTGATCGATGTGGAATTAGGCATCCGGGGACTGCTTCGGGGGTTCGGCTTGAAGATGGGACAGGTCAGCACCGGCCGGTTCGCCGCGCGAGTGCGTGAGCTTGCCGCCGGCCAGCCGATGCTGGAGGAAGTCACCGAGCCGATGCTGCGGGCGCGCGATAGCCTGCGGGCTGAGGTCAACGCCCTGCACCGCAAGGTGCTGAGAATCGTTCGCGCCGATGAGGTCTGCCGCCGGCTGATGACGGTGCCCGGCGTCGGCGCCTTGACGGCGCTGACCTTCAAGGTGGCGGTCGACGATCCCGGCCGCTTCACCTCGTCCAAGGCAGTGGGACCGCACTTCGGCCTGACGCCGAAAAAATACCAGTCGGGCGAAACCGACATCACCGGCGCCATCACCAAGACCGGCGACGCCATGGTGCGTGGCGCCCTCTACGAGGCGGCCCAGGTGATGCTCACCCGGGTCAAGGGCTTCTCCACCCTCAAGCGGTGGGCGGTGAACGTCGCCAAGCGCCGAGGTATGATGCGCGCCAAGGTCGCGCTGGCCCGCAAGCTGGCCACCGTGCTGCACCGCATGTGGGTGGACGGCACCGACTTCCGCTTCAGCAAGGAGGAAGCCGCCGCATAACGACAGCAAGAAGCTTTCGGGCCGGATCGCGAGAACCGGCCCCCGAGGTCCCGTCGCCGGGACGCGGATTCCGATGAAGCCGGGTAACTGCTGGTGAACGTCCTTCGGGGCGGAACACGCGATTTGAGATCGGCTCTCGGGATCCATCTGACAGCATGGTGTGGCGGCCCCGTACCGACCACGGACGGAAGCATGGTACCGGCGGCGAGATGGTCATTCAGGGGGACTTGACTCCCAACCGCCCATTACGGAAGCAATTACATTGAGACTGGGCGACTCCAGATTCATGAGTTTCTAGTTGCAGTTCTGTGGACGCCATATGCACCACGCCACCCGGGCAGCAGCAAGATGTTGTTCGTCTGATAGAAAGTTCTGAGAATAATCGGTATCGCTTGCGTTGAGAGGAGAGCCGTATTGCCTCCCATCCGGGAGAGGAGGTTGCGCAAGCCAGTTCTTTGATAGGGTTGTTCCGGGGCCATAGTACCTTGTAAGATTGTTTAGATCTTCAGTTGCCAAATTTATCGAAACATTTGACTGAGGGTGGTGAGGGTCAAATCCCAGCGGTCTCATATAATTAGGGTCATGGATAAACATGATCTGGAAATTTCTGACTTTGTATTCCTCCATAGCCGACATTAGGGGAGGCCAGTGAGGATCGAGTTTTAGCTCTGGATGATCTTTTCTCTGTTGCGTCAGCAGGACCATGGGATCAGGTGCCTGGGCTGTCAGTATGTTCGTCTGGCTGAGAGAGGGAGGGGGCGCCGGCCTAGGCGCCAGAGTGGGGAATTGGGTACAGCCGGCGCTAAGAGCTAGAATTATTTTGGTAGCCAGTGAGGTGATTTTACGATGCGTCATGGCTTAGTTTTCCTGTAACCATCCGGCGAGAACCGCGGTGTGATTGCGGGGCAGTGGTCCGCCCTCGCCGGGGTGGGTTGATCAGGCGGCCTGTGCGGTTGAGTTCTGTTTTTGCGGGGCGGTCCAGTTCCAGGGCATCAATTCCTCGATCCTGTGTGCCGGATGATTGGCAATGCGCGC
>JAJZVC010000011.1 GCA_021845865.1 Pseudomonadota bacterium | reverse complement strand
CGTCACCCTGCCCCTCATCCTCCCCGGCGTGGTGGCGGGCTTCCTGATGTCCTTCACCCTCTCCATCGACGACTTCGTCATCACCTTCTTCACCGCCGGCGTCGGGGTCTCCACCCTGCCCCTGCAAATCTATTCCATGATCAAGGTGGCGGTGACGCCGGAGGTGAACGCCGTTTCCACCCTGCTGATGGCCCTGACCCTGACCCTCATCGCCCTGGCCTCCCGCGTCGCCCCCGAGGTGCTGAAGGGGGAGGCATGAGGCGCTGGTTCGCGGTCCTTCTCGCCCTCCTCCTGGCGGCGGCCGCCGTCCTCGCCCGGGCCGAGGACGTGCTCTACCTCTACAACTGGAACAACTACATCTCCGACGAGACCGCCCGCCGCTTCGAGGAAAGCTGCCACTGCACCCTGAAGCAGGACTACTACTCCGACAACGAGGAAATGCTGGCCAAGCTGGAGGCGGGGGCCAGCGGCTACGACATCCTGGTGCCCACCGGCAACGCGGTGGAGTCCCTCATCCGCCGCGGCGCCCTGCGTCCCCTGGACAAGACGCGGCTGCCCCATCTGAAGAACATCAAGCCGGCCTACCTGGACGCCTGGTACGACCCCGGCAACCGCTATTCCGTCCCCTACGCCTACACCGTGACCCTGCTGGGCTACAACGCGACCAAGCTCAGGGAGCTGAATCTCCCCACCGACACCTGGGCCCTGATTTTCGAGCCGAAATACCTGGCAAAGCTGAAGGGAAAGGTGACGGTCCTCAACAGCCAGCGGGAGCTGATGGGAGCGGCCATGCTCTACCTCGGCCACTCCCCCCAGGACAAGGACCCGGCCGAATGGGAGCAGGCGAAGAACCTCATCCTGCGGGCCAAGCCCTACTGGGCCACCTTCTCCAACAGCACCTACATCAAGGACCTGGCCATCGGCAACATCTGGGTGGCCCACGGCTACTCCAACGACATGTACCGGGCCCAGCAGGACGCCCTGGCCGCCCACCGCCCCTTTGCCATCGGCTTCGCCACGCCGAAGGAGGGGGCGGTGCTGGCGGTGGACAATTTCGTCCTCCACCGCTCCGGCCGCCGGCCGGATCTGGCCCACAGGTTCATCGACTTCATGCTGGAAGGCCGCAACGCTGCCGACGTGTCCAACCTGATTGGCGCCGGCAACCCCAACGCCGCCGCCCTGCCCTACATCCGCCCGGACATCGCCGGCAACCCGGCGATTTTCCCCCGGGACACCAAGGGCCTGGTCATGCTGCGGGACTTCGACGCCCGCAGCCGGCGCCTGCTGTCCCGCCTGTGGACGGAGATCAAGGTGAAATGACCGCCTCCGCCCCCCGCCCCGTCGACAGCCCCCAGGCCGGCCCCCACGAGAAGCTGGCCGAGGTGGTGGCGCGCCATCTGGCCGAGCCCTTCCGCAAGCCCTACGCCGCCCATACCCTGGAGGCCTTCGCCGCCATCCGTCCCCTGGTGGAGAACGCCGGCAAGCCCCTGATTTTCGATTCCTGCTGCGGCGTGGGGGAAAGTACCGCCTGGATTGCCCGGCAGCACCCGGAAGCCCTGGTGGTGGGCATCGACCAGTCCCTCCACCGCCTGGACAAGCACGACCGCGCGTATCGCGCCGAAGGGGCCGACTATCTGCTGGTGCGGGCGGACCTCAACGATTTCTGGCGCCTCGCCCGGGAGGCGGGCTGGCGGCTATCCCACCACACCCTCCTTTACCCCAATCCCTGGCCCAAGCCCCGCCACCTGATGCGGCGCTGGCACGCCGCCCCGGTATTCCCGGCCCTCCTGGCCTTGGGCGGACGGCTGGAAGTGCGCAGCAACTGGAAGGCGTACATCGAGGAATTCGTCCTGGCCCTGGAGGTGGCGGGCATTCCGTCCGCCGTCGAGCCCTGGGCGCCGGAACAGCCCATCACCCCCTTCGAGCGCAAGTACCAGGGCAGCGGCCAGCGCCTGTGGCGCTGTGTGGCCGGGCTGCCTTCGCGGTAGAATGGGGCGCATCGCCCTTACGGAGACCTCCCCATGCTGAACCGCTTCCTGCTTTCCCTCGCCGGCCTGCTGCTGGCTTTTTCCGCCCACGCCGCCAATCCCCGGGTGGAGATGAAAACCAGCCAGGGGGACGTGGTGATCGAGCTCTATGCGGACAAGGCGCCGAAGACGGTGGAAAATTTCTTGGAATATGCCAACAGCGGTTTCTACAACGGCACCGTGTTCCACCGGGTGATCGACGGCTTCATGATCCAGGGCGGCGGCTTCGATAGCCACCTCAACCAGAAGCCCACCCGCGCCCCCATCCGCAACGAGGCCGACAACGGCCTGAAGAACACCCTCTACACCGTCGCCATGGCCCGCAAGATGGACCCCCATTCCGCCAGCGCCCAGTTCTTCATCAACGTGGCGGACAACGGCTTCCTCGACTACACCGCCCCCACCCTCGACGGCTGGGGCTACTGCGTGTTCGGCAAGGTGGTGAAGGGGCAGGAGGTGGTGGACAAGATCGCCCGGATGCGCACCGGCGCCGCCGGTCCTTTCCCCAAGGACGTTCCCCTGGAGCCGGTGGTGATCAAGGAAGTGAAGCCGCTGAAGAAATAAGGCTTAACAGGCCGTTGAAAAACGTAGCGAGGAGGCCAGATGCGAGGCGCGCGGAACGGAGCAACCGAGACATATCAGGCAGACAGGCGAGGAGGCGAGTACCGCGCAACACGGCAGATGGCCCACCGCGGTAGTTTTTCAACGGCCTGTTAAAGCAGGGCCGCCTGGCCGTTTTCCCCCAGGGCGTGGATGGCGGCGATAAGACGTTTCGCCGCCTCCACCGCCTCGCCGCGGTTCTTGGCTTGGGCCCTTTCGCCCAGCCGGGCGTGGATGGCGGCGAAATCCTTGAGGTCGCCCTGGAGCACTTCCCGGGTACGGTGGCTGAGGTTGGCGAACACCCGTTCGGAAAGGGCGGGGTCGTCCATGAACCATAGGGCCTTGACCAGGTCCTCCGACTGCACTTCCCGCAGCAGCAGCTGGATATCCCGGTCCCCCATATCCATCAGACGCCGCATGGGGATGCGGTAAACGTCCTCGTCCTCCGTCACCTCGACGCCGGGCACCAGGCCGGGCAAGTGCTTGACCGCCTGAAGGACCAGGGCTTCCAGCTCCGCCCGGGAAAGGGAGACGCGGGCGTGGTCGAAGGTCAGGTGGTAGAGGCCGGCTTCGGGAACGAAGTCGATTTTGACGTCCATGGGATTTTCCCTCCTAGCGATGGCGATAATTTACCACCAATCCCCCTTTTCCCGCCAAGCTAAATGACATCCGGGTAAGCGGCGCGAAAACGGGCAAAAAACGTTTCCAGTTGGTCCGCCGGCAGACAGTTGATGCCCGCCGCCCCTTTGCGCCCGCCGCCGGTGGGGAAAGCGCGGCACAACTCGTCCGCGCCCGAGGGATTCGCCAGGGGAGCCCGCACGCTGACGGTATACGCGCCGTCGCGGCGGCGGCTCAGCACCCCGTGGGCCCGATTGGGATGGGCCGTGGCTAGGTCGTTGGCGAAGACCCCGGATACCCGTCGGCTCCAAGGCGCGTCGGGCAGCAGGTAGACCGCCCCGCCCGCCGTTTCCGCCTCCGGCTTCAGGGCCGCGGCCTGGGCCATGTCCTCCCGGTAGCCGTCCCGCAAACGGGCGTAGGCCGCTTCCTCGGCGGCGAAAGCGAAGGGGTCGGCGTAGCCGCTCACCAGCCGGTAGAGTTCGGCGGGATGGAAATGCAGGTCGGCGAGGGATTCGCCGTAACCGTTGTAATTGAGGCACTCCCCCAGCTCCCGCAGGGTATTCAGCCGGTCCTCGTCCAGGCCGAGGGGCGCGGCGGCCTGCCGGGCGCTGGCGTGGAGGTTGTCGCCGAAGGCCGCCGCCACCGCCCAGGGACGGAAGCGGCCGCCGAGATGGCGGTCCACCAGCAGGCTGGTGCAGACCTCGGCGGCGGTGTCGATGTGGACCTCCAGGCGGGGATGGACGGGAATGTCGCCGGGAAAATGATGGTCGAAATAGCGCACCGTCGCCCCCGCCGCCAAAAGGCGCAGGAGGGCGCCGCGGTTCTTGTCCAGGGAGACGTCCAGCACCGTCACCGCGTCCCCCTCCTCCGCCGTGACCCGCTCCAGGAGGGCGATGTCGCGCTTGACGCCGGTGACCAGTTCCGACTCCGCCGGTTCGGCGAGGCGCAGCTGGTGCAGGGCGCAAAGCCCGTCGGCATCGCCGTTGAAGACGTCGATGCGCCTCATGGCAGGTCGATCTCGCCCTCGAACACCGTCACCGCCGGGCCGGTCATCAGCACCGGCCGGCCTTCCCCTTCCCAGCGGATCACCAGGTCGCCGCCCCGGGTGTGGACCGTCACCGGGCTGTCCACCAGCCCCCGGGTAATGCCCGCCACCGCTGCGGCGCAGGCGCCGGTGCCGCAGGCCAGGGTTTCCCCCGCCCCCCGCTCGTAGACCCGCAGCTTGACGGCGTGGCGGCCGAGAACCTGCATGAAGCCGGCGTTGACGCGGTTGGGGAAACGGGGATGGCGCTCGATGAGGGGCCCCTGGCGCTCCACCGGCGCGGTCTCGGCGTCCGCCACCACCTGCACGGCGTGGGGGTTGCCCATGGATAGGGCGGAAACCTCGACGCTCTCCTCCACCAGGTCCAATTCGTAGGTCAGCGCCCGCCGTTCAGCGACGAAGGGCACGTCCGCCGGCTCGAAGCGCGGCGGCCCCATGTCGACGGTCACCTGGCCGTCCGCCTCCAGGCGGGGCTGGATGATGCCCTTCAGGGTCTCGACGCGGATTTCGCTCTTGGCGGTCAGCCCCTGGTCGTGGACGAAGCGCACGAAACAGCGGGCGCCGTTGCCGCATTGCTCCACCTCGCCGCCGTCGGCGTTGAAAATGCGGTAGCGGAAGTCGGCCACGGCGGAGGTTTCCACCAGCAGCAGCTGGTCGCAGCCGACGCCGAAATGGCGGTCCGCCAGGAAGCGCACCTGCTCCGGGGTCAGGGATACGGACTGGGAAACGCCGTCGATGACGACGAAATCGTTGCCCAGGCCATGCATTTTGGTGAATTTCAACTTCATGCCGAATCGCTTCCGTGCCTCGAGAAATCCCTACGCCAGCCGTAGGGGAAACCCCGAATTCTCCGTTTCGCCGCCCCGCTGTCAAGCGGATTGGCGCGAACATTGCCTATACTTGGTGAGTGCATTGCAACCGGGCGCGGAATCCCTGCCGCGCCCCAAAGGGAGAAAATTACAAACATGGCGCTTCGTCCAGGCAGGTCGGCCGCGGTGCTAGGCGTGTCCCTGTTGGGACTTTCCTCCCCCATGTCCGCCACGGGCGCCGCCCTGTGGCGGGAAGGCGCCGACGAAATCGGTTCCGTTGGCTACCTGCGTGCCGGCGGGGGAAATTCAGGCAGCCAGAACCAGGTTTGCTTCCAGGCCCCCGGGGCGGGGGCAAAGTACCGCCTGGGCAACGAATGCGAGGTGTACGGGCGGGCCAGCCTCTACTACCGCCATCAACTGGCCGAAGGCGACAGCGCGCCTTACGTCCGCGCCGAGGCGCAGCCGGAATTCAAGGGCCCCTACGGCGACGCCCTCGAATACCAGACCCTGGCCCAGGCCTACGTCGAGGTCGGCAACCTGCGGGGCACTCCCGCCAAGCTCTGGTTCGGGCGGCGCTACTACCAGCGCCGCGACATCCACATCAACGACTATTTCTACATGAACCTGAAGGGCGACGGATTCGGCGTGCGCGACATCCCTTTCGGCATCGGCGGCCTGGCCTACACCTACCTGCAGATGCACGACACCCCCGCCGGCCTCGGCCTCTCCTGGCCGGAGAACAAGGTCGCCCTGCGCAACCACGAACTGGGCTTGCACAACATCAAGATCAACCCTGGCGGCACGCTGATGCTCGACTGGCGCCACGCCGAAATATCGGGAGCTTCCTTCAGCGGCGGCAGCGGTCCCGTGACCCTCTACGGCGCCCGCGGCTGGGCGGCCACCGTTCAGCACCGCCAGGAAGGCTTCGCCGGCGGCACCAACACCCTGGCTCTGCAATACGGCAAGGGCGCCGCCCGCAGCGCCTGGAACACGCCGACGGAGACCGCCGCCGCCCTGGCCCGGCTAACCACCCCGGCCAGCGCCGCCGCCCTGGAGGCGGCCGAGACCTGGCGCGTGGTGGATTTCCACCTTTACGAAGGCCGCCGCTGGGCAATGCAAAGCGCCTTGGTGTGGGAGAGGCGGGACCATGCCGCCTTCGACGGCACGGACAGCACCTGGCTCAGCCTGGGCGCCCGCCCCATGCTGTTTCTCGGTGATCATTGGCGGCTGGTGGGCGAGGCGGGCTACGACCGGGTTACCAACCATGCCGCCCGCACCCAGGGCGGTTTGTGGAAATTCACCGCCGCCATGGAATGGACGCCCCGCAGCGCGTTCTTTTCCCGTCCCGCCCTCCGTGCCTATGTCACCCGGGCCGGCTGGTCCGAGGCCTTCCGGGGACAGGTGGGCGGCCCCGTTTTCAGCAGCGGCACCGGCGGCTGGAATGCCGGTTTCCAGCTGGAAACCTCGTGGTAGCCCGGAAGCGCGAGAGTTCATGGGACCGGACGATGGCTCGTAGAACGTGGATATCTCTCTTCCTCCTTGCCGCCGCGCTGGCGGCCGGGGGCTTTTGGCTGGTCTCGGGCCCCCGGGACGCCGCCAGGAAGCCGTGGCTTATCAGCGTGATCCAGCTCACCGCCGTGGATGCCCAGACCCTGAAAGGCTTCAAGGAAGGAATGGCGGCCCTCGGCTACCGGGAGGGCAAGGACGTGACCTACCTCTACAACGGCCCCGCTGGCACCATCGACAATCTGGGGCCGGCGATCCGCCAACACTTGGCGAAAAAACCCGATCTGATTTTCGTCTCCAGCACCCCCGCCACCCTGGCGGTAAAGAAGGCCGTGGCGGCAACAGGCATTCCGGTGGTGTTCGCCCCCGTCAACGACCCCGTTGCCGCCGGCATCGTCGCCAGCCTGAAAGCCCCTGGCGGCCAGTTGACCGGCATCCGCCTTCCCCTGGGCGACGACCTGCGCCTGGAATGGCTGACCCGCATCGCCCCCCGGGCAAAACACGTCTATCTGCCCTACAATCCCGCCGACAAGAGCGCCCTGACCTCCCTCGCCCTGGTCCGGCAGGCCGCGCCAGCCCTCGGAATCACCCTCCTGCCGCAGGCAATCCATGCCCCCGGCGAAATTCCCGCGGCCCTTGCGGCCCTGCCCAGGGAAGCGGACGCCATTTTCCTGCCCCGGGACAGCACGGTGGAGTCCCGCATCAAGGATTTCGTCGCCCTGTCCCTGCGGCGCAAGCTTCCCTTATGCGCTCCCAGCCTGTCGCAGACCGAGGCCGGCGCCCTGTTCAGCTACGGCTTCTCCCACCGCCAGATCGGCCGCCAGGCGGCGCGCCTTGCCGTCCAAATCCTGCGCGGCGCCTCCGCGGCCGACCTCCCCGTGGAAGCGGCGGATAGCCAACTCGCCATCAATCTGCGCACCGCCCGCGCCATCGGGTTGAGCATCCCCAGCGATATCGTCCTGCAGGCGGAAGTGGTGATCCGTCCATGACGCCGAAAGCCCGCCATGTTTGAGCATTCCCTGCGCAACCGCCTTATCGCCGCCTTCGTCGGCTTGGCCCTCCTGCCGACGCTGCTGGCGGGCGGGCTCCTCGGCTGGCACACCTACACCCTCCATCTGGCCGACTCCTACGACCGCCAGCAGCAAATGGCCCAGCGCTTGGCCGTCCAGCTCGGGGCTTTCCTGCAGCGCTTCGACCTGCGGCTGGAGGATGCCGATACCCTGTCTCATTTCTCGGCGCTGCGCGGCCAGGAAAAACAGCGGGTAATGTCCCGGATGCTGGCCCGCAACGCCTTCATCCGCGAAGTCCGGTACCAGAGCGCCGACGGGCGGGAGCGGCTGCACGTATCGCGCGTCCATGCGAGCTTTGCCCACGCCTCGGAAAACGGCGCCGCGGACTTCTTCCAGCACGCCCTGGGCAATGGCCAGGCTTATTTCGGCCCCATCTATTACGACGCCGCCAGCGGCGAGCCCCTGATGAATATTGGCCGGCCGGTGACCGCGCCCCTCAGCGGCAAGCCCGTCGGCGTCCTGGCCCTTCAGGTTCGGGTCAAGGCCATCTGGGAAATGATTTCCGACCTGAATCTCGACCCGGGCGAGGAGGTTTACATCCTCGATGCCCAGCAGCGGGTCATCGCCCACCGCAATCCCTCCGTCGTCCTGCGCGAAACCCGGGCTGCCATCCAACTCGGGCGGCAACGGCAGACCGGCCTGGGGGGAGAAGACGCCTTCATCGCCACCCAAATCGCGCCGCTGGGGCAGCAATCCTTCACCGTGGTGGTCGAACGCGCGGCCAAGGAGGCCCTGATTCCGGCCCTTACCGGCCTCAAGATCGTCGGCCTGGTGACCCTGCTCGCCCTGGCCATTGCCCTCGCCCTCTTCTATGCCGCGCTCCGCCACATCGTCCATCCCATCCAGCAGGTGGCCACCGCCGCCCGCGCCATCCGCGACGGCGACCTCGCCCGGCGGGTGGACGTGACCCGCGACGACGAAGTGGGGGAAATGGCCGACGCCTTCAACAGCATGACCGCCCGCCTGCGCGAAACCCTCGAATCCTTGCGCCGCGAGCGGGATTTCATCCAGGCCGTGATGGAACGGGCCAATACCGTGGTGGTGGTGCTCGACCGCCGTGGCCGCATCGTGCGCTTCAACCGCGCGGCGGAGGAGTTGACCGGCTACGCTTTCGCCGACGTCGCCGATACCCCGTTCTGGGAACCTTTCCTGCCGCCGGAGGAACGGGAGGCCGTCCTGGCCGTGTTCGAGGATATCAAGGCGGGACAGGTCGTCAGCCGTTACGAAAACCACTGGCTGATGCGGGACGGCTCCCGGCGCCTGTTCGACTGGTCCAACGCCGTGCTCCTGAACGGTCAGGGGGACGTGGATTACATCGTCAGCGTCGGGGTGGACATCACCGCCCGCCGCCAAGCCGAGGAGCGGCTGGCGGAAAGCCGCCAGGTGCTGCGCACCATGATCGACTACGCGCCGATGTGGATTTCCTATTTCGACCGGGAAGGGCGCTATATCGTCGCCAACCGCCGCTACGCGGAAACCTTCGGCAAGCCGGTCGAGGAAATCGAGGGCGCCCGCTTCGCCGAGGTGCTTCCCCCCGCCCTGGCCCTGGGCCATGCCCCCTACGTCGCCCGCTGCCTGGAAGGCGAACTGGTGAGCTTCGACGAAGCCGCCGATCTCGGTGGCGGCGAAATCACCTACACCACCGGCACCTACGTCCCGGTACGGGGCAGCAAGGGCGAGGTAATCGGCGGCGTCGTGGCCGTGGCCGACATTTCCGAATTGAAACGCACGGAACAGGCCCTGCGGGATTTGAACGCCCATCTGGAAGAACGGGTGCGCCAGCAGACGGAAGAAAATCTCCTCAAGGAACGCCTGATGCTGCAGCAATCCCGCCACGCCGCCATGGGCGAGATGGTCAGCGCCATCGCCCACCAGTGGCGCCAGCCCCTCAACGCCCTCGCTCTCCTCCTGGCCAATATCCACGACGCTTTCGACTACGGCGAACTGGACCGGGCAACCCTGGAGGAAACCATGGCCACGGGCAAGAAGCTGATCCAGAAGATGTCCACCACCATCGACGACTTCCGCAACTTCTTCCGCCTCCAGGAAAACCCGGAAGCCTTCGACGTCGGGGAGGCCATCGACGAGACGGTGGGCCTGGTCCGCGCCAGCCTGGCCAACCACGACATCCGCCTGGAGGTGGCCGCTCCGCCTGGCATCCAGGCCTACGGCTCGTCCAACGAGCTGGGGCAGGTGGTGCTGAATCTGATCATGAACGCCAAGGACGCCTGCCTGGAACGGGCCGTCGCCAGCCCCTTCATCCTGGTCGGCCTGAGCAGCGACGGCCAACGGGCCACCCTCACCGTGGAGGACAACGGCGGCGGCATCCCGCCGGAAATCGCCGAGCGCATCTTCGATCCCTACTTCACCACCAAGGAAATGGGCACCGGCATCGGCCTCTACATGGCGCGAATCATCCTCGAACAGCACATGGGCGGGGAAATCGCCTTCGCCAACACCCCCTGCGGCGTCCGCTTCACCGTTACCTTCCCCCTCACCCCGCCCCGCCGGACCGGTCAGGAAAGCAGCGCCACGCAGTCCTTGTAGATGCAGCGGTCCATCACCACCGTCATGCCCGCCGCTTGCGCCCGTTCGGCGGCCGCCTCGTTGACGATGCCCTCCTGGATCCACACCGCCGGCAAGCCCAAGGCCAGGCATTCGTCCACCACGGCATCGATGTGCTCGGCGGCGCGGAACACGTCCACCAAGTCGATTTTCTCCGGCACGTCCCGGAGGCTGGGGTAGGCCTTCTCCCCCAACACCTCGTCCAGGGCCGGCCGCACCGGAATGACGCGGTAGCCGAAGCGCTGCAGGGCCTGGGCCACGGCGTAGCTGGGCCGGTCCGCCTTGGGGGACAGCCCCACCACGGCGATGGTTTTCACCCGTTGCAGCAGCTCGCGGCGCTGGGCGTCGTCGGGATTGCGAAAGCTCATAGGGTCCCCCAGGCAAGCAGATGGCGGTCGCTCACCGCCTCGACGCGGAAGCCGGACAAGCCGGCCGCCGCCAGTTGTTGCTCCACTTCCGCCGGCCGGTAGGCGGCGAACAGGGAATGGTAAAAATCCCGCCGCAGCACCGCTGGCGCGCCGGCGGCGTAAAGGGCGGCAAGGCGCTCCGCCTCGGCGGGGCTGGCGGGCCGCATCAGGTCCATCACCAGCACCGGCGAGCCGGAGCGGGCCGCCTGCCGCACGGTTTGCCACAGGACGGCGGGGTCCTGCAGGTGGTGCAGCAGGCTGTTGGAAATCACGCCGTCGAAACGGGCCGTCCCCAGCCCCTCGTCCGGCAGGTAGCAGCGGCGCAGGGCGAGACGGTGGGCGAGGCCCTTCTCCGCCACCATCCGGCGCCCCCAGGCCAGCATCGCCTCCGCCCCGTCCACCCCGGTCAGGCGAACGCCGGGGTAGGCCTGGCAGAAGCGGATGCTCACGTCCGCCGGTCCGCAACCCAGATCCAGCACCTCTCCCGTCGCGAAGGCGGGGAAACGGGCGCGGAAGTGGGCCACGAAGGCGTCGTGGGGCTCGGAGAAATCCGCCGTGGCATAGGCCTCCGCCTGCTCGGCGTCGTCCATCAAATCCGGCTCGGCTATCCGTTCCATCAGGAATAAAGCCTTTCTTCCCCTTCGGGGCGGGTCTTGAAGCGCTTGTGGAGCCAGAAGTACTGTTCCGGCATCTCCCTCACCCGTTCCTCGATGAAGGCGTTCATCCGCCGCACATCGCCCTCCACCTCGGCGGAGGGGTAAGCGTCCCAGGACGGGTAGAAGCGCACCGCGTAGCCCCTCCCCCCCGGCAACTGGCGGGTGACGCAGGGCACCACCGCCGCCCCGGCCATGGCCGCCAGCCGGGGCAGGCCGGAAATGGTGGCGGCGGGCACGCCGAAAAAGGGCACGAAAAACGCGTCCCGGGGGCCGTAATCCATGTCCGGCAGGTAATAGAACGGCCGCCCTTCCTTCAGGGCCCGCAGGATGGGGCGCAGGCCCTCCTGGCGGGACACCAGCACCGGTCCGTTGAAACGGCTGCGCCCCGCCAGCATGCGGCGGTTGAAAACGGGGTTCTTCTGGTTGCTGTACATGGAGGCCAGGGGGCGCTCCAGGGTAAGGCGGCTCCAGCCCATGTCCAGGCCGACGAAGTGGGGGGCGAGGAGAATGACCGGCTTCCCTTCCAGGGCCGCCAGATGTTCCCGCCCTTCCACCTGGATCAAGCGCCCGAGGCGGGCGGGGGATGCCCACCAGGCCAGCCCCCGCTCCAGGAGGCTGCGGCCGAAGGCCTGGAAATGCCGCCGCACCAGGACCTCCCGCTCCTTCTCGTTCATGGCGGGGAAGCACAGGCGCAGGTTGGTCCGCGCCACCCGCCGGCGCTCCCGGCCAAGGGCGTAAAGCAGCAGGCCGAAACCACGACCCGCCGCCGCCAGCAGGGGCAACGGCAGAAAATGCAGCAGCCAGATCAGGAACAGCCCCAGGCGCACCATCATGGCGGCGGCTCCGCGCCCCGGGGCGTCTTGTAGCGGTTGTAGCTCCACAGGTACTGCTCGGGCTTGCGCGCCACAATGCGCTCGATTTCCCGGTTCAGGGCCGCCGCCGCCTCGGCGGGTGCGCCGGACAGGTCGGCCAGGCAGGGCTCCACCCACAGGCGGTAGCCCCGCCCCCAGGACAGCCGCTCGCCGAAGGCCATCAGGACCGCCACGCCGCGGGTCTGGGCGAGGCGGGCGGCGAGGGTCATGGTGTACGCCGGCCGGCCGAAGAAGGGGGCCCACACGCCCTCTCCCGCGCCCGGCACCTGGTCCGGCAGGATGCCCGCCGCTTCGCCCTTCTTCAGGGCCTTGAGGAGAGCCCGCACCCCGGACAGGTCGGCGGGCGCCAGGGAAGCGTGGCCCCGGGCCCGGCCCGACTGCAGCAGAGGCTCCAGCCAGCGCAGCTTGGGGGGGCGGTAGAGGATGGCGATGGGATGGCGCTCGGCGTAGGCCAGGCTGGTGATCTCGAAGCAGCCCATGTGGGGGGTGAGGAAGATGATCCCCTTGCCGGCGGCGCGGGCCGCCTCGATATGTTCCCAGCCGTGGCGCTCCCGCAACAGGGCCAGCACCCCGGCGTGGGAACGGAACCAGATGGCGGGCAGCTCCAGCACGCTCTTGCCGGCCTCCGCCACCGTCCGCCGCAGGATGCGCCGGTAGGCCGCCTCGTCCGGGCACAAGCCGCTGCGGCGCAGGTTCTCCCGCAGGCGCCGCCGGTAGCGGGGCGAAGCCAGGTAGACCGCCCAGCCCGCCGCCGCCCCCAGGGCATGCAATACCCCCAGGGGGAACAGGGCTAGGCTTTTGAGCAACAAGGAAAACATGGATGGTGGCGGTTTGACGGAGTGGCGCTAAAAAAATACAATGGCCCTGCCGCCGAGTTAACAGGGACAACTTGCGGGCGGGGTACAAATACGGCTAAAGCGTCGCCTGCTTCCGCCCCGAAGCCGGCTGCGCCGGTTGAATCAAGGGGTTTTTCAAAGGAGCAGGAATGTCTCTAGAGTTTCTTTTCACTTCCGAATCAGTGTCCGAGGGCCATCCCGACAAGGTGGCCGACCAGATTTCCGACGGCGTTCTGGACGCCATTCTAGCGCAGGACCCCTACAGCCGGGTAGCCTGCGAAACCCTGGTGACCACCGGCCTGGTGGTGCTGGCCGGAGAAATCACCACCAGCGCCAACATCGACTACCAGGCCATCGCCCGCGACACCATCAAGCGCATCGGCTACGACGACTCCGCTGGCGGCTTCGACTACCGCAGCTGCGGCGTGCTGGTGTCCATCGACAAGCAGTCCCCGGACATCGCCCAGGGCGTGAACGAAGGCCAGGGCCTCGACCCCGAGCAGGGCGCCGGCGACCAGGGCCTGATGTTCGGCTACGCCTGCGACGAAACGCCGCAACTGATGCCCGCTCCCATCTACTACGCCCACCGCCTGGTGCAGCGCCAAGCCGAGGTGCGCAAGGACGGCCGCCTGCCGTGGCTGCGCCCGGACGCCAAATCCCAGGTCACCTTCCGCTACGTGGACGGCAAGCCGGTGTCCGTGGACGCCATCGTCCTCTCCACCCAGCACGCGCCGGAAATCAGCCACGACAAGCTGACCGAGGCGGTGATCGACGAAATCATCAAGCCGGTGATCCCCGAGCACCTGTTCACCCAGGACACCAAGTACTTCATCAACCCCACCGGCCGCTTCGTGGTCGGCGGCCCCCAGGGCGACTGCGGCCTCACCGGGCGCAAAATCATCGTCGACACCTACGGCGGCGCGGCCCACCACGGCGGCGGCGCCTTCTCCGGCAAGGACCCCTCCAAGGTGGACCGCTCCGCCGCCTACGCCGGCCGCTACGTGGCGAAGAACATCGTCGCCGCTGGCTTGGCCCGCCGCTGCGAAGTGCAGGTGGCCTACGCCATCGGCGTCGCCCGCCCCGTGTCCCTGATGGTCAATACCTTCGGCACCGGCAAGATCAGCGACGAGAAGATCGTCCAGCTGATCGAGGAACACTTCGACCTGCGGCCGAAAGGCATCGTCCTCTCCCTCGACCTGCTGCGCCCCATCTACCAGAAGACCGCCGCCTACGGCCACTTTGGCCGGGACGAGCCGGAATTCTCCTGGGAGGCCACCGACAAGGCCGACGTGCTGCGCTCGGCAGCCGGGATTTAACCTAGGCGCCGCCGTGGAGCCCAAGAAGCCCCGCCCCCGGCGGGGCTTCTTGGTTTCTCCCCGCGCAACGCCAACATTCTCTTCTCCGCCGCCCTGGCTTGAACTATCATGAGCAAGTCCGCCTCTAATCCAGCGACCCCGGCTTCCTTGCTGGCGCCCCCCGCAAGCACGACGCCCCCAGCGCCAGCCCCATCGAGCCGTCCCCGTGAAGAACCACGCAAGACACCGGCCCCATCATGAAAACGTCATGGAAAGACAGCATCTATCTGCAACGGGAAGAGTTGGCGCGCATCCTGCGCGAGCCGCTGGCCCAACTGGCGGAACAATGCGCTCCCGCCTGGGGTGATCGGGAACGGCTAAACGAAATACTTCTTGCCGGCTACCCCAGCATCCCCTATTGCACCTACCTCTACTGCGTCGGCACCGACGGCCTCCAGATCAGCGACAACGTCGGCCAGGAAGGGCTGGCGCCCGAGCATTTCGGCCGCAACCGCTCCGACCGGCCCTACATGAAGGAAGCCGTGCCCCCCTGGGGCTTCCTGCTTTCCGACGCCTACATCAGCCTGATGAAGCACCGCCCCTCCCTCACCGCCCTCCAGGTGGTGCGCGGCGGCTCCGCCGTCCTCGGCTATCTCGGCGCCGACTTCGATCTCAGCGGCCTGCCCGTGACCGCCGGCCTCTACGAGGAGCCGGGCTACTGGCGGCAGATCAAGGGCGACCCGTCCATCCGCGGCACGGTCTTCCAGCAGTGCCGCGTCGAAAGCCCCCTCGACCACAACCTCGGCCAGGCCATGTCCATCCTGGAGGAACTGCTGGCCCAGCGCGGCGTGTTCCAGTGCCAGATACACTTCTCCAGCAGCCAGGCCACCATTTGGACCGTGGACGACCCCTACCGCTACCGCATCCTGGACCACGAGGCCCTGAGCGACCCAGACATCTGCCTGGTCTACCCTCCCCGCTCCTACCCCGAGGACGCCGTGATTCCCCAAGCCGAAATCCGGCAGATTCTGAGCGTGATGCAATCCCTGCGCCTGGCCGACCCGAACATCTACCTGCGCATGGCCTCCATCAACCTGTTCAACGGCATGATCAGCCTGACCTTTTCCTGCGACGGGTCCCACTACATGCCCCACGTCGAGTTCCTGATGAAGGGGAAGGCGTTCTGGTTTTAATCTTGTCGCGCTTCGCGCGGTTGATTGGGTGTCGGGGGTAGCCCGACAGCTAGTCACTTTCTTTTGCTTGCCCAAAAGAAAGTAACCCAAGAAAAAGGCACCCCGCTTCCCCGGCCCTTCGGGCTTCCCTGCGGTTTATGGCCCAAGCGGGCGGGCGCGTAAACTCGGCCTACGGCCTCAGACAAACGCGCCCGACTTCCCCCGCTTGAGCCACAAATCCTCGGCGGCGCAGAGGGGATGAAAATCAAAAACCGTTGTACCCCCCACCACCGGTGTAGTTCCCCCCTCTCCCGCATGCGGGAGAGGGGCCGGGGGTGAGGGAGAATTCCCCTCTGCGCCGCCGAGTAGCACAGCCGGGCCGGGGGAAGTCGGCTGAGGGTGTCTGAGGCCGCAGGCCGACAACACGCCGCACAGCGGCTTGTTGCGGCGTAGGCTAACCTTTGCGCGTAGCGCCAAGGTTATGCCGCAGCCAATTCCTCAGCCGCCCGGTCCGGCGAGGACACCCTTGTGGGGTGCTTACCTTTTCTTGGCGAGACAAGAAAAGTGAGCGGCTTACGGGGCCGCCCCCGTCTCAAACTATCCGCGCGAAGCGCGTCATCAGACCCCCCACACAAAGCAAATATACATAACAAATCAACACACTACGTGTTGACAGCTTAAATCATTGGGCGTAGGGTTATTAAGCACCCGTCAAGAGTGATTTGAAATAACTTATGCCTAACAACCCAATGCCACAGCCATCTGAGGAACAGCCAAAAGCAAAAAAGTGGAAGAATCTATTTGCAATTTCCGCTGCCCTTATTGGTATCCTTACCCCTGGAGCCTATTTACTTGGCCTAAGCTATTACCAAGGGTATATGGAAGCTTTTGGTGTAGCGGCTGACGGATTTCCTCTTGCGACCCCTGACATCTACGTATTTTCGTATCATGCTGTCGGTCTTTTTTTGCTTAGCCTAGGGGAAGTTGCCGCAAAAACGATTAATCGACTGTTGTCTCCCCCTCTTGTCTATTGGGTTATTCTTACCATTTGCTTATGCGTCGGCGGCCTTTATTGGCTCGTTAAAGCGCTCAAGAGGCCACCTTACCCGATTCTTTCCAATATTCTAAAAATTCTGGAAACTTTATTATCCAGATTGCATTGGAAAAACAACGATCTTACAAAAGTCATTGGCATTGTATGGGTTCTGTTTTATAGCATTCTTTTTCTCTTAACGACCACAGTACTCATCGCGCTTCTTTGGTGGTTGCTCCCGATGGCGGCTTATTCCAAAGGAAATTCCATGGCGCTTGAAAAAATTAAAGTCTTCCGTGAAAAAGGTTGCTTCCCGAATGAGAAGACAAAGTGGAGCAATTGTTTCTTCCTCGTAGATAAAACGGGGACCACGCTTCATGAAGGGCTACTGATTGCTAAGAACGATAAGGAACTTGCCCTCCTCAAAAAGGACGGCAGCTACATCATTAAACTCCCAGATGATTATTTGCTGCGCAGACGCCTCTATTAATAGGCCCGTGACGTCCCGCCCTCTCAAAAAATTCAGTTATAATTCAACCCGCCCGAGGAGCGCTGCAACGGCCCCCACACCGTCAGGCTCGGCTTTCCAAAGAACCGCGCTCACCTGATTTCAACCCCGTGCCGGGCACGGGATGCCAGGTGAGCAACACTCCCGCATCCCCCCGGCCACAACGTTAGGAGTTCGCTGTGGCTGACGCTAAATTCACCGACTACAAAGTCGCCGACATGTCCCTGGCCTCTTGGGGCCGCAAGGAAATCGCCATCGCCGAGGTGGAAATGCCCGGCCTGATGGCCATCCGCGAGGAATTCGCCGCTTCCCAGCCCCTCAAGGGCGCGCGCATCGCCGGCTCCCTGCACATGACCATCCAGACCGCGGTGCTGATTGAAACCCTCACCGCCCTGGGCGCCCAGGTACGCTGGGCTTCCTGCAACATCTACTCGACCCAGGACCACGCCGCCGCCGCCATCGCCGCCGACGGCATCCCGGTCTTCGCCTACAAGGGCGAGTCCCTGGAAGAGTACTGGGATTACACCCACCGCATCTTCGAGTGGCCCGGCGAGCCCGCCAACATGATCCTGGACGACGGCGGCGACGCCACCCTGCTGCTGCACCTGGGCACCCGCGCGGAAAGCGACCCGTCCTGCATCGCCAACCCCACCTGCGAGGAAGAACGGGTGCTGTTCGCGGCCATCAAGAAACGCCTGGAAACCTCTCCCGGCTGGTACTCCGAGCGCATCAAGCACATCAAGGGCGTGACCGAGGAAACCACCACCGGCGTTCACCGCCTCTACCAGATGGCCGAGGAAGGCCGCCTGAAATTCCCGGCCATCAACGTCAACGACTCGGTGACCAAGTCCAAGTTCGACAACCTCTACGGCTGCCGCGAATCCCTGCTGGACGGCATCAAGCGCGCCACCGACGTGATGGTGGCGGGCAAGATCTGCGTCGTGCTGGGCTACGGCGACGTGGGCAAGGGCTGCGCCCAGGCCTTCCGCGGCATGGGCGCCACCGTGATGGTGACCGAAATCGACCCCATCTGCGCCCTGCAGGCGGCCATGGAAGGCTACCGCGTGGTGACCATGGACGAGGTGGCCGCCATCGGCGACATCTTCGTCACCGCCACCGGCAACGTGCACGTGATCAACCACGACCACATGGCGAAGATGAAGAACGAGGCCATCGTGTGCAACATCGGCCACTTCGACTCCGAAATCGACATCGCCTCGGTGGAAAAATACCAGTGGGAGGAGATCAAGCCCCAGGTGGACCACGTGATCTTCCCCGACGGCAAAAAGATCATCGTTCTCGCCAAGGGCCGCCTGGTGAACCTGGGCTGCGCCACTGGCCACCCCTCCTTCGTGATGTCCGCGTCCTTCAGCAACCAGACCATCGCCCAGATCGAGCTGTTCAACCATGCCGACAAGTATCCGGTGGGCGTGTACACCCTGCCCAAGCATCTGGACGAAAAGGTGGCCCGCCTGCACCTGAAGAAGATCGGCGTCCACCTGACGGAGCTCTCCGACACGCAGGCCAAGTACATCGGCGTGCCCAAGGACGGCCCCTACAAGCCCAACCACTACCGGTATTAAGGCCGTGAGGGGAAAGGGGTGAGGGGTGAGGCGGAAACACCACGACCTTGACGCTTGGCAGCTTGCCATTGGCTTGGTCAAGGACGTTTATGCCCTCACCGCTTCCTTTCCCCCGCACGAAACTTATGGCTTGGCGAGCCAGATTCGCCGTAGCGCAATCTCCGTCCCCTCGAATATCGCCGAGGGCAGCGCGCGTTTAACGGACAAGGAGTTACTCCACTTTCTCGGCGTCGCCCGAGGGTCCTTGAGCGAGCTGGAGACCCAGTTGATCGTGGCGCGAGAAATCGGCTATCTGGAAGCAAGCCAAGTTCCCACCGAACAATTGGAACGACTATTTGCCCTGATTAGCGGCCTCATCAACCACCAGAGGAAGCGAGTAGAGAAATGACCCCCTCACGCCTCACGCCTCACGCCTCACGTATGCTCAGTTTCGAATTCTTCCCCCCCAAGACCCAGGAGGGCATCGACAAGCTGCGGGCCACCCGCCAACAGCTGGCGCAGATGAAACCGGAGTTCTTCTCGGTCACCTTCGGCGCCGGCGGCTCCACCCGGGACCGCACCCTGGAGACGGTGCTGGAGATACAGAAGGAGGGCCACCAGGCCGCCCCCCACCTGTCCTGCATCGCCGCCACCCACGACAGCATCAAGAGCCTGCTGGACGAGTACAAGGCCAACGGCATCAAGCGCATCGTCGCCCTGCGCGGCGATATCCCGTCGGGCATGGTGGAGCTGGGGGATTTCCGCTACGCCGCCGACCTGGTGGCCTTCATCCGCGCCGAGTACGGCGACTGGTTCCACATCGAGGTGGCCGCCTATCCCGAGTTCCACCCCGAGGCCCCCTCCGCCGTGGCGGACCTGGACAACTTCGCCGCCAAGGCGAAGGCCGGGGCGGACGCCGCCATCACCCAGTACTTCTACAACGCCGACGCCTACTTCCGCTTCGTCGACGAGTGCGCCGCGCGGGGAGTGTCCATCCCCATCGTGCCGGGCATCATGCCCATCTCCAACTTCACCCAGCTGGCACGCTTTTCCGACGCCTGCGGGGCGGAGATTCCCCGCTGGATGCGCAAGCGCATGGAAGGCATGGCCAACGACCTGCCCGCCCTCCAAGCCTTCGGCCTGGACGTGGTCACCGACCTGTGCGACAAGCTGCTGCGGGGCGGTGCACCGGGGCTGCACTTCTACACCCTCAACCAGGCGGGGCTGATCTCCACCCTGGGCCAGCGCCTGGGCTTGTAATTTAAGGGGTACCTCCCCTACCATGGCCGGATGCGACCCGTCCGGCCCTCTCCCCTGCTGCTGCTCGCCCTCGCCTTTCTGGCGGCGGCGGCGGTGGAAATTTTCTCGCTGCACCGCCTTCAGGCTCTGGAAAACCGCCTGTCGGACGCCTTCGTGCGGGAAATTTCCCTGGACCGCCAAGCCGACCCCGACATCGTCGTGGTCGATATCGACGAGAAAAGCCTCGCCCGCATGGCCGACAGCGTCGGCAGCTATCCCTGGCCCCGGGCGGTGCATGGCGAACTGGTGGAAGGCCTCGCCCGCCAGCACCCCAAGGCCATCCTGTTCGACATCCTGTTCACCGACCCGGACATCTACCGCAAGGACAGCGACGCCTATTTCAACCAGGCAGTCGCCGCCCAGCGCAACGTCTATTTTCCTTTCCTGCGCCTGCCGGCCAACGGCGACGCCAAGGGCATCCCCCTCGACGGCTACGGCGCGCTCCTCGGCTTCGAGCGCACTCCCGCCGCGGAAGCCGGCGCCAAGGCCGCCCTGGCCCTGCCCGGCGCCCTGAACCCGGAGAATTGGCGCCTCGGGGCGATCAATTTCCTCGAGGACCCGGACGGCATCGGCCGCCGCTACTACCTCTACCTGGACGCCCACGGCTGGCGCCTGCCTTCCCTGCCGGCCCGGGTGGCGAAGGATATGGGCTATCCCCTCCCTCCCGGCGAAACCCTGCTCCTGGGCTGGCGCGGCCCGGCCCTGGCCCACCGCCACGTTTCCTACGCCGACCTGTACGAGGATTTTTCCCGCCAGCACCCCCGGCGTCCCGCCGATGAATTCAGCGGCAAGATCGTCATCATCGGCGCCAGCGCCGCCGGCCTCCACGACATCCGCGCCACCCCCGTGGACAGCCTCTACCCGGCGGTGGAAATCCTCGCCACCGCCCTGGACAACCTGAAGAACCGGGGCTACATGGCCCAGGCTCCGGCCGCCCTCGTGTTCGCCCTCACGGCGCTGCTGCTCGCCGGGCTGGGCGGCGCCTTCGCCCGCGGCTTCACCCCCCCGCGCATCGCCCTCGGCCTGGCGCCCGCCACCCTGCTCCTGCTGGGGGCGGAATACTTCGCCGTCACCCAGTTATGGCTGCTGCCGGTGTTCGTCCCCCTGGCCTTCGGCTGGACCTACTACCTCGCCGCCACGGTCCACGTTTACCTCAAGGAACGGCGGGCACGGGAAGCCACCATCCGCGCCTTCAACCGCTTCCTCGACCCCCGGGTGGTGAAGGAGCTGGTGGACAAAGGCCAGACGGCGGAAAGCTTGTCGGGCCGCAGCGGCGAACTGACGGTGCTGTTCTCCGACATCCGCGGCTTCACCACCCTGTCGGAAAGCCGCAGCCCCCAGGAGATCGTGGACCTGCTCAACGACTACTTCAGCCGCCAGGTGGCGGTCATCTTCCGCCACGGCGGCACCCTGGACAAATTCATCGGCGACGCCATCATGGCCTTCTGGGGCGCCCCAACGGACGATCCCCGGCAGGCGGAAAACGCCGTGGCCTGCGCCCTGGAGATGGTGGACACCCTGGAAGCATTCAAGCAGGAGCTGGGCGCCCAGGGGGAAACCTTCGACGTGGGCATCGGCATCCACACCGGCCCGGCGGTGGTGGGCTTCATCGGCTCCGAGCAGCGCCAGGACTACACCGCCATCGGCGACACGGTGAACCTGGCCAGCCGCATCGAGGGCCAGACCAAGGGCGTGGCGCGGGTCCTGGTCTCCGCCGAGACCCGGCAGCGCTGCGGCGAAAGCTTTGACTTTATCGACCACGGGTCCTATAAAGTCAAAGGCCGTACCCAGGAAGTGCAACTGTTTGAACCGAGGAGAAAAAACCCGTGAAGCGGACCCGCCTGTTGATCGCCGCCTTGGCCCTGGCCGCCAGTTTTGCCGCCTGGGGGGAAAGCGCCCAGACCGTCAAGGCCACCGACCTGAAAAAAACCCCCTTCGCCGACGCCGAGACCGTGGCCGCCCTGCCGGAAAACACCACGGTGGAAATTCTCAAGCGCCAGGGCCCCTGGACGCAGGTCAAGGCCGCGGACAAGGAGGGCTGGGTGCGCATGCTCGCCCTGCGCATGGGGGACGGCACCGCCAAGGGCGGCAGCGGCGGGGCCGGCCTCGCCGGCCTGCTCAACATCGCCCGCACCGGCAGCAGCGGCACCACCGTGGCCACCGGTGTGCGCGGCCTGACCAAGGAAGAATTGGCCAACGCCCAGCCCAATCCGGAAGAGATGAGGAAGCTCAAGCAATACACGGTCGGCGCCAAGGAGGCGCGGACCTTCGCCGCCGCCGGCGGGCTCAAGGCCCAGCAGGTGGACTACCTGAAACCGCCGACGGCTTCGCCCGACAATAAGACTTCCATGTGGGGAGACGGCCAATGACCAAGCGCCTCGCCATCCTGCTGGCCGCCCTGGCGATACCCGTGGCCGGCCACGCCTTCGACCTGGGGAACATCAACCTCAACCGCATCGGCAACGTCATCAAGAACGTCCAGGAAGCCAACCGGGAAGTCCCGGAAAAAGAGGAGGTGGCCATCGGCGAACAGATGGCCTCCACCCTGCTGGGGGGCGCCCCCCTGGTGAACAACCCGGCCCTGGAAAAATACGTCAACGACGTGGGCCGCTGGCTCGCCCTGCAGACCGAACGGCCCGACCTGGCATGGCACTTCGGCGTGCTGGACAGCGACGCGGTCAACGCCTTCGCCGCGCCGGGGGGCTATATTTTCGTCACCAAGGGGCTGCTCAAGCGCCTCAACAGCGAAGCGGAACTGGCCGGGGTGCTGTCCCACGAAATCGCCCACGTGCTGCAGAAACACCACCTCAAGGCGATCCAGAAGAACGCCTCCTACGGCGCCTTTGCCGAAGTGGCCACCATGGCGGTGGAGGCCCGGGGGGAGGGAGACACGAAATCCAGAGTGCTGGCCAACCTGGTCCAGGGCACCAAGGAGCTCTACGCCCGCGGCCTGGACAAGGACGACGAGTACGAGGCCGACCGCATGGGCATCGTCATCGCCGCCCGGGGCGGCTACGACCCCTTCGCCCTGCCGGAGGTGATTCACGACCTGGAAAAGCTCAACCCCAAGGACCCGGGGGCCGCCCTGCTGTTCGAAACCCATCCCGCGCCCGCCGACCGGATCAAGGCCATCGACCAGGCCGCCGGCGACAAGCTGGATGCCTACGGCAGCCAGCCCACCCTGGCCGCCCGCTTCCTCAAGCACAAGCCCAACGGCAAGTGAACCCGGCCGCGCCGTTCCGGGGACGGCGCGGCTCAGTCCTCGGCGCCGCGCTGAGGCTCCCCTTTCCCGCCCATTAATGGCTTCATGGCCGTGCGCAGGCTGGAAAACACCTTGGAATGATCCTTCTCCACTCCCGCCAGCAACTGCTTCATCTGATAGCGCTGCATCGGCTTGCTGAAGCAGGCCGGGCAATTCTCGAAGATGACGGGCAGTTCGGCGCTGCGGGCGAAGGCCAGGGTCTGGCGCTCGCGCACGTAGGCGAAGGGGCGGATCACCCGCAGGTCGCCGGCGTCGATGGTGTAGTGGGCGGCCATGGTGCGCAGCTTGCCGCCGAAAAAGGCGGACATGAGGAAGGTTTCCGCCAGGTCGTCCAGGTGCTGGCCCATGGCCAGGACGTTGTAGCCGTGTTCCCGCGCCGCCCGGTAGAGGATGCCCCGGCGCATGCGGGAGCAGAAGGCGCAGAAGGAATCCCCCACCATGCTTTTCTCCGCCTGTTCGACGATGGGCTGGCTCTCGAAGAAATAGGGCACTCCCAGCTCCGCCAGGTAGGCCTTGAGGGGGGAGGGGTCGAAATCCGGCGACTGGGGGTCCACCGTGCAGGCGGCCAGCTCGAAACGGATGGGCGCCTTCTGCTGCATATGCAGCAGAACGTGGAGCAGGGACAGGGAGTCCTTGCCGCCGGACAGGCCCAGCAACACCCGGTCGCCGTCGCGGATCATGTCGAAGTCGCCGATGGCCTTGCCGGTGGCCTGGATCAGCGTCTTCGGCGGCTTGACCGGCTCCATCACAGGCTGGCGCTGCGCCCGCCGTCCACCGGCAGGAAGACGCCGGTGACGTAGGGCGCGTCCTTGACCAGGAAGGTCACCGCCCGGGCGATGTCCTGGGGGCTGCCTTCCCGCTTCAGCAGGGTATGGGCGACGATGCGGCGGCGCTCCTGGTCGTCGAAGGTAGGGTCCTCCTCCGGCCACAGGATGGGGCCGGGGGCCACCGCATTGACCCGCACCTGGGGGCCCAGTTCGTGGGCCAGGGATTTGGTCAGGGCCACCAGGCCGGCCTTGGCGATGCTATAGACGACGTAGCTCTTCATCGGCCGCTCGGCGTGGATGTCGGCGATGTTGACGATGCAGCCGTGGCTGTGGCGCAGGGCGTCGGCGGCGGCCTGGGAGAGGAACAGAGGCGCCTTCAGGTTGGTGCCGAGGAGGTCGTGCCAGTCCTGTTCGCGAATCTCCCCCACCGCCGTGGGGTAGAAGCTGGAGGCGTTGTTGACCAGCACGTCCAGGCGGCCGAAGCGCTCCAGGGTGGCGGCCACCAGGGCCGGCAGGCGCTCGACGTCGTGCAGGTCGGCCTGCACCAGGGCCGCCGAACCGGGCCGCGTCCGGTTCAGCTCCGCCGCCAGGCCCTCGGCCTCCGCCGCCGAGGAACGGTAATGGATCATCACCCGGGCGCCGAGGCCGTGAAGCTGGCGGGCGATTTCCGCCCCCACCCGCTTGGCCCCGCCGGTAATCAGCACAACTTTGTCCTGCATGATATAGTCCGCCTTCGTTTTGGTTCCGCCGCAATTTACCACATCCCCCATGGCCCCTCTACCCGCCCCCAGCCCGGAAGCCCAGCGCCACAGCGAGCGGCTGGCCGCCCTGATCGGGGAGGAAATCGCCGCCGCCGGGGGTTGGCTGCCCTTCGCCCGTTTCATGGACCTGGCCCTTTATGCCCCCGGCCTCGGCTATTACGCCGCCGGCGCCCACAAGCTGGGGACGGAAGGGGATTTCGTCACCGCCCCGGAACTGTCCGTCCTCTTCGGCCGCGCCCTGGCCCGGCAGACGGCCCAAGTGCTGGAGGCCACGGGCGGCGACATCCTGGAGATCGGCGCCGGCACGGGCAAGCTGGCCCGCGACCTCCTCTTGGAATTGGAAACCCTCGGCCGCCCTCCCCGCCGTTACGCTATCCTCGAGGCCAGCCCCGACCTGCAGCAGCGCCAGCATGACTTCCTGGCCCGGGAGGTCCCCCATTGGGTTGACCGGGTGGAATGGCTGGCCGGACTGCCGGACACGTTCACCGGCTTGATCCTGGGCAATGAACTGTTAGACGCCCTGCCGGCCCATGTAGTTGCCTGGCAAGACGGAAAAATCTTCGAGCGCGGCGTCGCCGTGGAGAACGGAAAATTCGCCTGGCGGGAGCATCCCGCCGAGAATCCGGCGCTGCGCGACGCCGCCAGAAAAATCGACGCCGCCGACGGCTACGTCAGCGAAATCGGCCTGGCGGCGCCGGACCTGGCGCGCGCCCTGGGAGAGCGCCTGGAACGGGGCGTGCTGCTGTTCCTCGACTACGGCTTCGGTCGCGCCGAGTACTACCATCCCCAGCGCCGCCAAGGCACCCTCATGTGCCACTATCGCCACCATGCCCACGGTGACCCCTTTTATCTCCCCGGCCTGCAGGACATCACCGTCCACGTGGATTTCAGCGCCATTGCCGAGGCGGGCATGGTGGCCGGCCTCGACCTCCTGGGCTATACCAGCCAGGCCCACTTCCTGCTCAACTGCGGCCTCACCGACCTCCTGGCCGAGGTTTCCCCCCTCGACGCGGCGGCCTACCTGCCCCTGGCCAACCAGGCCCAGCGCTTGCTAAGTCCGGCGGAGATGGGGGAGCTGTTCAAGGCCATCGCCCTCGGCCGGGGCATCGCGCCGCCGCTCTCCGGCTTCGCCCGGGGCGACAAGCGCTACGCCCTGTAGCCGTCGGGCCGGAAGCCTCTCCTTTGGCATTCCAGCCGGAATTGGAATGCCCCTGTCATATATGCTATACAGATAACTAGAGTCTAGTAATTTTTCTGGCTCTAAAGCCGCGCATTTAGGGCTGGGGAGACGACATGCCCCCCAAGACCAAGAAACCTCAAACCATCACCGACGTCGCGAAGGCGGCCCTGTACCGTCTTTCCGAGCTGGGATTGCCCCCTACGCCCGAAAACTATGCGCTGCATTACTACGACATCCTCGGCGGCACCCCCCCTGGAGGAAAGCCAGGAAACGCCCCGCCTGCCATCGACCCCCATTTGCTCGAAGAGGTGGACCGCATCCTCGACAGCGTTGCCGACCGCGCCTCCCAACTGGCCCAGGGCCTGAATACCCGCAACGAGGAAATCCGCGCCAAGGTGAGCGACTTGACCCGGGCGGAGGAAAAACAGGCGATGCTGAAGCTGCTCGCCTCCATCCTCAACAGCACCGACTCCATTCTCGCCACCACCGAGGACACCTACGACGGCCTGCTGGTCACCCGCGAGGCCTTGGAACAAATCAAGACCGAACTGCAGGAAACCCGCCGCATGGCCCACGAGGACGCCCTCACCGGCATTCAGAACCGCCGCGGCATGGAATTGGCCCTGGCCCGGGAAGTGGAACACGCCCACCACTACGGCACCCCCCTGTCGTTGGCCATGCTGGACCTGGACCATTTCAAGCAGCTCAACGACCGTTACGGCCACGAAACCGGCGACAAGGTGCTGGTCCACCTCGCCACCCTGATGCGCCAGGCGCAGCGGGAAACCGACGTCCTGGTCCGCTACGGCGGCGAGGAATTCCTCATCATCCTTCCCGGCACCGACCTCAACGGCGCCTGGTTCGTCGTGGACCGGCTGCGCGCCACGGTGACCGCCACCCCGCTCCAGTGCGACAACAATAAAATCGCCACCTCCTTCAGCGCCGGCATCGCGCAGCTCAAAGCGGATGAAAGCGGCCAAAATCTCATCAGCCGCGCGGACAACGCGCTCTACGAGGCCAAGCGGTCGGGGCGGAATTGCATTAAAATAGCGGCTGACTAACCCGCGCCCTTGGCGGCGCCCCGTTCAACCGCTGCTTTCCGCTTCCCCATGAAACCTTCCTTCCTCGAACGCCTCAAGCAACGGGTGCTGCTTTGCGACGGCGGCACCGGCACCCTGATCCAGGCCGAGACCTGGGACCTGGAAAAAGACTTCCTCGGCCTGGAGAACTGCTCCGAAGTGCTGGTGCTGACCCGCCCCGACTTCGTCGAGAAAGTGCACAGCGCCTACTTCGAGGCCGGCGCGGACTGCGTGGAAACCAACACCTTCGGCGCCAACAAGGTAGTGCTGGCCGAGTTCGACCTCACCCCCCGCACCCGGGAAATCAACCGCCGCGCGGCGGAAATCGCCCAGGCCACCGCCGCCAAGTTCGCCACCCCCGGCCAGCCCCGCTACGTGCTCGGTTCCGTGGGGCCCGGCACCAAGCTGGCGAGCCTGGGACACCTGCCCTACGACGTGCTGGAGGACTCCTACGCCGAGCAGGCGCGGGGCCTGATCGAGGGCGGCATCGACGCCTTCCTCCTGGAAACCAACCAGGACCTGCTGACCATCAAGGCGGCGGTGAACGGCTGCAAGCTCGCCCGGGCCGAGATGAGCCGGGAAGATCTGCCGATTTTCGTCCAGGTGACCATCGAAACCACCGGCACCATGCTGGTGGGCAGCGACATCGCCGCCGCCGCCACCGCCATCGACGCCCTGGACGTGGACGGCATGGGCATCAACTGCGCCACCGGCCCGGCGGAGATGGCCGAGCATGTGAAATGGCTGGCCGAGCACTGGCGCCGCAACATCTCCGTCATGCCCAACGCCGGCCTGCCCATGCTGGTGGACGGCAAGACCGAATACCCGCTGATTCCCGCCGAGCTCGCGGACTGGCACCGCCGCTTCGTGGAGGAGGACGGGGTCAACCTCGTCGGCGGCTGCTGCGGCACCACCCCGGCCCACATCGCCGCCGTGCGCAAGATGCTCGACGCCCGCGAGAACCAGGCCCCCGCGGCCCGTAAGCCCGAGTGGGAACCGGCGGTATCCTCCCTCTATTCCGCCGCCGCCCTGCGCCAGGAGAACGCGGTGTTCGCCATCGGCGAGCGCTCCAACGCCAACGGCTCGAAGAAATTCCGCGACCTCCTGGCGGAGGAGAACTGGGACGCCCTGGTGGGCGTCGGCCGGGAGCAGGTGAAGGAAGGCTCCCACGCCCTGGACGTGTGCGTGGCCTACGTGGGCCGCCCCGAGGCCAGCGACATGGCGGAGCTCGTCTCTCGCTACCGGGGCCAGATTTCCGTGCCCCTGATGATCGACTCCACCGAAGTGCCGGTGATCGAAACCGCCCTCAAGCTCATCGGCGGGAAATCCATCATCAACTCCATCAACTTCGAGGACGGCGAGGAAAAGGCCGCCGCCATTCTCACGCTGGCGAAGAAGTTCGGCGCCGCCGTGGTGGCCCTGACCATCGACGAAGAGGGCATGGCCAAGGAGGTGGACGACAAGTTGCGCATCGCCCACCGCCTCTACGATTTCGCCGTCAACCGGCACGGCCTGCCGGCGTCGGACCTGATGTTCGACCCCCTGACCTTCACCATCTGCACCGGCGTGGAAGCCGACCGCAACCACGGCATCAACACCCTGGACGCCATCGAGCGCATCGCCAAGGAACTGCCCGAGTGCCAGATCGTCCTGGGCCTGTCCAACATCAGCTTCGGCCTCAACGCCGCCGCCCGCCACGTGCTCAACTCGGTGTTCCTGGCCCACGCTCAAGCCAGGGGCATGACCGGCGCCATCATCCACGTCTCCAAGATCATGCCCCTGCACAAGATCGACGAGGCCCACCGGGTGGCGGCGGAAAACCTGATCTTCAACCGCTGGCAGGACGGCAAGGACCCCCTGCTGGTATTCGTGGAGATGTTCAAGGACGCCAAGGCGGTGGAGGTGCGGAAGGCCAAGCCCGCCACCGTGGAGGAAGCCCTCAAGCAGCGCATCGTCGACGGCGACAAGCAGGGGCTGGAGGACGACCTCAAGGCGGCCATGGGCAAGTACCCGCCCCTGGAGATCATCAACACCCTGCTCCTGGACGGCATGAAAACCGTGGGCGAGCTCTTCGGCTCCGGCCAGATGCAGCTCCCCTTCGTACTCCAGAGCGCCGAGACCATGAAGGCCGCGGTGGCCTACCTGGAGCCCTTCATGGAGAAGGCCGAGGGCAGCCACAAGGGCACCATGGTCCTGGCCACGGTGAAGGGCGACGTCCACGACATCGGCAAGAACCTGGTGGATATCATTCTCACCAACAACGGCTACAAGGTGGTCAACATCGGCATCAAGCAGCCCCTCCACGCCATCCTGGAAGCCGCCGAGGAGCACAAGGCCGACGCCATCGGCATGTCCGGCCTGCTGGTGAAATCCACCGTGATCATGAAGGAAAACATCGAGGAGATGGCCAAGACCGGCTGGACCACGCCGGTGATCCTCGGCGGCGCCGCCCTGACCCGGCGCTTCGTCGAGGAGGACTGCCGCGCCGCCTATTCCGTTGGGGAGAACGTCCACTACGCCAAGGACGCCTTCGCCGGCCTGAAGCTGATGGACGGCATCATGGCGGGCAAAGCCTGAGGTCCCGTCGGGCGGAAAAATGGCTATGCTTAAAACCTAGCCGTTTTGTCGGATTCCGCCATGAAGCACCTCACCCCCAAAGAGGCCCATGATTTCCTCCAGGCCAACCGCGACGCGGTGTTCATCGACGTGCGCAGCGAGCTGGAGTTCCTCTTCGTCGGCCACCCCGTGGGCGCCCTGCCCATCCCCTGGTACAACACCCCGGACTGGGACCTCAACCCCCACTTCGTCGCCGAAGTGAAAATGGCCTCCAGCTTCAACCGCCCGGTGGTGCTCATCTGCCGTAGCGGCAAGCGCTCGGTGGAAGCGGGGCTAAAACTGGAGGAGGCGGGCCTCGCCGAGGTGTACAACGTCCTCCACGGCTTCGAGGGCGACCTGGACGACCACCACCGCCGCAGCACCGTCAACGGCTGGCGCCGCGACGGCCTGCCGTGGGAGCAATGCTAGGGCCTATTTCTTCTTGCCCTTTTCCTTGCCCTTCACCTTGTCCAGGGCCGCCTCGACGCGGTTGCACAGGGTCTTGAGAATCTTGATGCGGGCGAACAGCTTGTCGTTGGCCTCCACCAGGGTCCAGGGGGCGATGTCGGTGCTGGTGCGCTCCACCATGTCGCACACCGCCCGCTCGTAGTCGCCCCACTTCTCCCGGTTGCGCCAGTCCTCCTCGGTGATCTTGAAGCGCTTGAAGGGGGTATCCTCCCTCTCCTTGAAACGGCGCAGCTGCTCCTCGTTGCTGATGGAGAGCCAGAACTTCACCACCACCACGCCATGCTCGGCCATCTGCTCCTCGAAATCGTTGATCTCGCCGTAGGCCCGCATCCAGTCGGCCTCCGAGCAATAGCCCTCGATGCGCTCCACCAGCACCCGGCCATACCAGGAGCGGTCGAAGATGGTGAGCTGGCCCCGCCGCGGCAGATGCCGCCAGAAACGCCACAAGTAGGGCTGGGCACGCTCCTCGTCGGTGGGGGCGGCGATGGGGATGATGTTGTACACCCGCGCCTCCAGGGCGCTGGTGACGCGGCGGATGCCGCCGCCCTTGCCGGCGGCGTCGTTGCCCTCGAACATGACGATGACCGAAATCTTCTTGAAATCCGGGTCCCGGGACAGGAGGTTGAGCTTGCCCTGGTACTTCTCCAGTTCCGCCTCGTAGGTCTTTTTGTCCAGCTTCTGGGTCAGGTCCAGGGTTTTCAGGATGTGCAGGTTGTCGATGGAAGGCAGCAGGGGCGGGGCGTGAATGGCGGCCGGCTTGGCTTCCCCCTGCTCCAGGCGCTTCTTCAGGGCCTCCAGCAGTATCTTGCCCACGGTCAGGCTGCGGTAGCGGGGGTCGGCCCCCTCGACGATGATCCACGGCGCCTCGGCGGAACTGGTATGGCGGATGGTCATTTCCGACACGGCGCGGAATTTCTCATACATCTTGAAGTGCTCCCAGTCCCGCTCGGTAACCCGCCAGCGGGTCTTGGGGTCCTTCTCCAGGTCGGAAAGGCGCTTTTTCTGCTTCTCCTTGGAAAGATGGAACCAGAACTTGAGCACCAGGGCGCCTTCGTCGGTAAGCATCTTCTCGAAGCGGGTGATCCGGTCCAGGCTCTCCACCATGGCCGCGTCGTCGATTTCGCTGAAGACCTTCTGCAGGATCGGCTCGGTGTACCAGGAGCCGAGGAACACCCCCGTCTTGCCCTTGGGCGGCAGCACGCGCCAGAAACGCCACATAGGCGGCCGCTGCAGCTCCTCGTCGGTGGGCTCGCCCATGCCGTGGACCTGGACATGGCGCGGGTCCATCCACTCGTTGAGCAGGTTGACCGTTTCGCCCCGTCCGGCGCCGTCCACCCCGCCAATGAGGATGACCACCGGGTACTTGGCCAGGCGCAGGGTGTCCATCTGCGCTTCCAGCAAGGCTTCCCGCAGGGCGGGTTCCTCGCTCTTATACGTTTCCTTATCGATTTTATGGCCCAGCTCTGCGGACTCGAACATGATCTTCCCTTCTTCTCAGCATGCGCGAAAAAAAACCACTGGGCCCCAGGGGCCCACGGCTTAAGGATAGCAAAGTTATTCCTCCCAGAAAGGCCGGTAGCGACGGAATTGGCCCCAGGCCTCGTCCAGGCGCGCCAGGCTGTCCGCCGCGGCGATATCCACCACCTCTCCCACCAGGATGGCGGCCGGCGTGTCCGGGCCCAATTCGTCGAGCAGCCGGCGGGTGACGGCAGCGTCGTTGAGGGCGCCGAGAAGGTCCTGCAGGTCCGACAGACGCTTCGCGTAGCCCTTGCCGGGCTCGCCGGGAAACAGGGGCAGGAAGAACTCCACCGCGTAACGCAGCTTCTTCGCCGCGATGCGGGCCCGATGGCGGCGGGGAGGAGGAAGCAGGGGCAAGCGGCGGCCGCGCTTTCTCAACGCCCGGTGGCGGCGGCTGAGCAGCTTGGCCGCCAGCGTTACCGCCGCCTTATCCAGGCGGGCACCGCCCTCTTCCCGCCATGCTTCCCGGGCAATCCAGGCACGAAGGTCCGCCAGCAGGCGCCGGCAGCGGATGGAGCGCAGGGCGGAGCGGGCGGCCTCCCGCTTCTCCAGCCGCGTCGCCCCCGCCCGCCGGGCCAGTTCCGCCAGCCCGGCATGGGCGGGGAACTCCGCCAAGCGCGGCGGCAGCGTTTCTTCCACGAACACGTCCCAATCCCGGGCCTGGCCCAGCTGCCCCCCCAGCCAGCGCAGTTCGTCGTCGAAAGGACGCACGGCCTCCGCCGGGACGACGGCGGTGAACAGCCTGAGGGCCGAGCGCAGGCGCCGGATCGCCACCCGCATCTGGTGCACGTACTCGATGTCCTCCCCTCGCATCACCCCGCTGTGGTTGGCCTCCAATTGCGCCAGGCAGGCCGCGAAAATGGCCTGGAACGCCTTGCTCGCGCTCATGGCGGGGGCGAGGGGAGGGGGCAGGGCTTTCTGCGGCGGCGGGAGCTTGGCGGTAGGCATGGGGCGGCTCGGGAAGAGGTGGTTCCAGTATAACCAATCCCCGGCGCGGAATTATGACAAGGGGGACCGCCCCTCAGGCGCCGCGTTTCTTCGCCCGGGGATGGGCGGCGTCGTACACCTTGGCGAGATGCTGGAAATCCAGGTGGGTGTAGACCTGGGTGGTGGAAATGCTGGCATGGCCGAGCATCTCCTGCACCGCCCGCAGGTCGCCGCTGGACTGCAGCACGTGGCTGGCGAAGGAGTGGCGCAGGACGTGGGGATGGACGTTGGCCGCCAGCCCCAGCTTCAGGGCCCAGTGCTTGAGGCGGTATTGAACGGCGCGGGGGGTCATGCGGGCCCCGTTGCGTCCGACGAAAAGGGCGGCCTCCTCCCCCCTGGCCATGCCCTGGCGCAACGGCAGCCAGGCCTGGGCGGCGGCGGCGGCGAAGCGCCCCACGGGCACGATGCGCGTCTTGTTGCCCTTGCCGGTGACCCGCACGCTGCCGTCCGCCAGGTCCAGGTCCGCCAAGTCCAGCCCCACCAGTTCCGACAGGCGCAGGCCGGAGGAGTAGAGCAGCTCCAGGATCGCCTTGTCGCGAACCGCCAATTCGTCATCGTCGCCGATGTCCATGAGGCGGCCGGCTTCGTCGGGGGACAGGGCCTGGGGCAGGGTTTTCGGCGCCTTGGGCGGGCGGATGCCGGCGCAGGGGTTCTGGTCCAGGCCGTAATCCCGGGCGAGGAAGTCGAAGAATCCGCGCCAGGCGCTGAGGTAGCGGGCCAGGCTTTTGCCGTGCCGGTCGCGGCCGTGGAGCTGGGCGACGAAGCGGCGGATGTGATGGCTGCGCAGCTGCTCCAGGGGAATGTCGCCCGCCAGCTCCAGCAGGCTGCGCACGTCGCGGCCGTAACCCGACACGGTATGGGGGGAAAGCCGGCGTTCTCCGGCGAGATGGCCCAGGTAGGCGTCGAGGCGCTGCCGGGCCTCGGGGTTCAGGGTTTTTGCATCCAAAGCCGCCATGAAATAGCGCCGCGAGCCGTCGTCAGCCCGCGCGGGGCAGGCCGTGGCCGCAAGCCGCTAAAGCGGCAACAGCCACGCTCGGGCGCGGGCGGCGGAAGCACGGGGGCTTTTCACTCGACATCCGTCAGCAGGTGCCGTTGCACCGCCGCGCTCACCAGGTCCCCCAGGCGCTTCAGGTAGAGGGTGCCCATGTCGGGATAGAAGCGCTGCTCGTCCTCGCTCGCCAGGGCCAGGAGACCGAAGGATTCTTCGGCCCGCAGGGGAACCAGGGCGAAGGAGCGCAGCTTGGGGCCGTCCTCGCCGAACCAGCCGGGAATGCCGTGGGGAGCCTCCAGGCCGCACTGGGGGTTGGTCAGGTTGTCGGTGAAGGAGCACAGCTCCAGGGGCACTTCGGAAAATTCCACCAGGCCGGGCTGGTCCGGTTGGCCGGTCCAGATGCGCAGGGCGGCGTGGGGGATGGCGAAAATTTCCAGCAGGTTCTCGCGGATGCTCTGCGCCAGGGCATCGAGGGTTTTCGGCGCGAACAGGGTAAGGGCAAAGCGGTGCAGCTTCTCGCTGATGGCGTCGTTGTCCTCGCCGAAGCCGATCAGCTCCCGCAGCTTTGACTCCAGCAGCTGGTTTTTTTCCCGCAGGGTCAGAATCTGCCGTTCGGTGAGGGAAATAGCCCGCCCGCCGTGGGGATGGGGGATGAATATATCCGCCAGCACGTCGGCATAATCCTCGAAAAATTCGGGATGGTTTTTGAGATAGCTCGCGATTTCTTCCGCAGACATTAGAATCCTCCCCTTTGAATTACGGCGATTCTATTACGTTCCGCGCCTCGCCGCAAAAGGCTTATCAAGGAGTTGCGGCGGGGATATGATGGGCCTTCGAGGAGGGACAGCATGGCAGACAGTTTCATTCAATTGCGCGACAAGGTCCGCGCCTTCGCCCGGGAACGGGAGTGGGAGCCTTTTCACACGCCGAAGAACCTTGCCATGGCGCTGATCGTCGAAGCGGCCGAGCTGGTGGAACACTTCCAGTGGCTCAGCCCGGAACAGAGCGCCGCCCTGGACGAGAAAACCCGGGAGGAAGTGGCTCAGGAGGCGGCGGATATCCTGATTTACCTCACCCGCCTGGCGGACGTGCTGGACATCGACCTGGCCCGGGCGGCGGACGCCAAGCTGGCCCTCAACGCCCGCAAGTACCCGGTGGAAAAATCCCGGGGCTCCGCCGCCAAGTACACGGAGCCGTGATGCCCCAGTGGGCGAAGATTCTCCTCCTCTGCGCCGTCTGCCTGGGACTTGCCGGCCTCCTTTCCTACGGGCTCTTCGGCTGAGCCACGGGATGCCGCGCTGCTATAATGGCGGCTTGTTTCCCCAACCGAGCGTTCCCCATGAGCTACTACCAGCGGCATGTCTTTTTCTGCACCAATCAGCGCGAGGACGGCGGCCCCTGCTGCACCCAGCACGGCGCCCAGGAGATGCGCGACCACGCGAAGAAGCGCATCAAGGCCATGGACCTCAACGGCCCCGGCAAGGTGCGCATCAACAGTGCCGGCTGCCTCGACCGCTGCGGCGAGGGGCCGGTGCTGGTGGTTTACCCCGAGGCCGTCTGGTACACCTTCGTGGACCAGGAGGACATCGACGAAATCATCGACCGGCACCTGGTCAAGGGCGAAATCGTCGAGCGCCTGAAAATCTGATGGACCTGCTCACTGCCCGCGGCCTGCGCAAGCGCTACGGCGGCCAGGAAGTGGTGGCCGGCATCGACCTCGCCGTCAGGAAGGGGGAGTGCTTCGGCCTCCTGGGTCCCAACGGCGCCGGCAAGACCACCACCCTGCGCCTGCTGCTGGGCCTCGCCGAACCCGACGGCGGCGACATCACCGTCCTTGGCCAGCCCGTGCCGGCCAGGGCGCGGGAAGCCCGGATCAAGATCGGCGTGGTGCCCCAGTTCGACAACCTGGACCCGGATTTCTCCGTGCGCGAGAACCTGCTCGCCTATGGCCGCTATTTCGGCCTCGACGACGACGACGTGGCGGCGCGCATTCCGGACCTGCTGGAATTCGCCGAGCTCCGCCACAAGGCCGACGCCAACATCCAGACCCTGTCCGGCGGCATGAAGCGCCGCCTGACCCTGGCCCGGGCCCTGGTCAACGACCCGGACCTGATCTTCCTCGACGAGCCCACCACCGGCCTCGACCCCCAGGCCCGCCACATGATCTGGCAGCGGCTGCGGACCCTCCTCGGCCAGGGCAAGACCATCGTTCTCACCACCCACTTCATGGAGGAGGCCGAACGCCTCTGCGACCGGCTGGCGATCATGGACCATGGCCGCCTCATCGCCGAGGGAGGTCCCCGGCAGCTGATCGACGCCCACATCGAACCCCAGGTGGTGGAAGTGTTCGGCGAAGGCGCGGAGGACTGGGCGGTCGGCCATGGCCAAACGCTATGCGCGCGCCTGGAACGGGCGGGGGAAACCCTGTTCTGCTACACCCCCCATGGCGAGACGGTGACCCAGGCCCTGTGCGAACAGGCTGGTGCCGGCCTGCGCTACCTGAGCCGCCCGGCCAACCTGGAGGACGTCTTCATCCGCCTCACCGGGCGGGACCTGCGGGACTGACCATGCTGAAATATTTTTCCCTCCCCATCCTGAGCCTGCGCTTCGTTCCGGTGTGGCGGCGCAACTTCCTGGTCTGGAAGAAGCTCGCCATCCCCGCCATCCTCGGCAACCTGGCCGACCCGGCGTTCTACATGCTGGGCCTGGGCTACGGCCTCGGCGCCCTGCTGCCCCAGGTGGGCGGCATGAGCTACCTGGCCTTCCTCGCCTCGGGCACCGTGTGCTACAGCACCATGAACAGCGCCAGCTTCGAGGCCCTGTACTCGGGCTTCTCCCGCATGCACGTGCAGAAGACCTGGGAGGCCATCCTCAACGCTCCCCTCACCCTGGACGACGTGCTCCTGGGCGAACTGGCATGGACCGTGAGCAAGAGCCTGCTTTCCGGCCTGGCGATTCTCGTCATCGTCTGGGCCATGGGCCTCTACGACTCCTTCGCCATGAGCCTGTGGGTGATCCCGGTCATCGTCCTCATGGGCTTTTGCTTCACCGGCATGGCCCTGGTGATGAACGCCGTCTCCCCCAACTACGATTTCTTCATGTACTACTTCACCCTCGCCATCACGCCCATGGTGCTGCTGTGCGGGGTGTTCTACCCGGTGGACCAGTTGCCCGCCTTCCTCCATGCCATCTCGGCCTGGCTGCCCCTGACCCACGGCATCGAGCTGGTGCGCCCCCTGATGCAGGGCCAGACGCCGGAAGGCATCCTGCGCCACGTGCTGGTCCTGCTGGCCTACGGGTCGGTGGGCTATTACATCGCCCTGGGCCTCACCCGCCGCCGTTTGCTGAAATGACCATGACCCAACACTTTTTCGCCCCCTGCCCCCGAGGACTGGAAGCCGTCCTCGCCGACGAGCTGACCGCCCTCGGCGCCCAAAACGTCAAGGCCGTGGACGGCGGCGCCGGCTTCGCCGGCGACTTCGCCCTCTGCTACCGCGCCAACCTGTGGAGCCGCGTCGCCAGCCGCATCCTGTGGAAGGTGGGGGAGGCCCCCTACAAAAACGAGGAGAACATCTACCGCCTCGCCCTGGGCCTGCCTTGGCCGGAGTGGTTCGACGTTTCCCGCACCCTGCGGGTGGACACCACCGCCATCAAGTGCCCCCTGAAGAGCCTGGACTTCATCACCCTCAAGGTGAAGGACGCGGTGTGCGACAAATTCCGCGCCGAGAGCGGCGAGCGCCCCAGCATCGACACCCGGGAGCCGGACATCCGGGTATCCGTGTTCCTCACCGCCGACCGGGCCACCCTCTACCTCGACACCTCCGGCGAGCCCCTGTACAAGCGCGGCTACCGCCAGGGGGCGGTGGAAGCTCCCCTGCGGGAGAATTTGGCTGCCGGCATCCTCAAGCTCACCGGCTGGCAGCCGGGGGAACCCCTGCTGGACCCCATGTGTGGCGGCGGCACCTTCCTCATCGAGGCCGCCCAAATCGCCCTCAACATCGCCCCCGGCGGCGACCGCTGGTTTGCCTTCGAGAAATTCAAGAATTTCAACCCCGACGTCTGGGGCGCCATCTACCGGGAAGCGGAGGCCGCCGAGAAACCCCGCGTGCCCTTGCCCATCTATGGCAGCGACCTGGAATCCCGCTCGGTGCGAGCCACCCGGACCAACTTGGAAGCGGCGGGGCTGGAAGGGGTGGTCACGGTGAGCCGGGGCGACGTGCGGGAAATCGCGGCCCCCGCCCCAGAAGGGGTGCTGGTGATGAACCCCCCCTACGGCGAGCGCCTGTCCGACCAGGATGAACTGGCCGCCTTCTACCCCGAGTTGGGGACGGCCTTCAAGCGCAACTTCGCCGGCTGGCGGGCCTACGTCATCACCGCCGACCTGCGCCTGGCGAAACTGATCCGCCTTGCCCCCTCCCGCCGCACTCCCTTGTTCAACGGGGCCCTGGAATGCCGCCTGTTCGAATTCAAGCTGGTGGCGGGCTCCAACCGCAAAGAGAAAGAAGCATGATCAAGCACATCGTGATGTGGCGCCTGAAAGAGGGCCTCGACAAGGCCGCTTCCGCCCGGGCCATCAAGGAGGCCCTGGAAGGCCTCAACGGCAAGATTCCCGGCCTCCTTCGCCTGGAGGTGGGCATCAATTTCGTCGCCGACGGCGAGGCGTCCGACGTGGCGCTGTACTCGGAATTCGAATCCCGGGCCGCCCTGGAGGCCTACCAGACCCACCCCGCCCACAACGCCGCCGCGGCCGTGGTCAAGGCCGCCCGCGCCGAGCGGCGGGTGGTGGACTACGAAGCCTGACATGGCCCTGCGGCTGGGCGTCGATCTCGGCGGCACCAAGATCGAGATCGTCGCCCTCGACGACGGAGGCCGGGAACTCCTGCGCCGCCGCCTGCCCACCCCCCAGGGGGACTACGCCGCCACCCTGGACACCATCGCCGTCCTGGTGCGGGACGCCGAAGCCCACCTGGACCAGAGGGGCACCGTGGGCGTCGGCACCCCCGGCGCCTTGTCCCGCGCCACCGGCCTGTTGAAGAATTCCAACTCCGCCGTCCTCAACGGCCGGCCCCTGCTGCGGGACCTGGAAGCCAAGCTGGACCGCCCCGCGCGCATCGCCAACGATGCCAATTGTTTTGCCCTGTCCGAAGCGGTGGACGGCGCCGGGAAGGGCGCCGAAACGGTATTCGGCGTCATCCTCGGCACCGGGGTGGGGGGCGGCGTCGTGGTGCGGGGCCATGTCCTCGCCGGCCCCAACGCCATCGCCGGCGAGTGGGGCCACAACCCCCTGCCCTGGCCCTGTCCCGACGAACTTCCCGGCCCGCCCTGCTACTGCGGCAAACACGGCTGCCTGGAAACCTTCCTCTCCGGCCCCGGCCTCTCCCGCCTGCATCAGGCCGCCCATGGCGAGTCCCTGGACGCCAAGGCCATCGCCGACCGGGCCGCCGAAGGAGACGAAGCCTGCGAACAAACCCTGCAAGCCTACGAGGACCGACTTGCCCGGGGTCTGGCCCACGTCATCAACCTGCTGGACCCGGAGGTAATCGTCCTCGGCGGCGGCCTGTCCAACCTGGAACGGCTCTACGCCAACGTGCCCAAGCTGTGGGGCCGCTACGTGTTCTCCGACCGGGTGGACACCCGCCTGGAACGCAACGTCCACGGCGATTCCGGCGGGGCGCGGGGGGCGGCGTGGCTGTGGAACGACTGACGGAACTCCCTCCCCAGCTTCCCGCCGGAACCGGACCGCCCCTGTTCGAGCATCTCCTCGCCCTGGCCCGCGAAGCCCACCCCACCGTGCAAAGCGGCGTTTTCGGCGCCGACATGCGGGCGGTCCGTGTCAACGACGGCCTCGTCACCGTCTGGCTGAATGTGGCCTAAAGCCCGCCCCGGCTTAGTATTTCCCCTAATGCCATCGCCGTGGAGATGGTTTATAGTGGCCCTTTTCAACCGCTCCAGAGGGGAAGGCAAAATGGCTCAAGGCAATAACACGGTGAAATGCAGCAAGTGCGAAAAAGAAGAAACCTACCTCGTCACCGTGAAGAACGGCCGCCAGTACGTGGTGTGCAAGCACTGCGGCACCATGCTGGTGGTGGAAGTGAAGAACGGGCAGTTTACGGGGAAGGTGGAGGGCTGATTCTCCCCCTTCCGACAAGGACCACTGAGCTGGGAAACCACAGATTAGGCGACTTTGGGTCGCCTAATTCATGTTATGCGTCTAAGTCTAAGGAGGGTATCTCATGAGCAAAGCCATCACCCAAGCTGAATACCTATCCGCCTTCACAGGTAATAAGCGGAAGGAAGCATTGGAGCATGCGCTCGATATCCGAAAGTTCGAGATTGACCTCTACTGGAAGAGAGCCACATACTTTTGGACGTTCATTGCCGCGACGCTTGCTGGCTATGCCGCCATCCATGCGTCAACTCCGTCAAAGCCCAATACCGATCTGCTTGTGGTTTTATCTTGCCTTGGCATCGTCTTCTCGTTTGGCTGGTTCTGCGTAAATCGCGGCAGCAAACAGTGGCAGGAGAATTGGGAGAATCACGTCGACATGCTGGAAGATGAAACCATTGGACCACTGTACAAAACCATTTTGAAGCGCCCGCCTTCGAATAGCTTCTCCGAGCATGTCTCTGAATTCATGACGGGCCCTTCTCCATTCTCCGTGTCGAAGATCAATCAGATTATTAGCCTTTACGTAACCGTGCTTTGGCTGTTTCTGCTTTACAAAGCGCTACCCCCGTTTTCATGCGCCGCCCCCGTCAATTGGGAACATGCTGCCCTCATCGCACTTTCCCTTGTCGCTTGTACCGCGTTCATGACCCTAGGCAAGACATATGGTGGCTCATACAGACATTTAGCTCTACAGCGCAATGCGGAAGTCATTCCACCAGGGCAATAGAGGTCAGCTCCGATTTCCTCTTTAGCCTATAGAAGTGCAATGCTATACTTTTGTTGTAATTGAGTTTTTGGAGTTAACCATGAGTAAAGTCGAGTTGATTGAGCAGGAAATCGGGAAACTCTCGTCGTCGGAACTGGCGGCCTTCCGTGACTGGTTCGCCAAATTCGACGCCAAGGCCTGGGACAGCCAGATCAAGGAAGACTCCCAAGCCGGGAAGCTCGATGCCCTCGCCAACGAGGCCCTCCAAGCCTTCCGCGCCGGCCGCTGCTCCGAGCTTTGAAGCACTACGCCTCGCCGGCCTTTTGGGATTGCCATCGGCAACTGCCTGAAAGCGTCCGCGAGACCGCCGAGCGGAATTTCGCCTTACTGAAAACCAATCCCCACCATCCCTCTTTGCACCTCAAGAAAATCGGTCGTTATTGGTCGGTGCGCGTGGGGTTGCATTTCCGTGCCCTCGGCATTGATGTGGAGGACGGCATTCTCTGGTTCTGGATTGGCAGCCACGCTGATTACGACAAGCTGGTTGGTTGACGAAACCCCTCCTATTTCGCCGTTTCCGGCTGTACCTATACCACTTCCTTCGCCTGCCGGTCGGCATGGTACGAGGACCTCACCATCGGCCCGCAGTCGGCGTTGCGGAACCCCATCTCCAATCCCCGCGCCGTGAAGCGCTCGAAGGTTTCCGGCGTCACGTAGCGGGCCACCGGCAGGTGGTGGCGGGTGGGCTGGAGGTATTGGCCGATGGTCAGCAGGTCGGCGCCGTGGGCCCTTAAGTCCTGCATCACTTCCAGGATTTCCTCGTCGCTCTCTCCCAGGCCCACCATCAGGCCGGACTTGGTGGGGATGCCGGGGTGGCGCCGCTTGAATTCCCGCAGTAGCGTGAGGGAGTGGGCATAGTCGGCGCCGGGGCGGGCCTGCTTGTAGAGGCGGGGGACGGTTTCCAGGTTGTGGTTGAGAACGTCGGGGAGGGCTTCGCCGAGGGCCTCCAGGGCGGCGTCGAGGCGGCCGCGGAAGTCGGGGACGAGGATTTCGATCTTGGTATCGGGGGAGCGTTCCCGCACGGCACGGACCACGGCGGCGAAGTGGCCGGCGCCGCCGTCCCGCAGGTCGTCCCGGTCGACGCTGGTGATGACCACGTAGCGCAGCTTCATGGCCGCCACGGATTCGGCGATGTGGACGGGTTCGTCGGCGTCCGGGGGCAGGGGAGTGCCGTGGGCCACGTCGCAGAAGGGGCAGCGGCGGGTGCAGATGTCGCCCAGGATCATGAAGGTGGCGGTGCCGTGGCTGAAGCACTCGCCGATGTTGGGGCAGGCGGCTTCCTCGCACACGGTGTGGAGATTGCGCTCCCGCAGGAGCTGCTTGATCTCCTGGTACTTGGGCCCGGAGGGGGCCTGGGCGCGAATCCAGCGGGGCTTGCGCTGGGGCTCGGCGGGGACGATCTTGATGGGGATGCGGGCGGTCTTGGCGGCGCCCTTTTGGCGGTTGGTCATAGGGTGGCGGTCCTGTGATAGCGGGGCTCAGGGTGGCGGCGGCCCCTCACCCCTGGCCCCTCTCCCGGGGAGAGAGGGGAATTTCGGAGCAGTGATTGTAGAGGTCAGTTAGGACGTCCTCGGTGTTTTGGAGGAGGTCGTGGTTCCAGTAGCGTAGGAGGCGGATGCCTTTTTGTTCCAGGTAGGCTGTGCGCTCGGCGTCAATTTCGGGGGTGTGTTGGCCGCCGTCCAATTCCACGGCCAGGTTGAGGTCGTGGCAGTAGAAGTCCAGCACGTAGGGCGGCACGGGGTGCTGGCGGCGGAATTTCAGGTCCAACAGGCTCCGGTCACGAAGGAAATACCAGAGCAGGGTTTCGGCGTCGGTTTGTTCGGTGCGGAGGTGGCGGGCGAAGGTTTTCAGGGCTTCCGGCAGGGGCAGCTTGTGTTTTGATGGCCGTCCCTCATCCCCAACCCTTCTCCCAGAGGGAGAAGGGCGTATCAGCCCCTCTCCCCCCGGGAGAGGGGGAAGGGGTGAGGGACTATCGCCCAATTGTTCCGCCAAGTGGCCAATTAGCCGCTCACCCAGCAAATCCAAGCCGCCCGCAATGCCCAAATCCCGTATCTGGGTCACGGCCAGTCCGGCGTAGCCGCAGGGGTTGATGGCCTGGTAGGGGCTGAGGTCCATGTCCACGTTGAGGGCCAGGCCATGGTAGCAGCAACCGTTTTTGATGCGCAGGCCGAGGGCGGCGATTTTGGCGCCGTTGACGTACACGCCCGGGGCTTTTTCACGCCGTTCGGCGGCGATGCCGTAGCCGGCCAGGAGGTCGATCACCGCCTGCTCCATGCGGTTGACCAGTTCCTTGACGCCGATGCCGCGCCGCTTCAAGTCCAGCAGCAAGTAGGCGACGATCTGGCCGGGGCCGTGGTAGGTCACCTGACCGCCCCGGTCGATGTTCACCACGGGAATGCCGGTGGGCCGCAGCAGGTGCTCCGGCTTGCCCGCCTGGCCGAGGGTATAGACGGGAGGGTGCTCCACCAGCCACAACTCGTCGGCGGTTTCCGGGCCGCGAGCGGCGGTGAAGGCCTTCATCGCCTCCCAGGTGGGAAGGTAGTCCGCCCGTCCCAGGTGTTTGACCGCCAGCCGCGCCACGACCTTACAGCGCCATGGATACCATGGGGTGGCCGGTGATTTCCCGGTACAGGGCGTCCAGCTGGCTCTTGGAGGTGGCGCGCACGGTGCAGGTCAGGGACAGGTAGTTGCCGCCCTTGCTGGCGCGCATTTCCACCGTGGCGGCGTCGAAATCCGGCGCGTGCTTGACGACGATGGCGACCATGGCCTCGGCGAAGCCGTCCTGGGTCTTGCCCATGATCTTGACTGGGAAGTCGCAGGGGAATTCGAGGAGGGTGTCGTCGCTCATGCCGTTTGCTCCCGCATGACGGTGGCCTTGAAATGCTGGTAGAGGGCGTCGATGCGCTGATAGAGGGGTCCCGGGCGGCCATCGCCGACGGGCCGGCCGTCGAGGCGGGTGATGGGCAGCACCTCGCGGGTGGAGGAGGCGAGCCACACTTCCGCCGCGGTGCGCAATTCGTATTCGGAAACGTCCCGCACCTCCACCCGCATGCCGTCGTCCCGGGCCAGCTCCAGCACCACGTCGTAGGTGGTGCCGGGCAGGACCAGATGGCTCTTGGGCGGCGCCATGAGGATGTTCTCCCACACCACGAAAATGCTGCTCGCCGCCCCTTCGGTGAGGACGCCGTCCCGCAGCAGCACCGTCTCGGCGGCGCCGGCGTCGGCGGCCAGCTGGCGCAGGAGGACGTTGGGCAGCAGGGAGGTGGCCTTGATGTCGCAGCGCAGCCAGCGGTTGTCCTCGGCGGTGACGGCGGCCACCCCCTCCTCGCGCCATGCCTTGGGCGGGGAAGGGAGGGGGGTGCTCATGACGAAGACCGTGGGCGTCGCCTTGGCGGGGAAAGCATGGTCGCGGGTGGGGGCCACGCCCCGGCTGATGTGGAGGTAGAGGTACTGGTCCTCGCCCTCGTTGCCGGCGACGACCTTCGCCAGGATGGCCGCCCATTCCTCCTCGCTGTGGGGGTTCTGGAGGCGGATGCCGTCCAGGCTGTGCCGCAGCCGCCCCAGGTGCTCGGCGAGGCGGAAGGGGCGGCGGGAATAGACGGGAATCACCTCGTACACCCCGTCGCCGAAGAGGAAGCCCCGGTCCATCACCGGCACGCAGGCTTCCTCCAGGGGCAGGTATTTGCCGTTGAGGTAGATCATTTGCCGAACAGCAGGCGCAGGCTATCCCAGCCGCGGACGAAGACGTTGGCCACGCCGACGCTCTCCAGGGCCACCAGGGGCCGCTCGGTCAGCACCTTGTCGCCGAGGGCGATTCTCAGGGCGCCCACCGCCTGACCCTCGCTCACCGGCGCCAGCAGGGGCTGCTTGCTCACCATGCTGGCGGCGATGTAGGGATACTGGCCGCGGGGGACGGTAATGTACATGTCTTCCGCCAGGCCGGCCTTGAGGGTGCGGGAACTGCCCTTCCACATGGGCAGGCTGGCCAGGACTTGGCCCTTGCGGTAGGGGCGGTAGGATTCGAAGAACTGGAAGCCGTAGTTGAGCAGCTTCTGGCTCTCGGAGGTGCGCAGATTGTCGGAGGAAGCGCCCACCAGCACGGAAATCAGCCGCATGCCCTGCCGTTTGGCGGTGGACACGAGGCAGAAGCCCGCCGCCTCGGTGTGGCCGGTTTTCATGCCGTCCACGGAAGGATCGCGCCACAGCAGCTGGTTGCGGTTGGGCTGGTTGATGTTGTTGTAGCGGTATTCCTTGATGGAATAGAGCTTAAAGAAATCCGGAAAGTCGTGGATGATGGCCCGGGCCAGCAGGGACAGGTCGTAGGGGGTGGAATAGTGCTGGGGGTGGGGCAGGCCGGTGGCGTTCATGAAGTGGGTGTTCTTCATTCCCAGGCGTTGGGCCTCCTGGTTCATCAGGGCGGCGAAGGCGTCCTCGCTGCCGGCGATGCCTTCCGCCAGGGTAATGGCGGCATCGTTGCCGGACTGGATGATCATGCCGTGGAGCAGTTCATCCACCGTCACCTGCATGTTGGGCGCGATGAACATCCGCGAGCCCTCGGCCTTCCAGGCTTTCTCCGACACCGGCAGGGTCTGGGCGAGGGACAGGCGGCCCTGGTGGATGGCGGTGAAGGCGATGTAGGCGGTCATCAGCTTGGTCAGGGAAGCAGGCTCGACGCGTTCGTTGGCGTTGCGGCCCGCCAGGGTCTGGCCGCTGTGGTAATCCACCAGGACGTAGCCCCGGGCGTCGACCTGCGGCGCGGGCGGCGGCGGCAGAAGGGGCTGGGCGGGAGCGGCGGCGGCGAGGGCGCTATTGAGCAAAAGGGCCGCGAGGGCGAAGAGAGAAGTGAGTTTCATAGGCTCCGTGTCGTTCGAGTTATGAGGGCAATAACCCTGTTAGTACGACGGGCATGGTGTAAGTTCCTCAGCGCACCACGACCACCGGCTTGAGGGACAGCGCCTCCTGAATCTGGGCCGCCGCCGTGCGGGCTTCCGCCTGGCTACGGTAGGGACCGAGGTGGACCCGGAACAGGCCGTCCTTGTTCTGGATATGCAGGATGGCGGCCATCTTGCCCAGCTGGTCCCGCAGGCGGGCGCTGAAGCTCTCGGCGTTCTGCCTGCCGCTGAAAGCGCCGAGCTGGAGGAAATAGCCGCTCTTTTCACTGTCGAGGGGTATCGCCGCCTCCTTCACCGGTTCAGGCGCGGGCTTGGCCTCGCTGGCCACCGCCGTCGGCTCCGCGGCGGGAGCGGCGGGATTGATCAGCTCCACGTCCACCAGGCCGCTGCCGTTCTGCAGCAGTCCCAACTTGTAGGCGGCGGTGTAGGACAAATCGATCAGGCGATTGCTGAGGAAGGGGCCGCGGTCGATGACCCGCACCACCACCGACTTGCCGTTGGCCGGGTTGGTCACCCGCACGTAGGACGGAATCGGCAGGGTGGGGTGGGCGGCGGTCATGGCGTACATGTCGTAAAGCTCGCCGGAAGAGGTGTTCTTGCCGTTGTACTTGCGCCCGTACCAGGAAGCATACCCCTCTGCCTTGTACGGCTTGAAACTGGTGTCGGGGACGAAGGTCTGGCCGAGGACGGTATAGGGTTTGTTGGCGAAGCGGTGCAGGGGCTCCACCTTGGGCACGGCGTCGGGGATGGCGTCCAGATCGGGGGGCGGGTTGTCGCCGGGGCCGTCGTCCTGATAGTAGCCGCCGCCGTACTTCGGCAGGGAAGACTTGGCGGCGGGCGCCTTGGCGGAAGTGGGGCGCGTGGCGCTGCCGGCGCAGCCGCCTAGGAACAGCAGGACAACGAGAAGCAGGGTGAACCGGGTGGCCATGGACGATCCGCAGGAGAAACTGCGGCCATTATACCACTCAAGTCTGGACCAGCTTCCGGTGGGTATGGATGCTCATCAGGATGCCGAAGCCCAGCAGCAGGGTCACCATGGACGTGCCGCCGTAGCTGACGAGGGGCAGGGGCACGCCCACCACCGGCAGGATGCCGCTCACCATGCCGATATTGACGAAGGCATAGGTGGCGAAGGTGAGGGTGATGCTTCCCGCCATCAAGCGGGTGGAGAGGGTGGGCGCGCTGGCGGCGATCAGCAGGCCCCGGCCGATGATGATCGAGAACAGCACCAGCAGGATCAAGCCGCCCACCAGGCCGAACTCCTCCGCCAGCACGGCGAAGATAAAGTCAGTGTGGCGCTCGGGAAGGAAATCCAGGTGGGCCTGGGTGCCGTTGAGCCAACCCTTGCCGAAGAGCCCCCCGGAGCCGAGGGCAATGGTCGATTGGATAATGTGATAGCCGGCGCCGAGGGGATCGGAAGTGGGATCGAGCAAGGTCAGGATGCGCTGGCGCTGGTAATCGTGCAGCAGATGCCACAGTATTGGGGCACTGGCCCCCGCCGCCGCCATCAGGCCGACGATCACCCGCCACGATAGGCCGGCGAGGAACATGACGTAGAAGCCGGAAGCAAAAATCATCAGCGCCGTTCCCAGGTCAGGCTGCTTGGCGATCAAGCCCACCGGCAAGATCAGGATCAGCGCCGCCCAGGCGAAATCCCGCAGGCGCAGGGCGGCCTGGCGGTAATCGAAGTACCAGGCCAGCATCAGGGGCACCGCGATGCGCATCAGCTCCGAGGGCTGGATGCGGGTGACGCCGATGTGCAGCCAGCGCCGCGCCCCGTGGCTGACTTCGCCGAACAGGGCGACGCCAACCAGCAGCAGCATGCCGACGATGTAAGTGGGAATGGCCAAGCGGAGGATATGCTGGGGGGGAACATTGGCCACCGCCCACATGATCGCCACGGCCACGCCGATATTGGCCATTTGCGCCAGCACCCGGTCGATGCTCTGGCCCGAGGCGCTGTACAGCACCACCAGCCCCAGCAGCAGCACCAGGGACAGCGAGGCGAGGAGGAAGCTGTCCACATGGGCCGTCAGCCTGATCCACAGCGCTCTAATCATGGCCGCCTCCTTCCTCCGTGTTTTCCTCCGGCGCCGGCTGGGCGGGGACCTTGCCCAGCAGGTAGTAGTCCATCACCATGCGGGTGATGGGCGCCGCCGACTGGGCCCCGAACCCCGCGTTCTCCGCGATCACCGCCACGGCGATGCGCGGCTTCTCCACCGGGGCGAAGGCAATGAACAGGCCGTGGTCCCGGTGGTATTCCTTGACCCGGGACTCGACGTATTTTTCGTTCTGCTTGATGGCCACCACCTGGGCCGTGCCGGTCTTGCCCGCCGAGGTGTAGGGCGCGCCGGAGAAGGCGCCGGCGCCGGTGCCTTCCTTATTGACCCCGGCCATGGCCTCTTTGATGATGGCGATGTTTTCCGGCTTGAAGGGCAACACCCGCTCTATTTTCGGCGCCGTAACGGTGCGGGCGCCGCTGCGCACGTCCTCGATCAGCTTCACCAGGTGCGGGCGGTGCATCACGCCGTCGTCGGCCAGGGTCGCCATGGCTTTGGCCAGCTGTATCGGCGTATAGGCGTTGTAGCCTTGGCCGATGCCGATGCTGATGGTCTCCCCGGCGTACCATTTCTGGTGGAAGCGCTTCTGCTTCCATTCCTGGGACGGCAGCACCCCCGTGGATTCGCCCTCGATATCGATGTTGGTGGGCTGGCCGAAACCAAACTGGCGCATGAAGCGGGAAATGTTGTCGATGCCCATGTCGTTGGCCAGCATGTAGTAGTAGGTATCGCAGGACACGACGATGGACTTGTACATGTCCACCGAGCCGTGGCCGCCGGGCTTGTCGTCGCGGAAACGGTGGCCGCCGAAGTTGAAGAAGCCCGGGTCGAAAATAGTCTGGGAGGGAGTGCGTTTCCCCAGCTCCAGGGCCCCCAGGGCCATGTAGGGCTTGAAGGTGGAACCCGGCGGGTAGACGCCGCGAATGGCCCGGTTGGTGAGGGGCTTGTCGGGGGAATTGTTGAGCAGGTCCCAGTTGGTGGGGTCGATGCCGTCCACGAACAGGTTGGGGTCGAAGCCGGGGCGGCTGACCAGGGCCAGCACCTCGCCGTTGGCGGGGTCGATGGCCACCAGGGCGCCGCGCCGGTCGCCGAAGGCCCGCACCGCCACTTCCTGCAGCTTGGCGTCCAGGGTGAGCCGCAGGCTGTTGCCAGACACCGGCGGAGTCCGGGACAGGGTGCGCACCGCCCGGCCGCCGGCGTCGGTTTCCACCTGCTCGAAACCGGTGATGCCGTGAAGCTGCTTCTCGTAGCTCTGCTCGATGCCGGTCTTGCCGATGTGGTCGGTGCCGCGGTAGTTGGCGATCTCGCCGCTTGCCTCCAGGTTTTCCAAGTCGGCATCGTTGATGCGGCCGATATAGCCCACGGCATGGGCCATCATGTCGCCGAGGGGATAGTGGCGGAAAAGACGGGCCTTGATTTCCACGCCGGGAAAACGGTAGCGGTTGACGGCGAAACGCGCCACCTCCAGGTCGTTGAGGCGGGTGCGGATGGGCAGGCTCTCGAAGTTATGGCTATCCTCCATCAGCTTGCGAAAGCGGCGCCGGTCCTTGGGGGCGATATCGACGATCTTCGCCAGGTCGTTGATGGTGCCCTCCAGGTCCTTCACCCGGCCAGGGGTGATTTCCAGGGTATAGGCGGAGTAGTTGTGGGCCAGCACCACGCCGTTGCGGTCCGTGATCACCCCCCGGTTGGGCACGATGGGCACGATGGAAATGCGGTTCTGCTCCGCCAGGGTGGTGTAGTAATCGTGCTTCCACACCTGCACGTAAAAGAAGCGCAGGGTAAGGAGCGTGAAGAGGAACAGGACGAATACCGCCCCGACGGCTACCCGGGCCCTGAAATGGTACAGTTCGCGCTGGTGGTCTCGGAGTTCCGCCTTCATTGCGGGTCGGTATTGGGCTTCTTGCGCTGGGGAATCTGCATCAGCGGCGGCAGCCACAGCCACAGCAGGGCGCCCACGGCGGAGGAAAGGAAATAGGCCGGACCGGGCCAATAGGTGCCGCTGGACAGCTTGATCAGCATAACGATGGCCTGCATCAGCAGCAGCAGGGGCAGGATATGCAGGGCCTGCTGGCCGAGGGGGAACATCAGCACCCGCCGCCGCATGACCAAGGCAAGGTAGGCGGTCAGGGCGTAGGCCAGGGCGTACTGGCCGAAGAGATTGCCGTAGGCCACGTCCACCACCAGCCCCAGCAGCCAGGCGATGCCGATATTGACCCGCATGGGATGGTAGATGATCCAGTACACCAGCACCAGCAGCAGGAAATCCGGCCGCAGCAGGGTGCCGACCTCGCCCCAGGGCAGCAGATTCAGGGTCAAGCCGCCAAGGATGGAGAGAAGGATGAAGCTTCCCTTCACCGGCAACAGGATTTCGTTGGAACGGCCCATGCTAGTTCTTCCCCTTTTCCACTGTCGCCGGGGTGGGCGTCGGTTTGAGGCTGGGCGTCTTGGCCTCCGTTGCCTTGCTGGCCGGAATTGCCCCCGGCGCGGCCGCGGCAGGCGCGGAGCCGCCGACCTTGGCTTCCGGCGGCCCGCCGGCCGGTTTGGTTTCCGCTGCCGGCGGCACGCCCATAACGCCCGCCGCCGTCACGGCCGACGACGACGCGGCCTGGGCGGCGCTGGGTGGGGGCGCCGGCGGCGTGGTCAGCACCAGCAATTGCTTGTGGTGGTGGACCCCCGCGCTCGGTTTGCAGGTGATCTTGGCGAAGGACGTGCCGGAATTGCGGTCCACCGTGGCCACCACCGCCACCGGCAAGCCCGCCGGGTAAACGCCGTCGATGCCGGACGTGACCAGCACGTCGCCGACGGCGATGTCGGCGTTGGTGGAGAAGAAGGGCAGGTTAAGCGTGCCGTCGCGGCCATTGCCGAACACGACCGCCCGCAAGCCATTGCGCACCACCTCCACCGGAACCGCCTGGTCCTTGTCGGTGATGAGCGTGACTTCGCTGCTGAGCATATCGACCCGGGTCACCTGGCCCACCACGCCAACCGTGTCCACCACCGCCAACCCGGGCGTGATTTTCTGCGCCGACCCCTTGTCCACCAGGACCTTGCGGGAGAAGGGGTCCTGGCCGGTGGAGAGAATTTCCACCACGATGCCGCGGGGATCGACGCGGCCCCGCGTATCCGCCAGCTTGCGCAGGTAGGCGTTCTCCGCCTCCAGGGCCTGGTAGCGCTGCAAACGGATGCTGTCGCGCAGCCGCGCCTGGCGCATGGCCTCGTTTTCCCGGCGCAGGGTGGCTTGCGTGGTGAAGAAGTCATCCAGCCCCTCGGCGATGACGGAAGGCAGGTCGGCCAATTGGCGCAGGGGCCGCAACGCCACGCCCACCCCCTGGCGGATGACGTCCAGGTAATGCTGCCGGGCATCCACCACCATGAACAGGATGGAGAACAGGATGAACAGGACGATGCGGACGAAGGGGCTGGGGCCGCGGTTGAAGAACGGTGGTGGCGTGTGGTCCATGGCCCCTCAAAAACGACAGGGGTGCGCCTGGCGCACCCCGACCATGGTTTGCGGCAATCCGGGCATCAGTCGTTGGTGAACACGCTGCCCAGCTTGTCCATCTCTTCCAGGGCCCGTCCCGAACCCCGCACCACGCAGGTGAGAGGGTCCTCGGCGACAATCACCGGCAGGCCGGTCTCTTCCATCAGCAGCCGGTCCAGGTCCCGCAGCAGGGCGCCGCCGCCGGTGAGGACCATGCCTTTTTCGGCGATGTCCGCCCCCAGTTCCGGCGGGGTCTGCTCCAGGGCCGACTTGACGGCGGAAACGATGCTGTTGAGGGGATCGGTGAGGGCCTCCAGGATTTCGTTGCTGGAAATGGTGAAGCTGCGGGGAATGCCTTCCGCCAGGTTGCGGCCCTTGACCTCCATCTCCCGCACCTCGGAGCCGGGGAAGGCGGAGCCGATTTCCTTCTTGATGGTCTCGGCGGTGGACTCGCCGATCAGCATGCCGTAGTTGCGGCGGATGTAGTTGATGATGGCGTCGTCGAACTTGTCGCCGCCCACCCGCACCGAGGCGGAATAGACGATGCCGCCGAGGGAGATCACGCCCACCTCGGTGGTGCCGCCGCCGATGTCCACCACCATGGAGCCCGTGGCCTCGGCCACGGGCAGGTCGGCGCCGATGGCGGCCGCCATGGGTTCCTCGATCAGATACACCTGGCGGGCGCCAGCGCCCACGGCGGATTCCTTGATGGCCCGGCGCTCCACCTGGGTGGAACCGCAGGGCACGCAGATGATAATGCGGGGGCTGGGGGAAAGCAGGCGGGAGTCGTGCACCTTCTTGATGAAGTACTTCAGCATCTGCTCGGTGATGGTGAAGTCGGCGATCACGCCGTCCTTCATCGGCCGGATGGCGGTGATGTTGCCCGGGGTGCGCCCCAGCATCTGCTTGGCCTCCACGCCCACCGCCTGGATGGTTTTCTTGGAGGCGGGGCCGCCTTCCTGGCGGATGGCGACAACAGAGGGCTCGTCCAGGACGATGCCCCGGCCTCGTACGTAAATCAGGGTGTTGGCGGTACCAAGGTCAATCGCCAAATCGGTGGAAAAATAACCGCGTAGAAATCCAAACATAGACAAATTCCGCCTGCCGGGGTGGGTCGAAGATAGTTAGATATGATAACCTAATGCGCTTTGGTATTTAAGTGCTTTATCAGGTGAAATTATGACTCTGGCCCTCGCCGATGTGAAACGCATCGCCCATTTGGCCCGCATCGAGGTTTCCGACCAGGAGGCGGCGGAGTATCTGAAGCAGCTTTCCGGCATTTTCGCCCTGGTGGAGGAAATGCAGGCGGTGGACACCACGGGCGTCGAGCCCATGGCCCACGCCCAGGAAGTGACCCAGCGCCTGCGGCAGGACGCGGTCACCGAAGCCGACCTGCGCGCCCAATTCCAGGCCGTGGCCCCCCAGACCGAAAACGGCCTGTATCTCGTTCCCAAAGTCATCGAATAACATGCTCAACGCCAGTCTCAAACAACTTTCGGCCCTGCTGGCCGACGGCAAGGTATCCAGCGTCGAACTGACGCAGACTTTCCTCGACCGCATCGAGCAGCTCAATCCCAGCCTCAACGCCTTCATCACCGTGGACCGGGAGAAAAGCCTGGCCCAGGCCAAGACCGCCGACGAGCTGCGGGCCAAGGGCGGCGCCTGCCCGTTGACCGGCATCCCGGTGGCCCAGAAGGACATCTTCTGCGCTCAGGGCTGGCTCACCACCTGCGGCTCCAAGATGCTGCACAACTTCGTCTCGCCCTATGACGCCCACGTCATCGAACAGTTCAACCGGGCCGGGGCGGTTAACCTGGGCAAGACCAACATGGACGAGTTCGCCATGGGGTCGAGCAACGAAACCTCCTACCACGGCAAGGTGAAGAACCCGTGGAACCAGGAGACGGTTCCCGGCGGCAGTTCCGGCGGCTCCGCCGCCGCGGTGGCGGCCCGCCTCGCTCCGGCGGCCACCGGCACCGATACCGGCGGCTCCATCCGCCAGCCGGCGGCGCTGACCGGCATTACCGGTCTCAAGCCCACCTACGGCGTGGTGTCCCGCTACGGCATGATCGCCTTCGCCTCCTCCCTCGACCAGGGCGGCCCCATGGCCAAGAGCGCCGAGGACTGCGCCTTGCTGCTGAACGCCATGGCCGGCTTCGACAGCCGGGATTCCACCAGCCTGGAGCGGGAGAAAGAGGATTACGCCCGGGACCTCGCCCAGCCCCTGCAGGGCCTGAAAATCGGCCTGCCCAAGGAATTCTTCGCCGAGGGCCTGTCCGCCGACGTGGCCCAGCGGGTGGAAGAAGCCATCGCCGAATACCGCAAGCTGGGCGCCGAGACGGTGGAAGTGAGCCTGCCCAACTCCAAGCTGGCGATCCCGGTCTACTACGTGCTCGCCCCGGCGGAAGCCAGCTCCAACCTGTCCCGCTTCGACGGCGTGCGCTACGGCCACCGGGCCCCGGAATACACCGACCTGCTGGACATGTACTGCAAGACCCGCGCCCAGGGCTTCGGCTCCGAAGTGAAGCGCCGCATCATGATCGGCACCTACGTGCTGTCCCACGGCTACTACGACGCCTACTACCTCCAGGCCCAGAAACTGCGCCGCCTCATCGCCCAGGACTTCGTCGAGGCCTTCAAGCACTGCGACGTCATCATGGGCCCCACCGCGCCTTCCACCGCCTTCAAGATCGGCGAGAAGAGCGACGATCCGGTGTCCATGTACCTGTCCGACATCTACACCATCGCCGTCAACCTGGCCGGCCTGCCCGGCATGTCCGTGCCCTGCGGCTTCGGCGGCAACGGCCTGCCGGTGGGTTTGCAGATCATCGGCAACTATTTTTCCGAAGCGAAAATGCTCAACGTCGCCCACCAGTACCAGCAGGCGACCGATTGGCACACGCGCATGCCTGAGGGGATTTAAGCCATGCAGTGGGAAGTCGTCATCGGGCTGGAAACCCACGCCCAGCTCAGCACCAACTCCAAGATTTTCTCCGGCGCCTCCACCGCCTTCGGCGCCGCGCCCAACGTCCAGGCCTGCGCCGTGGACCTGGCCCTGCCTGGCGTGCTGCCGGTGTTGAACAAGGGCGCGGTGGAGCGGGCGGTGAAGTTCGGCCTGGCCATCGGCGCCAAGATCAACCGCAAGTCCATCTTCGCCCGCAAGAACTACTTCTACCCCGACCTGCCCAAGGGCTACCAGATCAGCCAGTTCGAGCTGCCCATCGTGGCCGAGGGGGAGCTGACCGTCCAGCTTCCCGATTACGAGAAGACCGTGCGCATCACCCGCGCCCACCTCGAAGAGGACGCCGGCAAGTCCCTCCACGAGGACTTCCACGGCATGACCGGCATCGACCTCAACCGGGCCGGCACGCCGCTGCTGGAAATCGTCTCCGAACCCGACATGCGCTCCGCCCAGGAGGCCGTGGCCTACGCCAAGGCGCTGCACTCCCTGGTGCGCTGGATCGGCATCTGCGACGGCAACATGCAGGAAGGTTCCTTCCGCTGCGATGCCAACGTTTCCGTGCGCCCCAAGGGCCAGGAAGCCTTCGGCACCCGCTGCGAAATCAAGAACCTCAACTCTTTCAAGTTCCTGGAAAAAGCCATCGAGTACGAAGTGCGGCGCCAGATCGAACTGATCGAGGACGGCGGCACGGTGGTGCAGGAAACCCGCCTCTACGACCCGGACCGGGACGAGACCCGCTCCATGCGCTCCAAGGAAGAGGCCAACGATTACCGCTACTTCCCCGACCCGGACCTGCTGCCCCTGGTGGTGGACGAGGCCTTCCTCGACCAGGCCCGCACCGGCCTGCCGGAACTGCCCCAGGCCATGCGCGAGCGCTTCATGGGCGACTACGCCCTGCCCGCCTACGACGCCGGCGTGCTCACCTCCTCTCGGGAGATGGCCGCCTACTTCGAGGACACCGCCAAGGCCTTCGGCGGCGAAGCGAAAATCGCCGCCAACTGGATCATGGGCGACCTCTCCGCCGCCCTCAACAAGGACGGCAAGGACCTGGCCGACAGCCCGATTTCCAGCGCCCTGCTGGCGGGCCTCCTGAAGCGCATCGCCGACGGCACCATCTCGGGCAAGATCGCCAAGGAAGTCTTCGCCGCCATGTGGGCCGGCGAGGGCGACGCCGATGCCATCATCGAAGCCAGGGGCCTGAAGCAAGTGTCCGACGCGGGCGCGATTGAAAAAATCGTCGACGATATCCTCGCCGCCAACCCGGCCCAGGTAGCCGAGTACCGCGCCGGCAAGGACAAGGTGTTCGGCTTCTTCGTCGGCCAGGCCATGAAGGCCAGCAAGGGCAAGGCCAACCCGGCCCAGTTGAACGACATCCTGAAGAAGAAACTGGCGGGCTGAGCGCGCCATAAATGAAAAACGGGGGCCACTGCCCCCGTTTTCCTTGCCGCCACGCCCTTACTGCAGGACAGGGCGGGCGTTCACCGGCTGCACCGGGCGGTTGTTGGGGTGATGCATGAGGTGGGCGAACTGCTCCACCTGCTCCTTCGACACCGTCATGGGCTGTTTCATCACCAGCCACCACACCCCTTCGGAACACGGTGGGGTCGTCAGGGAACCGTTGAAGCGGTAGTAGGCGCGCTTCTTCGGCAGCAGCGCGGAAACATCCAGCTTCTCCGCCAGTTCCCGCTGTTCACCCGCCGCCTCCGGCATGCCCTGCCACAACTTGGCCAGCAGAGGATTGGCCGCCCCCTCCTGGAACATCACCGCCACCACCGCTAGGTTTCCCTGCTCGTCGGCATGCACCAGATGTCCCTCCAGGGGATAGGATTTGCCGTTGATCCGGTTCTCGCTCGGGGCATGGAAATGAAACTGTTTCAGCTCGAAGCGGTGGCCGTTGATGGTGATCGAACTGCCGGGCGCGTAGTTCACCTGGATGGTGTGGCCGTTGTTAAGAATGGCGCGCGTGCCCGGCTGGTAGGCGAAGCGAATCGGCTTGAGGTCCGCGGCGACGAATTCCTTCAGATCGATGGGGGATTGGTTCTTGCCGCTGGAGCACAGCTTGAAGGCCGGGTCCAGTTCCCCCCAGTGCCCGGGGCCTTCGGTTCCTTCATAAGTCCAATGGGAACCGCCTTCGGCGTGGGCAAAGGCGGCGGATAAACAAAGGGCAACGGTCAGCAGGGTGCGCCTCATGGAAATAGTCTCCTGGTCAAAATCAATCACAAGGGAGCAGCCGCCCGTGGCTATCCTGTTTATTTCGCCGGCTTCGGCAGCACGATCGGCGTCGGCTGGGTAGCCGGCGGAGTGGTGCCGGTCAACTCGCGAAAGCGCAACTTGTCGGCATCGAACCGCTGGCGAACGGCTTCCCGCTCCTTTTTCTTCTGCTCGATCTGGCTCTGAATAGCGGCGGCATCGGCGCCCTTGGCCCGCTTCAAGTCATCCTGCAGGCTCTGGATCTGCATGTCCAGGGGCTTCAGGTTGCGGTCGCGGGTGAGGTCGATTTCCTTTTCATTGGTGTAGGTGTTGAGCAGGGCCTTGTCCCGGCGCTTCTGCTCCAGGGCCTTTTGCTGCTCGGCCTTCTTCTGGGCCTCCTCGGCTTCCTTGGCCTGGCGCTGCTCGGGGGTCAGCGCCCCCTCGGTCTTCTTCAGCACCGTCCCCTTCTTGCTCAGCTCCTCCCGCCCCTGGTTGGCGTACTGGGGCGGGACGGTGTCGCCGTAATGGACCTCGCCTTTTTCATCCACCCATTTGTACATTTTCGCCAGGGCGGGCTGGCTGACGGCGAGGGCGGCGAGCAACAAGAGGAATTTTTTCATGGCAAGTCTCCGTTCTTCAGATTCCATACTGGCGTTGGTATTCCAGGACCGCCGGGCGATGCCGGGCCATTTCCGTGCTGTGGCCCAGGTAGCCGAGAAGGTCGTTGAGATTGGCGATGCTGATCACCGGAATGCCGTTGGCCTGCTCCACCTCCTGCACCGCCGACAGGGCGCCGGTTCCCCGCTCCATGCGGTCGATGGCGATGGCCACGCCGCAGGGGGTGGCGCCGTTGGCCTGGATGATGGCCACCGACTCCCGCACCGAGGTGCCGGCGGAAATCACGTCGTCCACGATCAGAACCTGGCCCGCCAGGGGGGCGCCGACGATGACGCCGCCCTCGCCGTGGTCCTTGGCTTCCTTGCGGTTGAAGGCGAAGGGCTTGTTGACCCCCGCCGCCGCCAGGGCGATGGCCACCCCCGCCGCCAGGGGAATGCCCTTGTAGGCGGGGCCGAAGAGCATGTCGAACTCCAGCCCGGCGGAAAGGATGGCTTTGGCGTAAAATTGCGACAGCCGGCGCAGGGCGTCGCCGTCGTTGAACAGGCCGGTGTTGAAGAAGTAGGGCGACAGGCGCCCGGACTTGAGTTTGAATTCGCCGAAGCGCAAGGCGCCGCGGTCGAGAGCGAACTGCAGGAATTCCTGCCGGAAATCGGACATCGGGTTCTCACACAAAAGGAAGGCTTCATTGCGCATTATATCCGCAAATCTGAACGGCATCCGTTCAGCCGCCAGCAAGGGATTTTTCGACTGGATGGCCCGCCAGGACGCCGACGTGGTCTGCGTCCAGGAACTGAAGGCCCAGGCGGCGGACATGGCGCCGCACATGCTCGCTCCCGACGGCTATCACGGCTATTTCCACTATGCGGAGAAGAAGGGCTACAGCGGCGTCGGGCTGTACTGCCGCCGGGCCCCCGACCGGGTGGTCGAAGGCATCGGCCATCCCGGTTTCGACGCCGAGGGCCGCTACGTGCGGGCCGATTTCGGCGGCTTGAGCGTGGTGTCGGTCTACGTTCCCTCCGGCTCCAGCTCCCCCGAGCGCCAGGCGGCCAAGTTCGCCTTCATGGAGGAGTTCTACCCCCATCTGGTGGAACTAAGAAAATCGGGACGAGAAATCGTCATCTGCGGCGACTGGAACATCGCCCACCAGGAAATCGACCTCAAGAACTGGAAGAGCAACCAGAAAAACTCCGGCTTCCTGCCCGAGGAGCGGGCCTGGATGACCAAGGTGCTGAGCGATGCGGGCTGGGTGGACGTCCACCGCCGCCTCTGCCCCGACGCCACCGGCGAGGCCTACACCTGGTGGTCCAACCGGGGGCAAGCCTGGGCCAAGAACGTGGGCTGGCGCATCGACTACCAGCTCGCAACCCCCGGTGTGGCGGCCACCGCCCAGCAGGCGGCGGTGTGGAAGGAATCCCGCTTCAGCGACCACGCGCCCCTGACGATCGACTACGGCTGGAACATCTGAACCGGCAGGTCGATCTTTGCCGCACCGTCCGTTGACGCGCCAAGGATCCTACAGGCCCTGCGACGGCGCCGGGAAGACGCCCTTCGCCAGCGTTCTCGCCCGCAATTGCCCGCAGCCGCCCTCCACGTCCTGCCCCGCGGAGTGGCGCAACTTGGTGAGGATGCCCTGCCGGTGGAGAATTCGCGCCATCTCCGCAGCCCGTTCCCAGCTGGGGCGCCGATAGCCGAAGCCGTCGACACTGTTGTAGGGGATCAGATTCATCACCGCGTATTTGCCGGCCAGCAGCCGCGCAATACCTTCCAGCTCCGCATCCGTGTCGTTGATCCCTTCGAGCAGGGTCCACTGGTACTGGATGGGGTAGCCGGTGCTGCGGGCGTAGGCCTCGCCCAGTTCGACCAGTTCGGTCGGCGTGATGTCCGGCGCCTTGGGGAGCAGACGCCGGCGCAGGGCGGCGTCGGTGGTGTGCAAGGAGAGGGCCAGGGCGGGCTTCACCGTGGCCTGGGGCAGCCGCTCGAAGACGCGCCGGTCGCCGACGGTGGAGAAAACCAAGTTTTTGTGGCCGATGCCGCCCTCCGCGCCGAGCAGGTCGATGGCCTCCAGCACGTTGTCCAGGTTGTGGGCCGGTTCCCCCATGCCCATGAACACGACCTTTTTCACTGCCCGGCGACCGCGGGCCAGGACCACCTGGGCGACGATTTCTGCGCTGCCCAGCTGACGCCGCAGGCCGTTGCGGCCAGTCATGCAGAACACGCAACCCACGGCGCAGCCGACCTGGGTGGAGACGCACAGCCCATCCCGGGGCAGCAGGATGCTTTCCACCGTCTGGCCGTCGGTTAGCTCCAGCAGCAGGCGGGCCGAGCCGTCCTCGCCGGGGTGCTCGGAATGCAGCCGCGCCAACCCCCGCAACTCGGCGAGGAGGTCGGGCATGGCATTGCGCAAGGCCAGGGGAAGAAAGTCCTCGGCGCGCAGCCTTTTGGTGCCCAGGGATAGTCCCTGAGCCCAAACCCGCAGCACGCGCCCCTCGTGGCAAGGCAGGGCGCCCAGGTCGCGCAGGCGTTGTCGGATATGTTGGATACGCATGATGGATGGGGGCGAATGATAGCACGGGGACGTGGATGCCATCGCCCCGCGCCCGGCGCGGAAAACCGGTCATCCCCCGCAACGCTTCCAAGCGCCCACGCGCCCCTGACGGCGGATTACGACGGGGCCTTCTGATCCCCGTTCCACGGCGCCACTTTCACCAGCAGCGCCATTCCCGGCAGCGCCAGAACGGCGCATAGCAGGAAGAAGGCATGCCAGCCCATCTGCTCCACCAGCCAGCCGGTGGTGGCGTTGGTGAAAGTGCGGGGCACCGCCATCAGGCTGGTGAAGAGGGCGAACTGGGTGGCGGTGTAGGCCGGGTGGGTGGTGCGGGCGATGTAGGCGACGAAGGCGGTGGTGCCCAGGCCCACCCCCAGGGCCTCGATGCCGATCACCAAGGCCAGGGCGGTGAGGTGGGCGGGGGTGATTTCCGTCTGGGGCCCCATCTGGGCCAGCCAGGCGAAGCCGAGAATGGCCGCCATCTGCACCACGCCGAAAATCCACAGGGCCCGGTTGATTCCCAGGCGCACCATCCAGATTCCCCCCAGCAGGCCGCCGATGACGCTGGGCCACAGGCCGGCGTTCTTCGCCACCAGGCCGATCTCGGTCTTGGAAAAACCCATGTCCAGGTAGAAGGGCGTGGCCAGGGCGGTGGCCATGCTGTCGCCGAGCTTGTAGAGAAAGATGAAGGCCAGCACCAGGGCGGCGTCGCGCCAGCCGTGGCGGGTGAGGAATTCGTGGAAAGGCTCGATGACCGCTTCCCGCAGGGTCCTGGGGCGTCCATCCGCCAGGACGGGCTCCTTCACCAGCAGGGTCATGGCCATCCCCGGCAGCATGAAGAGGGCGGTGACGAGATAAACCTGGGACCAGGGCAGGTGGTCGGCCAGGATCAGCGACAGGGCGCCGGGCACCAGGCCGGCCACCTTGTAGGCGTTGACGTGGATGGCGTTGCCCAGGCCCAGTTCGCCGTCGGGCAGCAGCTCCCGGCGGTAGGCGTCGAGGACGATGTCCTGGGTGGCGGAGAGGAAAGCCACGAGCACCGACAACAGCACGACCAGGTCCAGATCCGCGGCGGGGGACAAGCCGCCCAGGGCGGCGATGGCCGCCAGCAGGCCGAGCTGGGTCGCCAGCATCCAGCCCCGCCGCCGGCCCAGCCAAGGCAGGGCGTAGTGGTCGAGAAAGGGCGACCAGAGGAATTTCCAGGTGTAGGGAAACTGGATCAGGGCGAAGAGGCCGATGGCCTTCAGGCTGATACCCTCGGTCCGCAGCCAGGCAGGCAGCAGGTTGATGAGGATGAACAGGGGCAGGCCGGAGCTGAAGCCGGTGAGGATGCAGATCAGCATCCGCCGGTTGAGGATGGCCTGGCTCAGGGAGGATTTCGTCGCGCTCATGGGCCCGCACCTTACCGGAAAAAAGCCCGCCCGACAAAGGCGATTTGGGAAAACTTCCGGCCTGTGCCACAATCGTGGCCTGTTTCAGCAGGCTCCCCGCACCATGGTCGAACTCTCCTACCTCAGCGCTTTCCTCGTCGGACTTCTCGGCGGCACCCACTGCATCGGCATGTGCGGCGGCATCGTCGGCGCCCTGTCCCTGCAGATGCCGGGCCAGGCCACGCCCTGGCGCTTTCTCCTCGGCTACAACGGCGGGCGCGTCGTCAGCTACACCGCCGGCGGATTCCTCGCTGGCGCCGTGGGCTCGGGAGGACTGCTGCTGAACAACGTCCTGCCGGTACAGCTGCTGCTCTACGGCTTGGCCAGTCTGCTGCTGATCGCCCTCGGGCTCTACCTCGCCGGCCTGTGGCAGGCGGTGGTGTACATCGAGCGCGCCGGCAGCTGGCTGTGGAAGAAACTGCAGCCCTATACCAAGCACTTCCTGCCCGTGCAGTCGGTTCCCCAGTCCTTCGCCCTCGGCCTGTTGTGGGGCTGGCTGCCCTGCGGCCTGGTCTACAGCGTGCTGGTATTGGCCCTCGCCAGCGGCAGCGCCCTGAAAGGGGGAGTCCTGATGCTGGCCTTCGGCCTCGGCACCCTGCCCAACCTGCTGGCCATGGGCCTCTTCGCCCGCCAGATCAAGGCGTTCATGCAAAAGCCCGCCGTCCGCATCGTCGCCGGCCTGCTGGTGGCCGGCTTCGGCGTCCTGGGGCTGGTCCGCCTGGCAGGCTTCTGACGGCTGCCCTAGGGCAGGAGGACCTGCTGGAACTCCAGCTTGTTCTTGGCCCCCTCGGCATGAATATTCACCGTGAAGCGCAGGGTTTCCTGGGGCGCGACGCTGAACGTGCCGAGGTAATAGATGGCCCTGCCTTCCCGGACCTCGCGCATGTCGATGTTGCGCAATTGTTCGCTCAGATTCACCGCGTAGGCGTCCATTTTGGCCGCCACCGGCTCGCCGACGCCCAGCTTGTTGGGCCGCAGCACCGAGACCGTGAGCAACCCCCGGTATTTGCTGCGGGTGATGTTGTAGGCCCGGGCGATTTCCGGCGTCAGGGTGTCGGTGGTGATGACGTTGTAATGGACGGTGAGATCGCCGAAGGTCTGGGAACGCTCCGCCAGGGCCGGCGTGGCCGCCCACAGCAGCAGCGGCAGGATGAATGTGGCCAGGGTTTTCATTTTCGCCCTCCTTCCCGTTTGTCGAGCAAATCGCTCAACTATTAGAGGCGAAGGAGCGGCGGGAGTTCAGGCAAGACGGCTGAGACGATACACCGCCAGGCTGCCCAATAGGTTGGGCAGCAACGCCACCGGCCTGCCGCCGGTCAGCACCGCCCGCTCCAGGACGCGGATGCTGCGGCTGCCGCAGAAGGCATCGAAATCCTTGATCGTGCACAGGTGGATGTTGGGGGTGTTGAACCACTGGTAGGGCAGGTCCTCGGACACCGGCATGTGGCCCATCATGATCTGCCAGCGGCGATGCCAATAGCTGAAGTTGGGGAAGGTGACGATGCCCTGCTTGCCCACCCGCAGGATTTCCTGCAGCAGACCCTCCACGTGCATCACCGTCTGCAGGGTCTGGGACAGGATGACGTAGTCGAAGGAATCGTCGCCGAAAATGGACAGCCCCTCCTCCAGGTTCATCTGGATGGCGCTGATGCCTTTTTGGGTGCAGGCCAGGATATCGGCGTCGCTGATGTCCACCCCGTAGCCGTCGGCCCCCCGGGCGTCACGCAAGTAGGCCAGGAGGGAACCGTCGCCGCAGCCCAGGTCCAGCACCCGGGCGCCGGGGGTGACCCAGCCGGCGATCAGGGCGAAATCGGCGCGGGGGCCGCCGCTGGGCGGGAGCATGGTCTTGTTCATGCCTGGCCTCCCACGGCAATGTTGTCCATGTAGGCCCGCACCACGCCGTGGTAGTACTCGTCCACCATCAGGAAGGCGTCGTGGCCGTGGCTGGAGGTGACTTCCGCGTAGCTCACCTTGCGCCGGTTATCCAGCAGGGCCTGGACGATTTCCCGGGAGCGCTCGGGGGAAAAGCGCCAGTCGGTGGTGAAGGACACCACCAGGAAATCCGCCGTGGCGGGCTTCAGGGCCTCGGCCAGGCTGCATTTGTGGCGATGGGTGGGGTCGAAGTAGTCGAGGGCCTTGGTCATCAGCAAGTAGGTGTTGGCGTCGAAGCTCTCGGCGAACTTGTCCCCCTGATAACGCAGGTAGGACTCGATCTCGAATTCCACCCCGTAGCCGAAGCCGAAGTCCTCGGTGCGCAGCATGCGGCCGAACTTGGAACCCATCACGTCGTCGGACAGGTAGGTGATATGGCCCAGCATCCGCGCCAGGCGCAGGCCTCGGCGGGGAACCACGCCGTGCTCGTAGTAATTGCCGCCGTGGAAATCCGGGTCGGTCAATATCGCCTGCCGGGCCACGTCGTTGAAGGCGATGTTCTGGGCCGTGAGGCCGGGGGCGGAGGCGATCACCAGGGCGTGGCGCACCCGTTCGGGGAAGGCGAGGGTCCAGTGCAGGGCCTGCATCCCCCCCAGGCTGCCGCCGACCACGGCGGCGAAACGCTCGATGCCCAGGCGGTCGGCCAGCAGGGACTGGGTCAGCACCCAGTCCTCCACCGTCACCACCGGGAAATCGGCGCCGTAGGGCTTGCCGGTGCGGGGATTGGGGCTGGAAGGCCCGGTGGAGCCATGGCAGCCCCCCAGGTTGTTGACCCCGATGACGAAATATTTGTCCGTGTCGATGGGCTTGCCCGGGCCCACCATGTTGTCCCACCAGCCGGGCTTCTTGTCCTGTTCGGAGTGGAAGCCCGCCACGTGATGGGTGCCCGACAAGGCGTGGCAAATAAGAACGGCGTTGGAACGGTCGGCATTGAGGCTGCCATAGGTCTCGTACACCAGTTCGAAACCGGCCAGCACCGCTCCGCTGCGCAGGGTAAGGGGCTCCTCGAAGCGCGCGGTCTGGGGAACGACGATGCCGACGGAATTGGATGGGTGCATGGCGGCCATTATATCTCGAAGAAAAGGCTCAGGCCTCGTTCAGCTTGGCCACCAGCGCCAGGATCTTTTCCGGCTCCCAGGCCTTGAGCACCTTCTGCGCCAGGCTCTCGGCCGTGGGCAGATTGGTCTTCAGAATCTGCTGCTTCACCGCCAGCAAATGGGCCGGGTGCATGGAGAACTCGCGCAGGCCGAAACCCAGCAGCAGGCGGGTGAGGCTCGCGTCCCCCGCCATTTCCCCGCACACCGCCACGGGAATGCCGAGCATGCGGCCGGTATGGATGGTGGCGGCCACCAGCTTCAGCACCGCCGGATGAAGGGGGTCGTAGAGCTTGGCCACGGCTTCGTCGGTGCGGTCGATGGCCAGGGTGTACTGGATCAGGTCGTTGGTGCCGATGGAAAGGAAATCCAGCTTCTTGGCCAAGGACTTGACGGTGAGGGCCGCCGCCGGCACCTCGATCATGCCCCCCAGCTTGATGGCCTCGTCGAAGGGAATCCCCTCCTCCTTCAGGCTCTGCTTGGCCCGCTCCACCAGGGCCAGGGTCTGATTGAGCTCGCCGAGGGAGGTGAGCATGGGCACCAGTATCTGGATGGCGCCGTAGTGGGAGGCCCGCAGGATGGCCCGCAGCTGGGTGAGGAACATCTGCGGCTCGGCCAGGCAGAGGCGGATGGCCCGCAGGCCGAGAGCGGGGTTGTCGCTGGTTTGGACGGCGAAGCGGGGCTGCTTGTCGGCGCCCAGGTCCAGGGTGCGGACGGTGACCGGGAGACCCTTCATGGCCTTGGCCACCTTGCGGTAGGCCTCGAACTGCTCATCCTCGGAAGGCAGGTCGTCCCGGTTCATGAACAGGAATTCGCTGCGGAACAGGCCGATGCCCTCCGCGCCGTGGGCCTTCACCTGGTCGATGTCCTCGGCCAGCTCGATATTTGCCATCAGTTCGATATGGGTGCCGTCCAGGGTGGTGGCCTTGGCGGTCTTGAGGCGCTTGAGCTTCTGCCGCTCCAGTTCCCACTGTTCCTGGCGCAGCCTGTACTCGTCGAGAATGGCCCGGTCGGGGTTGACGATCACCACCCCCTGGCTGCCGTCGACGATGATCTGGTCGTGCTCGTTGATGAGCTGGCGGGCGTTGTGCAGCGCCACCACCGACGGGATGCTCAGGCTGCGGGCCAGAATGGCGGTGTGGGAAGTGGTCCCGCCCACGTCGGTGATGAAGGCGGCGAACTGGTTCTGCTTGAACAGGATCATGTCCGCCGGGCTGAGGTCGTGGGCCACCAGGATGCTGTTTTCCTTGGCCTTGCCGCCCTCGAAGGGGGACTGGCCGGGGTGGCCGAGGAGGGATTTCATCACCCGCTCCACCACTTGCACCACGTCGTGGCGGCGCTCCCGCAAGTAGGCGTCGTCGAAGCTCTCGAACTGGGCGATCAGGGCTTCCATCTGCTGCTTCAGGGCCCACTCGGCGTTGCAGCGCTGCTCCTCGATCATCCGCTTCGGCGCCTCGGACAGGGTGGAATCCCCCAGGATCATCAGGTGCAGATCGAGAAAGGCCGACAGTTCGGCGGGCGCGCTGGCGGGGATGCTGGCGCGCAGGCTCTCCATTTCCGCCCGGGTGGCGGCGATGGCCTGGTCGAAACGCTCCACTTCCTGGGGCACCAGGAAACTCGGCAGGACGAAATAGAGGACATCCAGGGTTTCGTGGGAAACCAGATGGGCATGGCCGATGGCGATGCCGCCGCCGACGCCGACCCCGTGGAGCGTGAAGCTCATGGCTATTCCTCTTCCCCGAAACGGTCGGCGATGAGTTCCCGCAGCGCCTGCATGGCCTCCCCCTCGTCCTCGCCCTCGGTTTCGACGCCGATGACGCTGCCCCTGCTCGCCGCCAGCATCATCACGCCCATGATGCTCTTGGCGTTGACCCGCTTGCCGTTGCGCGACAGCCAGACCTCGCTCTGGAATTTCCCCGCGGTCTGGGTCAGCTTGGCCGAAGCACGGGCGTGCAGGCCGAGCTTGTTGATGATTTCGATCTCCTCATGCAACACGGCAAACCTCGCTGGTAATGTGCAGCACGCCCTCCACGCCGCCGGAAATGGCCTTCTGCACCATGATGGGCAAAGGCTCGCTGCGGTAGGTCAGGGCCCGAATCAGCATCGGCAGGTTGACCCCCGCCACCCCTTCCACCCTGCCCGGGTCCAGCAGGCGGCAGACCACGTTGCTCGGCGTGGCGCCGTAAATGTCGCTCAGGATCAGCACGCCATCCCCCTGGTTCAAACGCTGCACCATTCCCTGCAGAGCCGCCAGCACGGCGGCCGGATCATCCTTGGCGCTGACGTTGAGCTGCTCCAGCTGCGGCACCGGGCCGCCCAGCACGTGGGCGGCGCATTGGATAAGACTTTCTCCCAGGTTGCCGTGGGAGACAATAAGTACCCCGATCATGTCGAAACCTTTGTTTAGGGTTAACCCCCGCGATGGGCCAAATTATACCCCGCTAGGGCACCTCGTGGATTCTCAGCCCCGGTTCCAGGAACTTGAGCCGCTTTCTCAAGGCCGTGGTGATGTACACCTCCCCCTTGCCATCGATCAGCATGGCCTCCTCCACCCCCATTTTCTTCACCGCCTCGCGCCACCCCGCCACCCCGGCGATGAACGCCGGCTTGGAGGCCACGTCGGACAGCACTCCCGCGCCCTTGCCGGGGGGAATCAGCACCGTCACCGCCTCCACTCCCTGGGCGGGGTAGCCGGTGCGGGGGTCGATGATGTGGCAGTAGCGCTTGCCGTCCAGCATGAAATAGCGCTGGTAGTCGCCGGAGGTGCCAATGGCCTCGCCGTCCCTCAGCTCCAGCGTGGCCAGGGGGGCGGGCTTGCGCGGGTGCTGGATGGCCACCTGCCAGGGCCGGTCGCCGTGGCGGCCGATGGCGATGATGTTGCCGCCGATGTTCACCAGGGCGCTCTTCACCCCCTGGCCGCGCAGGTAGTCCGCCGCCACGTCGAGGGCATAGCCCTTGCCGTAGCCCCCCAGGTCCAGCTTCACCGCCGGGTTCTTGCTGTAGAAACGGATGCCGTCGATGACGATGTCGGTCATCTTGGGATTTTCTTTCACCAGGGCGGCGATCTTGTCCGGGTCGGGCCGGACCGGCTTGAATTCGTCGCTCTGGAAGCCCCACAGCTGAATCAGCCGGCCAATGGCGGGATTGAACAGCCCCCCGGACTGCTCGGAAAGACGGGTCGCATCCTGGATGATGGGAATCATGCCGGGGGTGATGGCGGCCTTGGCCGGGCTGTTGGCGAACACCTCGTTCATCCGCGCCAGGGTGCCGGGCTCCCAGGCATGGAGCGTGTGGTGGAGCTGGTCGAAATCCGCCAGCACCTGGGCTTCGAGCTGCTTGGCCCGGGCCTCCTTCTCGCCGTAAAGGGTCACCTCGACGAGGGTGCCGAAAACGTAGCTCTGCTGCTGGTAGGCTTGCTCCCGTCCGCACCCGGCCAGAAACAGGACCAACCCGATGATCAGCAGTCCCTTCAGGCGCACCGGCGCTCCAGGGCATCCATGAACAGGGCGGCGGGCTTGCAGTCGGTCTGGGCGGCGATTTCCACCATCCCGGTAGGGCTGGTGACGTTGATTTCGGTCAGCCAGTCGCCGATGACATCAAGGCCGACAAGAAACAGCCCCCGTTCCCGCAGGGCGGGGCCGAGGACAGCGGCGATTTCCCGGTCCCGGGGGGA
>JAJZVC010000083.1 GCA_021845865.1 Pseudomonadota bacterium | reverse complement strand
CGAGGCCGTGGTGGCCACCTTCCAGGAGCGGCTGCAGAAGATCATCCACCAGATTCCCCAGTGGCGGCGTGAACGGCGGCGCAAGATCAAGGAACTCAATCAGGAAATCAGCCAGGTGACCGTCGGTCAGCTGCTGGACAGCCTGCGCGAACAGTATGTCGAGGAGCAGCCGGTGCTGGCCTATCTCGATGCCGTGAAGAAGGACGTGATCGAGCACCTGGACGAATTCCGCCGTTCCGAGGAACCCAATCCCAACCCGCTTTCGGGGGGCGGCGGCGAGGAGTTCTTCAAGCGCTACCAGGTCAACGTCCTGGTGGACCGCAAGGAGGCGGAAGGGGCGCCGGTGGTGTACGAGGACCACCCCATGTACGGCAACCTGGTGGGAAGGGTGGAACACCTCTCCCAATGGGGGGCGCTGGTCACGGACTTCACCCTGGTCAAGGCCGGCGCCTTGCACCGTGCCAACGGCGGTTACCTCCTGCTGGACGCCTACCGCCTCCTGGTTCAGCCCTTTGCCTGGGACAGCCTGAAGCGCGTGCTGCGTTCCCGGGAAATCCGCATCGAGTCCGTGGGGCAGATGCTCGGGCTGGTGAGCACCGTTTCCCTGGAACCCGAGCCGATTCCCCTCGACGTCAAGGTGGTCCTCTTTGGCGAGCGCCAGCTGTACTACCTGCTGTGCGAATACGATCCGGACTTCGCCGAGCTGTTCAAGGTGGCGGCGGATTTCGAGGATGAAATCGACCGCAATGCCGAAACCCATGGCTTGTACGCCCGTCTGGTGGCCACCCTGGCCCAGCGGGAGGGTCTGCTGCCCTTCGACCGCGGCGCCGTGGCGCGGGTGATCGAGCATGCCGCCCGCAGCGCCGACGACGCCGAAAAACTCTCCACCCACATGCGCGGTCTCGCCGACCTGCTGCGGGAGGCCGATTTCTGGGGGCGGGAAGCCAAGGGGGAAGCGGTGACCGCCGCCGACGTGCAGCAGGCCATCGACAGCCGCATCCGCCGCGCCGACCGGCTGCGGAAGAAAATCAACGAGGAAATCCTGCGCGGCACCCTGATGATCGACACCGACGGCGAGCGTGTGGGCCAGGTGAACGGCCTGGTGGTGATCGACCTGGGCAACTTCGCTTTCGGCCACCCCGCCCGCATCAGCGCCACCACGCGGGTGGGGGAAGGGGAGCTGATCGACATCGAGCGCGAGGTGGAGCTTTCCGGTCCTATTCATTCCAAGGGGGTGCTGATCCTGTCCTCCTTCCTCGCCCAGCGCTATGCCCGGGAGCACCCCCTGTCTCTCGCCGCCAGCCTGACCTTCGAGCAGTCCTACAGCGAGGTGGAGGGGGACAGCGCTTCCGTGGGCGAACTCTGCGCCCTGCTGTCGTCCCTGGCCGGGGTGCCCGTCAAGCAGTCCTTGGCGGTGACGGGATCGGTCAACCAGCATGGCGAGGTGCAGCCCATCGGCGGGGTGAACGAGAAGATAGAGGGTTTTTTCGATATCTGCAGGGAGCGCGGCCTTACTGGCGGCCAGGGGGTGCTGATCCCTCGCGCCAACGTCAAGCACCTGATGCTGCGGGAGGACGTGGTGGAAGCGGCGCGGCAGGGCAAGTTCCACGTCTATGCCGTGGACACCGTGGATCAGGCGGTGGAACTGCTCACCGGCACGCCGGTGGGCGAGCTGGACGCCTCGGGCCATGCGCCTGAGGGCAGCATCAATGCCCTGGTGATGAATCGCCTGGAGGAGTTCTCCAAGGTGCGCCACGCCCACGGCGAAAAAGAGGAAAAACACCGGCGGAGGAAATATGGCCCCCCCGCCCGTTGAGCGGACGGCGGCGGGCCGTATCCTGGTGGCACTGGATGATGCCGAGGCCGCCGTCGGCGCCCTTTCCACCGCCGCCTTCCTGGCCTCGCGCCTCCAGGCCGAACTGCACGGCCTGTATGTGGAGGACATCGACCTCCTGCGCCTGGCCGGTCTGCCCTTCGCACGCACCGTCGGCCATGCCTCGGCGCGCTCCCAACCCCTCGACTTCGCCGCCGTGGAGCGCGCCTTCCGCCAGCAGGCGGAGCGGATGCGGGCCCTGATGGAGGAAATGGCCGAACGGGAACGCCTTGCTTGGTCCTTCCAGGTGGAACGGGGCCGCTTGCTGGATGCGATGATGGCGGCGGCAGGTAGCGCGGATATGCTGGTGTTTTGCCGCCCTGCCGCTCTTCGTCACGGTAGCGCTGGCCCGGCCCTGGCGCTGCTGCGCCGAGAGGCGGACGTGGCGGAGGTGCTGCCGTTAGCCCGGGACCTCGCGCAGGAGGAGGGAAATCTGCTGGTGGCGGCGGTTGACGGCGCCTTGCTTGAAACAGCGCGGGCCTGGCTGCGCCAGCGGGGCGTGGCGGCCCGCCTTACCGTCTGGCCAGAGGCCGACTGGACCATGCTGGCGGCCCGGGAAAGGGCGCGGGTTCTGGTCCTCGGAAGCGGCGACGGTTTGTCCGCCGCCGATAGCGCGTTGCTGGGTGAAGTGAGGTGTCCCGTGGTGTTGCTGCGTTCCTCCGCTCACGCCATCGGTTCTTAACCCGTTATTCTCGCCGCGCAGGCGATGCCGCTACGCACCGCGCCCTCCAGGGTGGCGGGATAATCCCCTTCGGTGTAATCCCCCGCCAGGTGAAAATTGGCCAGGGGGGTGGCGATGGAGGG
>JAJZVC010000082.1 GCA_021845865.1 Pseudomonadota bacterium | reverse complement strand
CCCACCCGGTCGGCGAAGCGCAGCGCCAGCACCACGGGCCAGCTCCCCGCCAGGTAGAACAGTGGGCGCGACAGGGCGGCCAGGCCGTAGCCCGCCGCCACCCAGCCCTTGGCGTGGCCGCGCTTGTCCATGAGCACGCCGGAAAAAAGCTTCAGCAGGCTGGCGGTGGCCTCGGCGATGCCCTCGATCAGGCCCAGCGCCTTGGGGCCGGCCATCAGCACCGAGGCCAGGAACAGGGGCACCAGGGGATAAACCAGCTCGGAGGTAGAGTCGTTGAACAGGCTCACCAGGCCAAGCAGCCAGACGGTACGGGGTAGATTGAAAAGCGCCCTAAGCATGTCATTCCTTCTTTTCTGTGGATTACGAATCAGGTCCGCAACGTGGCCACCAGCCGCCGCGGATAAAGCAGCAGCCCCAGGGCCGCGTTGACGTCGGGCACGGCCACTGCCGCCGCCAGCAGGGTTTCCACCGCCGCTCCTTCCCCCTGCATCACGGCGATGCCCAGGCCCGCCGCCGCCAGCATCAAGCGGTCGTTGCGGCCATTGCCAAGGCATGCGCAGCGGGCGGCGCCGAGGGCCTCGACGTAGCGCAGCTTGGCGGAATCCTGGCCGCCTTCCGGCAGGATGGCGAGTTCGCAGGGGATGCCGGCCAGGGCGTCCCTGGCCCTGCCGAAGGTGTCCGCCGTCACCACGTGGAGGGCGAGTTTTTCCGCCAGGCGGCGCAACGCCTCGCCGGCGCCGGGCAGCAGCTCGCCATCCACCGCCAGGGTGCCGTTGAAGTCGGCGACGAGATGGTCAAGGCGCAGGGGTTCCGCGCCGGGAATGGCGATTTCAAGCATCGGTTTCTCCTTGGAGGGCATGGGCCGCCGCTTCCCGCACGGTGTGGGCGGGGTGGCGTTCCTTCAGCACGGCCAGGACGTCCCGCCCCACGCCGATGTCCTTCACCCGGGCCAGGCCGCGGACGATTTCCAGGCCCGCCACCACGTCGGTGGGGTGGCGCAGGGCGCATTCCACCAGGGCGTCCGCCGTCTCTGGCTCGCCCCGCAGCCCCAGGGCGATGATGGCGCGCATCCGCACGTCGTCCAGGGGATGCAGCAGGGCGTGGACCAGCTTTTCCCGGTAATCCAGGGCCGAAAAGGCGTCGGCGCGCGCGCCGCACGCCGGGCAGACCTCCGCCCCGGCCGGGATGAGGGAAAAGCAGCTCAGGCAGTAGGCGTCGTTTCCCATTACAAACCGCCCGCCTGTGCCATGAGCCGTTCCAGCCTGGCCGCCAGTCCATCCAGCGCCTCAAGGGTGGAGAACAGCTCCCGTTCCCTGGCGTCCGCTTCCCGCGTGCCCACGGCGCCGATTTCCACTCCCCGGCGCACGGCGGTTTCGATGCCTTCCAGGGTGGCGTCGATGCGGCCCAGCATGGCGGCCTTGAAGGCGCGCATGCTCTTGTCCAGGCGCTGGGCGAAGTCGTAGCGCAGCCGCCCGGCCTGGGTGTCGGCGGTGTCGCGGGCATGGTTCAGCGCTTCCTTCAGGATCAGGCGGTCGCCGAGGAACTTGGGCAGGGCGAGGACGAAGGACGAGGTGATGATCCGCAGGCTGGGCGGCTCGCTCCAGAACTTGTAGTAGAAGCCCGATTGGACGCTCCAGCCGGATTCGGCCCGCACCGCGCCGAAGGGGATGGCGAACAGCTCCGAGGAGAAGCGGTAGAGCTCGTCCACGGTCTCGTCGATTTTCGCCGTGAAGCGGGCGCAGATGGCGTGAAAGGCTTGCGCCAGCTTGTCGTCCTCCTGCTCCCGCCACTCGTCGTAGCCGTCCCGCACCTCGTCGATGACGAAACGTTGCAGGACTTCGCTCAACTCCCCCGAGGGGAGATGGCGCAGTTCCGCGAACTTCTTTTCGGTGTCAGCCTCGATTTCCCGCGTCAGGCGGGTCTTGAACGCCTCCACGTCGTCGGCGACGGCGAGGCTGGCGAGCTGCTTGATCTCGCTCTCCAGGAGAATAGCGAAATCGTGCTTCGCCTGGGCGATCTCCTGGCGCTTTCCCTCGAAAGCGGCGATTTTCCGCTCCAATTCCTCCACCGGGGTGCGCAGGGATTGCCGCGCCAGCTCGGCGGTGAAGCGGGCCTGGGAGACGAGGCGCTGCAAATTCCGCGCCACCGATACCACCAGGGCGTTGCCTTTTTCCTCCATCAGGAAGCGGGACAGGGCGGCGGAGAAGGCGGGAAAGCGGCTGAGCTCCAGCAAGCCGGCATCGCCGGCGGCCTGCCCTTCCAGGGCCAGGCGGGCCGACACCGGAAAAACCGGCACCGGCCGGCCCATGGCCTCGGCGATGACGCGGGTGGAGAACGCCACCGATTCCTCCAGGCCCTCTTCGGCGAGGAGGTCCGCCTTGTTGAGGAGGCAGAATATCTTGCCGGCGTATTCGCCCACCTTTTTCAGGAAGTCGTACTCCGCCTGGCCCACCGGCTGGTCCACGGAAAGGAGGAACAGCACGGCGTCGGCGCGGGGCAGAAAGCGGTAGGTGACGTCGGTGTTGTGCCGGTACACCGAACCGATGCCCGGCGTGTCCACCAGCCGCACGCCGCTCTTGAGCCAATCGGAGGGGTAGGCGATCCACACTTCCGCCACGCCTTTTTCGTTGCGGGGGTTGCCCTTCTCGGTGACATAGTCCCACAGGGCTTCAGGCGGAACCTCCCGGCGCTCGCCGTTCTGGAACGCCACGGTGACGGCCAGCCACTCGCCGTGGGACAGCACGGTGGCGATGGCGGTGAGGGGCACCACCCCCACGGGCAGGATGTCCGCGCCGATCAGGGCGTTGATGACGCTGCTCTTGCCGCGCTTGAACTCGCCCACCACCACCAGGTTGAAGGCGTGGGAATCCGCCCGTTCCAGGAGAGCGCT